>JAANWX010000099.1 GCA_018263575.1 Chloroflexota bacterium | reverse complement strand
CCATTTACCCGCTCTCTTTGGCGCTTTGGGATTTGAACTCATGACCAAGCTCTTCGCCCACTTTGGAGCCGGCCACCTTACCCTCCTCTATGCTGTGCCCTGGACGCCTTGGCTCCTACTTACCCTCACTCCGGCCCTCACCCAAGAGGAGAGGAGGTCTGTCTCCCCTCTCCCTGTGGGAGAGGGGCCGGGGGTGAGGGCTATGTGGGATCAAGCTGGGGAGAGGGAGTCTGTCTCCCCTCTCCCTGTGGGAGAGGGGCCGGGGGTGAGGGCAGACCGCAAATGGGCCTCCGGCGTGGTCCTGGCCCTCATCTTCCTCACCGATCCGCGTTGGGCGGCCTATGCCGGTCTCCTCTGGACAGCCTACTTGTTTACGTATAGCCAATTCAACTGGCGAGATAAAATTTGGCGATTTTTATCCTCGTTGGGATTGACAATTTTGTTGAGCGCCCCTTTGTTGCTGCCCTTGTTGGAATACACCTCCCTTTCAACGCGAAGTAGCCTTGCTCCCGAAGAGGTCTTTTCACATTCGCTCCCGCCTGCTCAGTTATTGGGAATGTTATTTCCCTCCCGAGGCGGTTCAGCAGAATGGGCCTTTTATGCCGGAGGAGCAGGGTTGGTTCTCACCCTCCTTGCGCTGACGGATGCTCGGATTCGAAAGAAAACCCGTTTTTGGCTTTGGGCGGCTGGGTTGAGTTTGGTCTTTGCGCTGGGATCCCATCTTCCCGGTTTAGCGCTATTGGCCCGTCTTCCGGGCTTCAGCCTGCTGCGTGTTCCTCCCCGCACCCTGTTTTTGGTGGGTTTGGCTCTGCCTAGTATTGCTGCCTACTCAGTGGAGCATTTGCTTTCTGGTTGGGCGCTCAACCGTGCCGCTCGTTTGATTCTGGTGGGTCTGGTAGCCGCTGTCTTCTTTTTGGGGGGCGGAATCTGGGCTTTGACCGGTGAGCTGCCTTTCACCATTCTTTGGGGCGTTAGCGCCCTCCTTTTGGCTGCCCTTTGGATCGGCGTGGGCCGGGAGCGTGTTTCCCCTCAAGTGTGGCTGGTTGGCCTTTTCCTCCTAGGGGCGGTTGACTGGGCTGGTGCAGCGCTAATGAGTTACGACGTTCGACCAAATAGTGAGGTTTTTAGCCACCAAGGGGAACTTGCTGAGTATCTATCGGAAAGGCCGGGCCATTTTCGCGTTTACTCCCCTTCGTATAGCCTTCCTCAGCGCCTCGCCGCCCAACACGGGCTTGAACTGGCGGATGGTGTTGACCCTCTTCGATTGACCGCCTACGCGAAATTTATGGAGACAGCCACGGGCATTCCCCAAGAGGGCTACAGCGTCACCCTGCCGCCCTTTGCTGGGGGAGACCCATCCCGTGACAACGCCGCTTATTTTCCCGACGCTAGGCTTTTGGGTTTACTCAATGTCCGCTACATTGCCGCCGAATTTGATTTGGAGGTGGAGGGCCTCGTGCTCCGCGAACAATTTGGTGAGACCCGCCTTTACGAGAACCAACTCACTCTCCCCCGCGCCTGGGTGCAGCCCGCTGATACTGAACCGGGCCAAAGCGCCGAACCCGCCGAACTCGTCGCCTGGAAACCCAACCGCATCACCATCCGGGCCGAAGGGCCAGGCCTGCTCGTCCTCTCTGAAATCGACTATCCTGGGTGGCGCGTTAGAGTGGATGGCCAGAACGCGGAGATGCAAGCGGTCGCCGGAATCCTGCGCGGCGTAGAACTTGCAGAAGGGGAGCACCATATTGAATTCTTCTTTCGCCCCTGGAGACTTTACGTGGGTGGTCTGATTGGTCTAAGTAGTCTGATTGGTCTGATTGGTCTAAATGGTCTAAATAATCTAAGTGGTCTGAGTGGTCGGAAGCGTCCTAAAAGGAAATTGGTTTAATGTAGTGAGGTTTCCTAACTCCTTTCTCCCTGGGAAAGGGCTGATGAGAACGAGATCGATGTGGTCAGGTTCCCTCTCCCTGTGGGAGAGGGCTAGGGTGAGGGCAATGGACACGCAAAGGGCGAAAAAAACAAAAATTTCTAAGGAAACATTGCAATATAATGGTATACTAAGCGGTGCTGTTGCCTTGCAAAACCTGTCTCTCCAAAATATTCTGTCTTCTGAAAATTGCATATGACAATAACCCGCACAAAAATTCTCCTCCCTCGCCGCCGTCTGTATATATTATAATACAATTTCCTAGCTTAGGACATTTTGTCTTTCTCCAAATAAATTTGCTCTGCTTTTGTGATTGTAAATGGTTGCCACAAAATGTGGTTTAAGGATATAATATAAATCATTCCCTGCCATGACACATCTACTATTACCTTTTTTTATGGAGGATAGGCAATGAGACCGAATATCGATCGTTATCAGTCTATAGTTAAAGTTTTTATGTTGGGGGTCATATTGACCCTTGTGTTAAGTGCTTGTCAGATGCCCACGCAAGATAGCTCTTTAGAAGAAACTGCAATAGCTCTGGCTATTCAGGCGACCATCAATGCCAAGGAGCAAAGTGATCAAGCCCCAGCAGAGGAAGAGGAGTCTACCTCTGATGAAAGTTCTCAACAAACGGCTGTTGCTCAGTCTGTTCAGGCCACTATGGATGCTTCTCAGCCGACGGCGACAACCGAGCCGCAACCACAACCCACGGCGACCACTGAGCCTCAACCCACGGATGAGCCTCCCCCAACCCAAACCACGTCTCCCCAAGCCCCACCAGATGCTGGTTTTGATGAGTGGATGAAATCAGCCAGTATTCTTGTCTATGAAGATATGGCTGGCGTTTACACGATTTCGCGTTATGTAGAAGAAGCGCTGAACCGCATGGGCCTTGATTATGTGGACGTTGGAGATGCTATGGGCAATTATAAAGAGCAATTGCTCTCCGGTGGGCCGGGTGGCCAGGGTTGGGATCTGATCATCTCCGCCAAAGAAGCGCGGGGTGATATTCAGGGTGAATTTTATGTTTACCTTAACGATGCCTTGAACGTTGGGAGTTCCGTGATTATCGAAGAATGGCAACTAGACGAAATAGGCCTTGGCAAGATAAGTACCATATTGGGACGTTGCGGTGTTAAGTATCAGGACAATTGGGCGTATGATCCCCTGGATCATCAACTGCTGTGGCCAATAGATGGCACGCATCCCATTCACCATCAGCCCAATGAAGGCATAGCCCTCACCAATCCTACTGGCTACTGGCCATCTTCGGATATAGGCGATTTTATGCGTTTGGAACTGGGAAGTAACGCTGAGCCTTTGTGGGCAGCCCGCGTCAATGAAAAGACCAATTTTCTAACCGCCGTAAGCTGCTTAGATGGCCAACTCATCATCCAGACGTATTCCACGCATAATTATGGCTATGAGCGGGTGGTGAAAATGTGGCAAAATTATATTTATAATACTTTGTTAAGCCGGTATCAGCGCTTACAGAATTAGTCTCAGGTCATGCGAACCGCCTTTTATATGCTTAAACTTATTGACCTCCGAGGATGACCAGTTAGCCTCGGAGATCTGAGTTGTTGCTACACTTGGTAAAAATCGCGCCATGTGCGCGTTTGACGGAAAGGGAAGTAAGCGTCACACTGCTGCAGAAAGCTGCTCCGGCGTAAGAGTGATTTTGGACACATACTGAAAAAGGATTTCCATGAAAAAAGGGCTGTTTTCGACCGGTTTGATCTTTTTGTTGACACTAGCCTCTTCATGCCACCCGATTTTCCCCCTACTTCCCCCGGAATCTACGATAAGGCTTTTCGCGCCTGGTACAGCTACCATGCCACCTGAAACTCTCAAAGTCGAGGAAAATCTACCTTCTCCAACTTTTCCACTGGAGCCGACCCTGACAGCATCCGCTACTGAAACGCAAACACACACTCCGGTTCCCTCAGTTACTCCAACAATCCCACCGACACAAACCCACTCCCCCACACCAACTCAACCCCTCAATCAGTATAATGCCTACCTTCAAAAGGTGACTCGGGAATCAATCACAATTATGTGGGAAACTCCTGATCGCTATAGCTGGAGCAAATTACGCTATCGGCTGATGGGTGATACAACCTGGATCGAAAAGTCCTTCTTAGAAAAAACAAAATTTCACGAAATCCCCCTTCAGGGACTTATCCCAGACACTACCTATGAATATCAAGTAAGCATGGACGGCAGCGGGCAGTGGAGTCCCTCTTGGCCGGCTGTTTTTACCACTGCCCCTGATGCCATTCAGACCTTCCGGGCAGTTGTTTACGGAGATTCCCGGACCCGATCTGATGTGCATCGTGAGGTTATTGAATCAATAACTAAAAACGAACCCGATATTCTGTTTCACACCGGAGATTTTGTCGAATACGGGAAGAATTATCAGGGTTGGGATATAGAATTTTTCCATCCCGCAGCTGATCTTCTAGCCTATGTTCCTCTCTATCCGGTTATAGGAAATCATGAATACAATGGAGAGGAACGGATGTGGTATTATGATTTCTTCTCTCCTCCAGGGAACGAAGAATGGTATGCCTTTACCTACGGATGCGCCAGGTTTGTCATTCTTGATTCAAATTTTAATTTTAAGCCTAAGGGCGAACAGTATACATGGTTGGTCGAGGAATTCCAGTCATCTGGTTATGCCAACTCGAAATGGCAAATTGTGCTTTTCCATCATCCTCCCTATACCAGTGGCAGTCATCGCGGGGACGAAGTTCCAGTGACTGATTACCTGGTTCCGTTGTTTGAAGAAAATGACGTGGACATGGTTTTTTCGGGCCACAACCACCATTATGAGCGCAGTTTCAAGGATGGTATCTATTACATCGTTACAGCAGGGGGAGGGGCCTGGCTATATGCTTTCAACAATGTAGATCTCAATCCTTACTCGCAGGTTCGTAATAAGATCTATCATCATACGACTCTTGATTTTTACTGTTCTGACGATTATCTGGAATTAAATGCTTGGGATACTTCCCTAAACTTGATTGATGGTCCGGTCATCTTGGAATCACAAATAGAGAAATGATCTGGAACGCTAATCCCCCGGTTCCGGAAGCAATCCTGACCCCCACCCCCCAATTTCAATATGTTATACTCAAAACAACTGGTAACTACTCTGGTGTCATTTCGAACGAAGTGAGAAATCTTGTATTCGATGGCAAAGATTTCTCCTCGTTCCTCGTCGAAATGACAATGGGTGAGTAGTTACAACAACTGTTGAAAAGAACAAGTTATGTATAGAAACGAATTGAAGTTTATTATCAATGCCCATCAAAAAAATTTGATGGAAAATAAATTGCGCAATTTATGTCAGCGGGATTCCTTTAGTGATGCAGCTGGGGGATATTTGATTTCAAGTTTATATTTTGATGACTATAACCAAAGTGCTTTTTTTGATAAGACGAACGGGATCAGAGAGCGCAAAAAATTTAGGATCCGTGCTTACAATTATCAATCTGATGTCATTAAACTTGAAAGAAAAATCAAACGAGGAAATTTAATCGATAAATCGCACTTTCAAATCTCAAGGGAAGAATATGATCGACTGGTTCGTGGTGAAGTGAGTTTTTTGAGACATAAAGATGATGGTGTTGCGATAGATTTTTATCTTAATTATCGGACGAAGAACTTACGCTCAAGGGTAGTGGTTGAATATCGTCGTGAAGCGTATATCTATAGATATGGCGATGTGCGAATTTGTTTTGATACTTTGCTTAAGGCAGGGATTTTTCAAGACGATTTGTTCTCAAATGGGCATAGGATCTCAGTGATCCCTCCCAATCAGATTATTCTTGAAGTAAAATATACAGGATATCTCCCTGATGTTATTCGAAATCTTATCCAATTAAAAAACCTTCAATGGCAATCTATCTCTAAATATGCTAAGTGTTTTGTTGTTGGTTTGTAGATAAAAAGGTAACTTCTCAATAGTCCGGAGCCCCCTATTTTTTGAGATGATACAAAAAAAGGAAGAAATATGACTTGGAACGATTTTTTACAAAACACCGATATTTTTACAACTGATTTATCCGTGACTGCAATTGCATATACGTTGCTATTTTCATTTGCATTAGGCTTGTTCATCTTTTTTATCTACCGTGTCAGTTATCAGGGCGTGATGTATTCAAAAACATTCAATGTGACCTTGATCGCTATATCTATGATTACTTCATCAATTATCTTGGCGATCTCGAGTAATATCATATTATCCCTGGGCATGGTGGGGGCTTTGTCAATTGTGCGATTTCGTACGGCTATCAAGGATCCAATTGATGTAGCGTATATATTTTGGGCAGTTGGCATGGGCATCACTAGCGGTGCAGGACTTTGGAAGTTAGCGTCGATGTCTGCTATCGTAATCGGAATCATCTTATTTGTCTTTTCCCATATATCAGATGTGAAAACGCCGTATTTGTGTGTGATTTCTTATCAGACAGAAGACACAAATGATTTGGTTTTTAAGCTGATTGAAAAGGAAACCAAAAGGTATCGATTGAAATCAAAAGTTTTTGATGGCGAAAATTACGAGGTGACAATTGAGATCAGAAGAAGAAAAAAAACCGATCGTCTCGTAAACAAGCTAGGGGGAATTAATCATGTGAATTCTGTCGCGCTGCTTGGTTACGATGGCGATTTTGCAGTTTAGGAACCATCAATGAATAAATCCATGTCTCCTTTTGCCAAGATTCTCATTATAATTATTGGATTTGGCTTAATTACCGGATTCATATTTGTTATGGTTGAATTTGAAAAGAGAATCGCAGCTGAAATTGATCTCAAGCAATTGGACATTAACAGCCAAAATTTGGATTTCCAAAAACAGTCAAAGGTCATGATCACGGAAGTGATGTCCTCAAATTCTATGACAATTTTGGATGGCTTTGGTTCAAGTTCAGATTGGATAGAATTTTATAACCCGGGCGACGAGGCCATTAACCTTAAGGATGCGGGGCTATCTACAAATATTGATGATCCCATGATGTGGGTCTTTCCAGATTTTGAGATTGACTCAGGGGAATATAAGATTGTTTATGCTTCGGGATTAAACGAAGTGGACGACTCTGGGAATTTGCATTTGAACTTTAAGTTAAACGCTGAATTTGGCGAAACCCTTTACTTTACATCTGCCCTTGGTACGTTGATGTCTACAATTGAACTCCCACCACTCGATAGTGACATCTCTTACGGAGTGGATGAAGCAGGTGCCTGGCTATTCTTTAATCACCCAACGCCTAATGAATCAAATGGACTGGATGGCCACGAGACTCAGGATTTTAAGGTTTACCTAGATTCCCCCTTGATGATCACCGAGTATGTGATCAATAATCGATCCGTGCTCTCTGATGGGGATGGCGATTATGGTGATTGGGTTGAATTCTATAATGATAGTGAGGAACCATTCTCTTTAGCACAGCTATATTTTTCAGACGATATAACGGATCTCCGAAAATGGGCCTTTCCCAATATAGTTATTGAGCCAAAATCATATTTAGTTATTTTTGCATCTGGAAAGGATAGAGTTTCTGAAAATGTGCATACCAATTTCCGTTTATCCCAATATGAGACCTTGGTGATTTCCACTCCATATAGTGAAATACTGGTTGAATTATCTATCGATCCTTTAAATGGGGATGTTTCAAGAGGGATCAAGGGTGATGAGTGGGTTTATTTTTCTGAACCGACGCCAGGGTTGGAAAACAACAAAAATTCCAGCACAACAATGGACATTACAGTAGAAAGAAGTCCCGGATCAGGGATTGTCATCAACGAATTCATGCCTAATAACCGGTACGGTATCTTGGATGCTTACGGCAAGTCCAGTGACTGGATAGAGATATACAATCCGACAGATAGTGATGTGTCATTAAATGGATTTGCTCTGACAGATGATGCTGCCGTCCCTTTGAAATGGCTATTCCCGGCAGATGCCGTACTACCCGCGGGCGAATATCTGGTTGTCTTTGCAAGCGGCAAAGATGAAGTCATTAAAGGAGAGTACCATACCAATTTTTCTCTAAGTCCCAATGAGATTGTCCTATTGACAGAGCCGAGCGGGGCAGTTGCCGACAGTCTGGTTGTCGAGCAATTACCCGGGAATGCATCCAAAGGCAGAACACCGGATGGCGAAATAGCATATTTCTCTGTTCCCACACCGGGCAGAATAAATGACACGCGTCCGATCAATCACCTGGATTCCGAAGTTGATATCATTTTAAGTGACCTTTATATTAATGAAGTCGCGGCATCTAAAATAAATCTTGTCAGAGAGGGATATCAGGGACTGATAGAGTATATTGAGCTTTTCAACGACGGCAGCGAAGATATAAACTTATCCGGTTATTCTATATCAGAAGGCTCGGACAGTGAGTTTATTTTTGATGATATTACGATAGAAGCAGGTAAATACTTACTGCTTCTTGCAAAAGGCGGCATACCGGCTGCCGGAGAATCAATTGTACTTGAGGATATTCGCTTAAACGGAGCGGGCGAAACATTAATTTTAAAGGACAATACCGGCAAAATAATAGATTATTTAGAGACGGGCTATATTTTAGGCGACTACAGCTTTGGTCGCTCGGCAGACAATAAATACAAAGAAGTTTTCTTTGACACAAAAACTCCGGGAAAGAAAAACAGCGACAGAGAATTTATTTCAATCTGTGAGAAACCCACATTTTCTGTAAAGGGAGGTATGGTATCCGAAAAAAGCATTGAAGTGGAACTCAATGCTGAACCAGGCACAATTATCAAATATACGACAAACGGATATGAGCCGACATCAACATCTTTAACATACACCAAACCAATAACCATCAATGAAAACACCGTCATCAAAGCCATAGCAATAAGCGACAGCAAATTGCCCAGCGCCATAGCAAGCAGGACGTTTATTTTTGATAAAACACACGATATTCCGATTATGTGTATCTCCTCAGACAACTATGGTCTGTTCAGTTACGACTATGGTATCTATGCAGACGGCAAAGGGCATACCGATTCTGAATTTCCATACTTCACTGCAAATTACTGGTGGGATGACGAACGCCCTGTATCAATTGAATACTATGAAACTGACGGGAAACTAGCCCTTGACTTTAATGCCGGTATACAGATATTCGGAGGCTTTTCACGTGCGCTTGCACAAAAATCATTTATCATTCATATGCGTGATGAATACGGCCTTGATGAGCTCTACTACCCCTTTTTTGAAGGATCTGATGTAAACATGTATAAGGATTTTGTATTGCGCAGTGGTGGACAGGATACGCGAACGAAAATGAAAGACTATTATATTTCTAAGTCCGCTATCGAAGAAGGAAATCAAGATGGTATGCGCGGTCAGTCCGTAGCTGTCTATATCAACGGCGAATACTGGGGATTATATAACCTAAGAGAAAGAATAGATGCAGATTATTTGTCCTACCATTACAATCTTGACACTGATAATATAAATATAATTGATGCAGACGGCGTTGCCCTGCACGGCAATAATGAGGACTGGCTTCAACTAAAAGAGTTCTGTATGAGCAACGATTTCACCATACAGGAAAACTACGAAAAACTGGCAAATTGGATTGATATCGAAAACTTTACCGATTATATAATTTTTCAGACTTTTTTCTCAAATACCGATTCCGGTAACATTAAATTCTGGCGGGATGAATCTAAAACCATGAAATGGCGCGTAATATTATATGATATGGATGTATCGTTATTTGATAACAGCTATCACCTCGAAGTGATAAAGAGGATGTTCGGACTATCCGACGAATATATCGGTTTTAGCCCGCATATTCAAAAAGCCCTGATGCAAAATCCTCAATATCAGGAATACTTTTTGCAGAGATATGCTTATTATCTTACAGAGGTTTTTACAGATGAATATCTGGAAAGCGGAATTGACAAAATTGCTGATACCATGAAAAATGAAATGGTTTATCAAACACAAAGATGGAAAGAGTACGGCTCATATGATCAATGGCTGGAAAGTGTAGAAAATTTTAAAAACAATGCCCTAGGCCGCGGCGAAATTGTTGCCGGTTTGCTACAAAATTTTTTGAATGTAGATGATGAAAAAATGATGGAATTAATCCCATGGTATCAGCCCAGTCAGGAGTAGTTTTCTATCTTGGATCCTACACCGTTGAATAATTTTAAATCGTCGGTATAATCAAATTCCATACCCTTATTGGCCCCTGCCAGCTGCTATTCAAAGGCATCCACCGATACTTAATCAAATTTTTCCTAACCGTATTTTTCAAAATGCAGCTTTGCAGCCTGTGGGTTCTACAAGGACGCGGCTACTATAAGGGAGCCGCGTTCTTGAATAGGTAGGCACATGAACTTAAAACAAAGAAACTATTTCTTACTGGCCGTCGCCATTGGTATTCTCGTGGTATGGTTGCTTTATACTCCTCCTGGGTTATTGGGAAAAGCGGATGCGGTTGGCTATGCGGTTTGTCATCGGATTGAGACGCATTCATTTCTGCTAGGGAACCGACCAATTGCTTTGTGCGCTCGGTGTACGGGGCAGTATTTGAGCGCTGTCCTTGTTATTCTTTATGCTGGTTTTTTGGGGAGACGGCAGTCAGGTTGGCCGCGTAAGGGGGGAATTGTCCTTTTGGCTTTTTTTGTTCTCGCCTATGGGGTGGATGGGGTGAATTCTACCCTGCACGCTATTGGTAAATTTCACCTCTATGAGCCGCAAAACGCTTTACGCTTGGTGACAGGGGTGGGGATGGGCCTGGTGATGGGGCTTGGGACGTGGACGTTGTTCCAGAGCATGGTTTGGAGGGTGGGGGACGGCGGGCCCAATTTGGATGCTCCAGTGTTGGGCGGATTTTGGCCGTGGGCGGGTTTGTTGGTTGGGGCCGGGATTGTAGCCGCCCTGGTTTTGGATGGGAACCCCCTCATTCTCTACCCGTTGACCCTGGTCAGTGCCCTGGGTGTGGTGGGTTTATTGACCATGTTATATGCCCTGATTTGGATCATGGTCTTCCGGGCCGAGAACACTTTCCGCCGCGTGCGCAGTTTAGCAAGCCCCCTTTTGGCAGGGTTCGGGACGGCCATGTTGCAGATTTTGGCGCTGGACTTGGTGCGCCATTGGGCAACCGGGACGTGGGGAGGATTCCCCCTGGGGTGACGTTTTTGCATTGGTCGAACCGTGCCCTCACCCTAGCCCTCTCCCAAGAGGAGAGGGGACAACCTCCTCTCCCCCTGGGAGAGGATTGAGGTGAGGGCGGTGAGGGAGGTCGGGTGTGCCCACCAGGTTCAAGTACCCCCGCCCACGGTGGGTTTTGTCCCCCTCCCCCATACGCCGCGCCTAATTTTTAGAAAGCTCTACATCCAAGGGGGTGAGTTGAATGGTCTCGAAGGGCATATCTACCCCGGCTTCGTTGAAGGTGTTGAAGATTTTTTCGCGTAGATCAGCCCGTTTTCCAACGTGTTTGCGCTCATTTTTGAGCCAGACGCGAAGTTCGAGGAGGACGTTGTAGTCGTTGAGGGCTTTGACAAGGACTTTGGGTTCAGGGTCAGTCAGGTAAGCGGGGTCATCCTGTACGATTTCCAGCAGAAGTTGACGGGCAGGTTCGATTTCTTCGTTGACACCAATCGTTACGCCCATATCCAGGCGGAGGTGTGGGAAGTTGGTGTACGAGGCCACGGTTTTGTTGATCATTTCCGTGTTGGGGACAGCCAGCATACGGCCATCGGAGGTGATGATGCGCGTGGAGCGCAGGGTGATTTGATCTACCTCACCATAGTTGTCGCCTACCTCGACAAGGTCGCCGATCACAAAGGGTCGGTCTAGGAAGATGAGCAGGCCGGAAATGAGGTTGGAGAAGGCGTCGCGGGCCGCAAAGCCGATGGTGATGCCGGCGATCCCTAGAGAGGCTACCATGGCTCCCACATCGATTCCTAAAGCCGAAAGGGCGGAGATACCGCCAATGATGAGGACGGTGTATTTGATGACGGTTAGGATGAAGGCTCGTGTGGTTTCATCTTCTTTTCGTCCTTCTAGGATGGAGCGTGTTATCCTTTTGAGAATTTTCCACAGGAGATAGAAAACTAGGAAGATAAGGAGGGCGCTGATGGCGTTGCCAATCCAGGCCACGAAACGCTCTCCAAGGCTGGCGGGGGAGAAAATTCTTTCTAGCTCAGCGATGATGTTGTTGATGAATTCGTTCATGGAGGACTCCTTTGCGTGAAGCGTGATGAGGAATGAGGTGATGAGGGGGAGAGGCCTCTATTCGATGCCGAGTAGTTCTTTGGCTTTTTCAAGTTCGTCCTCTCGGACTATGATCTCGGAGGTTTGCGAATCTCCCACATAGGCTTGGGGTGATTTGAAGTGGGGGACAACAACGGCTTTGATGCCGTTGTTTTCTAATATGACCTTATCTCGCTCGGCTTGGAAGGTGGGGCAGGTGATGAGAGTGACTGTTTTCATGGGGATGCTCGCTGGTGTTTAATGGGGGGTAGCATTCAGTTTATTCAACCATGCTTGGACATATTCCTTAGTTTTAGTTTTCATAGAGAACTTCTCCTTCTCTAAGTACTGTGTTGATGAAAGCTTGAGGCACTCCTTGCCACCGTTTTAGATCTTCATGGGTGTAAAAAAGAATGTCCTTTGGCGTTTTGAACTCACTTAAGGCTAAGCGCACCTCAAGGCCCCTTTGATGGCGTGGCATATGTTTTTCTCTGTCAGAAATTACTAGTAAATCAATGTCACTTTCTTGATTTGCGTCATCACGTGACCCGGAACCAAAAAGAATGATTTTATCTGGTTGGTACAACTGGACAATGCGGTTTTTGATTGAGTTGATTTCTTCGTGTATGGTCATAGAATCACCTCGTAATAATTTTACTATTGGTACTGGCCTTGTCTATTGTCTATGCGATCAGCTATTCTTATGGTGATGTGAAAAGCAGATATTACTATTTTACCTTAAAAAGTGAAGAGTAATGAGTGATAATCAAAGGGCAATCATATAGAGATAGCGAAGGTTTGTAACCGAGCGGTGGCGTTCGACCAAAACCAGGTGCAATGGACTTTGACCACTTCGACTGCTCCGACCAAAACCAGGTGCAATGCACTTTGGACTACAAGTGCAACGCACCTTTACCGACCAATCAGACTAATAAGACCAATGAATCTTATGCCCCTCCGGCCCCATCAGCGCCACGAGCTTGTCCCATTCCATGGCGAAGTTCCAAAGGAAAAGGGCGGCGATGAGCAGCCAAATGAGGCCGAGGAGCAGGTAGGGCCATTTTTGGTTTTGCCAAGCGGGCAGGGTGCTGGAAATTTGCTTCCGTTGGGTCCAGGCATGGGCCGCGAAGGGCAAAAGGATGGGGACGAGCGCCAGATGAAACCTGGGTTCGGCGATGATCAAAAAATGCGGTGCGCTGTAACCGGCCAGCAGGCCCAAGGCCAGGTAAACGGGGGCACGATCCCGGCTGGTGAGTAGGCTGATAAGCACCCCCAGCGGGGCGAGGAAGAGGATCAAGATCCAGGGGGTGATCAGTACCAGGTAGAGCAGCCCTAGCCAGGGTTGGGGGATGTGCCCGAAGATGCCGTTCCCGTAGAAAAAGGCCATCTCCCGATCTTCGACGCTGAAGAAGAAGGCCACTTTCCGGAAGACGCGGGTGATGGCTTCTCCGGGATCAGCCTTGATGAATTGGAGGGCTTTTTGGGTTGTGTATTGATCGCGCTGGACGTCGTCGAGAATGTTAAGAGGCTTGATGGCGATTTCTGAGATGAAGCCCCCGTTGCCTTCGGGGTGGTAACTGATGAAAAGATTATAGCCCAGGCTGCTTTCCATGAAAGTGGGCTTCCCCATGACGTGTGTATTGCGTATAGCCCAAGGGAGGCAGATGCCGAAAGCCAGGGTGAGGAAGAGGATGGTTTTTTTGATGTCTACTTTACCGAAAATGCGTACCCACCAGGCCCCAAAAATAATGAATAGGGCTGAGATGGAACGGGTGAACATGCTCACGCCCAGCAAGAGGCTGCTTAGGAGGATGGGCGACCATTTCCGGCTTTTTTGGGTCAGGAGGAGGAAAAAGAATCCGGCTGTTAAGGTGGGGATGAAGAAGTTTTCGGAGGCCAGCGCCAAGGGGTAGAAGAGGAGTAGGGGGTAGAAGGCTATAGCCGTCCCGGCAATGTTAGCCGCCTTCTTCCCGAGGCCGCAGTGAATGGCGATGAGGGCCGTCAGCGGGGCGAGTGTGGCCGTGAAGGCCGCCTGGGCGATCCGTGTCCATCCAAAACGTTCTTCACTTGGGGCCACGGCGTAGATGGATGATAGAAATGCGGGGTAGCCTGGGGCGCGGTGCGTGGTCACTAAGCCATCTTCGGGGACTTCCAGGTCCTCCATATCCAAAAATTGAGAATAGTAGGAGCGGAGGGTTTCGAAGTCTTCCTGGTTGTACCAACGATAGCCTTTTCCTTCCAGGAGAGAACGAGCCAACATGTCGTATTGGAACATGTCATCCAGGGCGATGGGGTGCCCGAAATAGGCGATGGCCAAGATGAGGCGCGGAAGGAGGGCCATTAACCAGAGGATGAAGTAAGTTTTTTTAGGCATATCGTCTAGTTCTAACTGTACTACGCCACATAATGCAACACGGCCCGCGTCAGCAAGGTGTCATCCAGCGCGCGGTGGGCGTTGGGGAGGGTTAGCCCGCATTGCGCCCTGGCTTTATCCAGGGATTGCCAGCGATAATTCTTATTCTGGGGATTCCATTTCCCGTAGAATTGGGCGTATAATTTCATGATATCGAAAAACGTCGTCCCGCTCGGTTTGATCCAACGCATTTGGTTGTGGGCGTGGCTTTGCTTCATGATGCGCAGGTCGAAATCCGCGTTGTAGATTCCCACGGCACGACCGGCCAGGGCTGATTCCACGTTGGGCCAAACATCTGACCAGCGGGGAGCGTCTACAACCATCTCACTGGTGATGCGGTGGACGTTGAAAGCGTCCGGATGAATGGGTTTAAAGGGTTTGACGAATGTGTCGACTAAGGCGGTGCCTCATGGTCAATGACGGCTATCTCCACCAGGACATCGTTTTTGGTGACACCGGTGGTCTCCGTATCCAAGTAGACTGGTTTTTGAGCGAGATGTTTTTGGGCCAGGCGAATGGCTCCTGCGCGCGGGGATGGGTTCATGGGGTGCTCCTTTTGGGTGGGGAGAGGTTCTGGTGCTGGATAGACTTCTATTTTACCGTAGGTTTTCTCTTGAGACAACTTTCCACACCCGCTGAAAACTTCTTTCTGATGCCAAATGCAATCATCCTGAATAAGTCTGGTGCTGATGTTTGTTAGGGTAACAGAAAAAATTGCAAATATTACGAAAGTCGAAGATTTGAACTCTAATCCTAACGAAATTGAAATCAAGAGCAAGCGTAGCCATGGTATACTTTGTTTAAGATTTATGACTAACTTTACCTTTTTATTTAGGAGGCAAACTCTTTATGTTACGTGGACGTTCTCGAATTGTTGTTTTAGCTCTTTTGGTCATCGTTCTTGGCGCGACCGTTTATGGTTTTGCGGCTGCTAATACTGTAGAAGACGGTGGTGCGGGTGATGGCACTGGCACTATAAGTGGTTATGAAATTACGGGTATTACTTACACATTAGACGGGACTGATCCCTCAAAAGTGGCATCAGTTCAATTTGATGTCGCTTCTACGAGCGGAAACGCGAGTGACCCTACCTCTGTATCTATTACGGTTGATGATGGGACTAATTGGGTTAGTTGTTCTGCTGGCGCGACCACTACCTGTACTTTTTCATCCCAACCTTCTGTTAGTAACATGGAAGACCTGCAGGTTGTAGCTTCTCAGTAAAAGTATATTCGCTCAAAACTCAATCTTTTTGTACACGGTCGGGCGTAGCTATTATTGGCTGCGCCCGATTTTTATGGGATGAAATGTGTATCCTCAACCCAATCCACGTAAGCGAATTCCGCCTCGAATTACATTCGATGGTCCTAATCCACGTAGGTGGATTTCGCACACGGTGAGCCAGCCTCGAATTACATTCGATTGTTTCCACGAATTATGGAAGTGATACGATGAAATCAATACTGCGGCTCTTTCGATCCCAAACTGGTTCCACAGTTTCCTTCGTCGCCTTACTGGGCATTTTATGGCTTTTCTTTGCTCCCAGCCAAATTAGTGGGCCGGTGACCTACGTGATGGTGGACGGGAACTCCATGGAGCCAGGCTATCATAAAGGCGATTTGATCCTCGCCAGAACAAGGAGAGAATATCACGTTGAGGATATCGTTGTCTACGAGCACCCAGAAGTAGGCCCTATTTTCCATCGCATTGTTGACCGCGAGGGAGAACAATTTACCCTCAAAGGAGATAACAACGATTGGCTGGATACTTATCACCCCACAAGCCAAGAAATCTTTGGTAAACTATGGCTGCATATCCCTTCCGCCGGGGGGATGATTGCCAAATTACGCACCCCGCTTTATTTGGCCATCTTTTCGCTCCTGGTTGCGGTTTTGATTGTCCTGAGCGTCTTTGCCAAGCAAGAAGGTTTCCCTAGACAACGTCTGAGAAAAGGTATGAAACGAAAACGACAATCTCGATCTTTTGGTAGGGGGACCCAAGAAGGCAGCTTAGAAATCTTGTTGGTGATTGGCGTATTTCTAACGCTCTCCCTGATTTTGGGGGCCTTTGCCTTTACCCGCCCTTCCACGTTGAAGACCGGTGACGACCTTCAATACCAACATACAGGGCAGTTGGTATACTCCGCCCAAGACACGGGAGATGTGTATGACGCGGAGAAGATCCAGGCCGGGGAACCGGTTTTTTTGGCGTTGGCTTGCCAGTTAGAGTTGGCCTACGAGTATGACGTCAGCTTCCCCGCTGGAGAAGAAATTCCCATGGCCGATTTTCAGGGAAATGGGCAGATGCTGGTTAAAGTTGAGGACCCCAACGGGTGGAATCGAACGCTGTCTTTGATGCCCTCAGTGCCTTTTTCGGGCAGTGGTGTCATTTTTAAGACTGGGTTGGATTTGTGCCAGGTTCGGGAATTGATCACTCACAAGGAGGAGGTGACTGGGGTGACCAACCGCTGGTATAACCTGGTCCTTCTCCCGGAAATCTCCATTCAAGGGGATGTGGGCGGGAAAAAGCTCCAAGACACCTTTGCTCCGGCAGTTAAATTTCAATTGGATTCGCTTTTGATGCGCCTGGTCAGTGATGAGGAAACTGATCCTCTCCTGTCCACTGAGCGAGGTGTGCTGCCTGGGTTCAAGGAAATTCCTAATACATTATCTATTTTGGGCGTATCTCTTCCCGTTACAAGCGCGCGTTGGATCTCAGGTTTGCTCTTCTTTTTGGCCCTGGGGCTGGGCGCTTGGATGGGTTGGCCCGTTTACCAGGCCTGGCAGCGGGGAGACGCCTCCCGCATCCAAATTCAATATAGCCCCTTGTTGATCGACATTCGCGAGGAGAGCTTGACCTCCGCCAGCCATCATTTTGTGGAATTGGTTTCCTTCCGGGAGCTGGCTAAATTGGCGGAACGCTACGGGGCCGTGATCCTGCATGAGATGCGGGGCCGCTTTCACCGCTACCTTGTTCAAGATGGGGATACGGTTTATCAATACGCTTTAGATGCCACTGCGCTAGACGCCGTCTTTCCCGATTTTGGGGAGTTCAAGCACGCTCTTCGGCAGGCCATCAACGATCGGGAACTTCAACTTTATTATCAGCCCATCGTTTCTCTAGCGACTGGAGAGCTGCTGGGCGCGGAAGCCCTTTTGCGGTGGACGCATCCCCAGCATGGAATAATTTACCCGGCTGAGTTCATCGAGCGCGCGGAGGAAGGGGACTTGATCGCTGCCATTGACGATTGGGTCTTGGATCAAGTCTGTCACCGCGCCAAAGAATGGCATGCGCAAGGGATTTCTTTTGGTGGAATCTCCGTTAATGTTTCCTCGGATCGTTTTTCACAATCTTCTTTTGTGGATTGGTTGGCGAGCACTATGGAGACAATTGGCTGCGACCCGCATTGTTTGCAATTAGAGATCAACCGCGCAAACGTTGTCTCCCAAGATGAGATGGCCTTAAAGAATTTGCGAAAACTTAAGGAAATGGGCCTTTATTTGACGATTGATAATTTCGCGACGATTGGGGCCAACCGGATTGACCACTTGTCACGGATGCCAGTGCAGTGCGTGAAAATTGATCGCAGCGTTATCCAAAATCCCCAAGATAACCTTTTGGTGGATGCGGTGGTGAAGATGGCCCAAAGCCTGGATTTGAAGGTGGTTGCCCAGGGCGTGGAAACTGAGGAACAGTTGGTGTTCCTGAAACAACATGCCATTGACGCTGTCCAGGGCTATTTTTTAAGCCGCCCGGTGCCGGCCGAGGAACTTGTTCACCTCCTCGCTGGGAGGGCTGCTTTTCTAGAAAAAGTAGCTGTATCTTCTTAAAAAATACGAGGTGAATGTTACCTCAATGTCATTTAGTTAAGGTTTTTGGCCCAGACCTGACAGGTTTTAGAGAACACTTATTACCGATGAGCCGAAGATAATTTGTGAGGCTATATTTATGAATTGGATTCCCCGCGCAAGAACACTCTTGCTGGTATTACTTATCTTTCTGGTGGTGGGCATAATAGGAGCGGTTGCCGCCGCAAATATTGTTCCCGAATCACACGCAGATGATATCACCACCCTTGTTGACGCCAATGATCTCAAGCCGGATGAGTGCGCGAGCCTCAACCTCACAAATGTTGCTGCCAATGGGACTTCTGCTAATGATTTGATTTTGGGGACAAGCGGAAATGACACCTTGAATGGCCAAGGCGGGAACGACTGTATAGTCGCTGTAGATAAAAATGATACCCTTAACGGGGGAGCGGGAAATGATGTCCTCATTGGAGGTGCTGGAAAGGGTTTTCTAAATGGTGGAGATGGCGATGATATTCTCTACGGTGGGCCTAAGCGGGACACCCTTAATGGGGGAGGTGGGTACGATGAGTGTTACGGCAACGGTGGAAATAACAGTTATGAGTTATGTGAGTACGAGGAGTGACCATGACCACACGACTGGACGACTTCCGCGCTTATCGCGAGAAGATGAACGAGCGCATCTTCGAGATCGACCACCTGGGGATAAAGCGTTTTTTCAACCTGGACACAGCCGCCTACCGGGAGGGAGCCTTAGACGCCCCCACCAAAGAGCTACTGGGCCTGGTGGCTTCTGCCGTCCTGCGCTGCAACGATTGCATTGACTACCACCTGGAGCAATGCGTGAAGGCAGGCTGGAGCGATGAGGAGCTTTATGACGCCCTCAATGTCGCCCTCTTGGTGGGTGGCAGCATCGTCATCCCCCACTTGCGCCACGCCGTGGAAACTATTGATCTCTTGCGCGAGGAATAAAGATTTAGGTCTTCGCGCTGTGGAAACCATCTCGTTTTCCAGGAAGTCCCCGGCACTTTGTCCTAAGTGCCGGGGACTTCCCGATTCTTCCCCGATGTGAATTTTACCCTGAGCATATTTCCATATGCGTGCTCTGGACTATAACCGCATAGGCTTGTCGGCCTGGGCAGATTCATAGAGGGCCAGCACAGTTCGCACATGATTTCTGGTCTCCTCTAGCGTGACCAAATTTGGTTTGCCGTCCAGAATTGCGGCGTGCATGTCTTCCACCTCGCCCAGGTAGAGCATCTGGCCGGCAAAGGTCTCGTCCACGCCGGAATCCCCCACCCATTGATTCCCGACCACTTCCTGGGGTGGACCGTCCATGATGAATTGCGTGAAGCTCAGCGGATAAACGCCCACATCCCACAGGCAGCCGCCCCCGTATTTGGGAACCAGCCGCACGTTGAGTTGGCCGGGTTGGCGCTCTTTTTCGGACATGAAAAAGTCGAACGCCCCCCGCACCAGGGAGAGGTCACCCAGCTCCCCCGATTGCACAAAATCACCGGCCGCTTTCGTCTGCGGGTGGTGGCGGTACATGAAGGCTTCCGCCAGGATAGTGCCCGTCTCCCGGCTGGCAGCGGTCATGGCGTCCACCTCCGGGAGAGTGATGGCAAAGGGCTTCTCGCACAAAACGTGAATCCCGGCCCGCATGGCGCGAATGCTCCACTCCGCGTGAAGGTGGTTGGGCAGGCTGACGTACACAGCATCCACCGCGCCAGAGGTGAACATCTCCTGGTACCCGCCAAAGGCCTGGGGGATCTTCCATTCCTGGGCGTAGGCCTCGGCCTTTTCCTGGGAGCGGCTGGCCACGGCGGCCAACTCCCCCCGCCGCGAAGCGCGGATGGCCGGCATTAACTGCTGATTGATATTTGCGGTAGAAACAAGTCCCCAGCGAATTTTCTTCATGGTATACCTCCGCGAAGGCACACGGTGTTGCCCACGCTTTGCGGGCCTCCGGCCAGGGCATGCATACCGGTGGTACGCAAAGCGAGCACACCCATTTGGTGTAACCTTGGGCTGCACCGAACGGTCGTGTTGCCCTCTGCCGCTCGATTACGCCCGCCAACGGCGTGCAGAGAGATGCGATTCTTTTCCACCTAATTTCGTTAGCTAACTGTAAGGCCGTATTCTGATAAGTGATGGCCTATGCCGAAGAACGTGGCTTGAATGAAGAAACAGTAGCTCATTTCAAGTTCGGCTCATTCGAGAATTATCTAACAATGCCGACTTTTGAGAATGAACGGTTGATAAACGTCAAATTTAGAAAGGCATATGGTAAGGGTATTAGATACTACGTCCTTAAAGGTAGCCGTAAATCTTTCTTCAACCATGATGAGGTGGCATACACATCCGAGCCAGTAGTCGTTACGAAAGGACATATTCCAACCGCTTTATTATGGCAACACGGGATTTTGTCCGCGAACATAACAGCGGGCGAGAACGCCACCCTAGAAGAGTATTGGCCTATTCTGGCACTAAGTAGCAAGAGGATATTAGTGGGGGATAATGACGCAGACCGAAAGGTAAGAGAGAAGATGCAGGAGTTCACTCGGACACGCGCAAAAGAGATAAAAGCGGAAGTGAAGTTTCCCCCCTTGCCGCACAAAGATGTTGACGATTGGATACTGGCGGATCCGTCAGCTATCAGCATCATAAAAGGATGGATATGATACTTGTTAGAGATAAAGAAGACAACCTTGTTGTAAAGGCTGGTATCCAAGAGGTACACGACCTTGAAGTGCCAGCGCTAGAGGAAGCAGAAGTCTGGCCCGATACGACACAGGTAAAAAATGTCATTGCCAGATTGGTTTGGACCCGCCTAAAGCTAAGCCTTCCTGATAAAGTTGAAGGGTTTAAGCCAAAGGCTATCAGGGTTTCAACTACAAAAGACGGGATGGTTCACTTCAGCCTAGAAATTAGTTGACACTTTTTCCATTAAACGGATGTCATTGCGAACCCCTGCTTTTTAGGGGTGCGGCAATCTCGCCAATTTCAGCGCCCTATTGTTGACTGGGAGGCTGCCACGTCGCAAAAAACGCTTCTCGCAGCGACATATCGATTTGGAAAGTGTAAAGTCAATTGTGAACCATCCCCAAAAGACGGTTATTTTATTGGATTTTATAAGAATGTCCCGGAGGAAGTATGAACACATTTATCTTGACAGTTAGAGATGCAAGAACTGAAAATGTCGCGGACTTGTACCCGAGCAAGAAACACAGTGGGGGGCTATCATTCTGCGTATTACACAAATACTTTGATGTCAGGAGTGCCGTATTGCAGGATCTAACAACCACGCTGAATGAGATAGCAGAAATGTATCTCTTCAAGCCCGCGCTACTCACTCACGTTGGCCCGTGGTTCAACCACCGCGTGGACATGACCGCTCTGAGTGTAAAATTCCCCTCTCTTCTATTCACTCTGGATGTAATAGAGAACAACAGAAAGGCTAGAGAGAGGGACTATTTCTTCAACAGCCACAGGTATGGTCGTATGTTCCTTGTTGACAATGGCGACACCTTTGATCCTAAAGCGCTGAAGAAAGTTGAACCCCCTTACGCTACGGGAGTAAGTTCATTATCGGAGTTTGGTCAAGACCAGCATGCTGAATTCAACGCCATGTTAGTAGAGTGGGCCCGGTCTGACGTCGCACCACTACAGGAGGAGACATGCACAGTGTAGATACGTTTCGACAACACATTATCAGTAAGACAATCACATTGGGAGAGCAGGCTAAAAGGCTCTATGGAAACATGACATATGACACCGCGTTACCTAAACAGTTTGTGGATGACATGGCCAGTGATCTTGGAGTTCCTCAAGCTGAGGTAACCAGAAACTTTGTGTGGCTTTACACCAACAGCGGGGGGCAAGCAGCCCCTCTCTCCGAAAAGGGCTGTGTCATGTTAGAGGTTTATCATCTTGGGAGTGAATGGGATGAAGAAGAGGACGTAAGCGCTACAGGTGTATATGACATGGCAATGAATGACCTCGCTCACGTAAAAGCTGATATTGAGTATACCGTGACGTATGCGGGAAAGAAGAGCAACCGCCTCAACCGCATCCTGCTCCGGAATGAACTAACGAAGTTGCTGGCCGAACACTAAATACAAGGAATACAAGAGGAGTTGAAACTTAGGAACGAGGAAGAAAATAGCCTATTCGATAGTGTTACCCCTTCCTAAAACCTCTTTCTCTTGAACCACCTATCGCCGGGGGCTGCGCGATTATGCCCCTCTTGGTGTGAATGCTTATGGTATAATTACTTATTAAATGACAAGATTGGGAAAAACAATCCCATAAAGAGTATTAAATACCC
>JAANWX010000098.1 GCA_018263575.1 Chloroflexota bacterium | reverse complement strand
GACGTCTAAAACTAAAGGGAAGATTTCAATTGGTAGCGTTTTCAGCGTGGGCGTTTCTGGCCTTCTTTCAGGGACCAATTTATTATCATCTGATGGTTTGTGTTATTTTGATCTTGTGGGGTTTAGATTATGAGAAGCCCTGGAAGTCTTTTTTAGTAATTATACTTTCATCCATATGGGCGGGGCTTAGCCGAGTCAATTGGATACCTGTCCCTTTCTTTTTAGCGTTTACTATTTATCTTCTGGAAAACCCTTGGAAAGAAGAAATAACTTTTTGGGCGTATATCAAGCAGCCCCTGGTCTGGGGGATAGGCGGGGGAACGGCCGCCCTCTCCTCTTATCTGGGTTACACTTTTCTCTCCGGGAACCAGATAAGTAAGTTTGGATCAAGTTTTACCTCGGCTTTGTTGTGGTACCGTTTGCTCCCGAATCCGTCGTACCGACCTGGAATCTTGGCGGCGATGATTGCGGTCTCCGCTCCGCTGTGGCTGATACTATTTTTGCGGGTACGTGGTAAAAAATTTACCAGACATTCTCGTCTCAAGCTTTTGGGGGTTGGCGGGATGTTGGCAATATTGCTTCTGGGCGGGCTTGTTGTGAGCGTGAAAATTGGCGGGGGAAGCAATTTACACAATTTGGATGCCTATTTTCTCATTCTGATCGTAACAGCCAGCTACACATTTTGGGCAGATGAGGCGAAGTACTTAGACGGGTTGAAGGATGTTTCCAGTAATCTAACCAAAATTGCTTTTGTATCCGCCCTTGTTATACCCGTTCTCATGACCTTAACGAGTAGCGGGCATTTTTCCGTTCGTGAAAAAGAAGTAGAAGCTAGGGATTTATCGCGCCTGCAAGATATAGTAAATGAAGCAGCTTCCCAGGGCGAAGAAGTTTTATTCATTACGGAGCGGCAATTACAGTCCTTTAATTTAATAACCGGCGTTCCACTTGTGCCTGAATATGAGAAAGTTGAGCTAATGGAAATGGCCATGGCTGGAAACACTCAATATTTAGAACGCTTTCATCAGGATATAAAAGGCCAACGTTTTGCTGTTATCATTAGTGATACAATGCATACCCTACTTAGAGGGCGAGAGGCTCCCTTCGGAGAAGAAAATGATGTCTGGGTAACGCGCGTAACAAGCACCGTTTTAGAGTATTACCAAGTTTCCCGGTTAGGAGAACAAGGAAAGGTATACCTATTAACGCCGAAACCGTAATCGAAGAATAAAACTTAAGTCCTGCACCTTTAAATTCTCCAAGCTCTGAAACCTCGGAGGTCTCGGTGACCTCCGAGGTTTCAGAGCCAAAGGTCTTGCGAGTTAGGCAATTACAAATACTATTAGAAAGAGCTAATTTTATGAGATTTCGTGAAGGCGAATATGCACACAAAGGTGATTATCACCGCTCCTTAGACCCATCTTGGCCATATCTTCCGGTCTATTTGGAAAAAATGTCAAAGGTCAGGCAATTTCTGGATAAAAAAGACCCTCAAAAACGCATTTTAGATGCGGGGTGTGGTGAAGGTGTTTTGGTTGAGGAGTTTCACCAGCGGGGGTACTCGATTACCGGATTAGATCTGAATTACTCTTCTGATTTGGTGAAAAAAGGGAGCATTTTGGATATCCCTTATCCGGATGGCGTCTTTGATATCGTATTGAATTTAGATGTCCTGGAGCATCTTTCTTTCAAACATCAAAAGGTTGCCGTTGGGGAGTTTGCGCGAGTATTGAAGCCAAACGGTATCCTGTTTGTATCCGTGCCGAATTTGGCACATTTCGCGTCGAGGCTGACGTTTGTGACTGCGGGCAAACTCGCTCGAACGTCTGAATCCGATCGACACATTGGAGACCGCCCAATAGGAGAATTTATAGCTCTGTTTCGTAAGCACTTTCACATTCGATCGCGAAAGGGAATTTTTCCCACTTATCCACTGCTTTCGTTGCTAACGCTGTGGAAGCCATCCAAGGTCGTCGCTTTGCATAAACTTTATAACTCCCTAGCCGCCTATCCCAATTGGTGTTTTCTCAATTTGATGGTGTGTGAAAAAAAGGGATCGAGTTAGGTGATGGAAACTAAGGCAATACTTTTCCCGCCATAATTAAACTACGCCTTAAACCACACAGGGCTTATGCAAAGGAAACCCTTCCATACCTTGCGTAAGCCCTGTTAACTTTTTAGGCCCATTCACCTGCCTAATGCTGCAATATTTGACTCAAGAAAAGCTTCGTCCGGTCCTCTTGGGGGTTGTTGAAGAGGCCCTCCGGCGTAGTATGTTCTACGATCTTCCCAAAGTCCATGAAAATCACCTCATCCGCAGCTGATCGGGCAAATCCCATCTCATGAGTAACACAAACCATGGTCATGCCTTCGCTGGCCAGGTCAAGCATCACATCCAGTACTTCTTTGATCATTTCCGGGTCTAACGCGCTAGTCGGTTCATCAAAGAGCATAATCTTGGGTCCCATAGCAAGAGCACGGGCAATAGCCACGCGTTGTTGTTGCCCTCCGGAGAGGTTAGAGGGATAAACAGCGGCTTTTTCGGGAATGCCCACGCGTTTGAGTTTTTCCATAGCAATATGCTCTGCTTCTTCTTTAGAGCGGTTACGGACAACTGTTTGGGCCAAGGTCACATTCTCAATAGCGGTAAGATGTGGAAACAGGTTGAATAACTGGAAAACCATGCCTATCTCTGCTCGAATAGCGTTGATTGTTTTGATATTATGGGTAAGTTTTTCTCCATCAATCCAAATATCTCCTTGAGTAGGCTTTTCTAAATGATTGATACAACGCAACAAAGTAGATTTTCCTGAACCACTGGGGCCAACTATTACCACAACCTTGCCACGGCCAACTTCAAGGCTAACGCCATCCAGAGCTTTTACTTCGCCAAAATATTTGAATAAGTCTTGAACGACAATAATATTATCTGAATTAGTCATTAGAACGTAACCGCCTTTCCACAGTTTGGACAATAAGAGAGAGGATCACAGTCATAGTAAGGTACATGACAGCCAGGGTCACATACGCTTCGCGAAAACGAAAGGTACTGCCAGCGTATAAACGAGCAACCTGGGTAATATCGCGCACAGCTAGCACTGAAACTAATGAGGAATCTTTGACCATAGCTACAAAATCATTTCCTAAGGCCGGGAGCACATTGCGAATAGCCTGGGGCAAAATAATATGCCGCATAGCTTGCCCATAACTCATGCCTAAAGAACGGGCGGCTTCCATTTGCCCTTTGCCAATGGATTGAATACCGGCTCGGAATATTTCCGCCAGATAAGCGCCATAAGTAAATGCCAGAGCTATAATAGCCCTTGCATTCATAGAAACATCCTGATTGGTTATCGCTGTAAAAGGCTTACTAAGAAATGCTATCCCTGCATTATTCAACCATTCCCCAATAGCATTAAGCCCATTTACTAAAGAAGGAACCCCTACTAGCGCAATAAAGAAAATCAACACCAAAATAGGAATCCCACGGATAAGTTCTACATACAGACGAGCCAGATTGTTAAAGAAAACATTTTTAGAAATGCGCCCTAATCCGGCCAATAATCCAAAACCGAGCGCAATTACATATGCTATGAGCGTTGTCTTTATCGTGATTGTAAGGCCAGCTTTAATAAAATTGAAAGCCGCATTATAACTTTCATTCGTAGAAACTACAAAGAAAACTCCAATAGCAATAAAAATCATTGCTAAGAACCACCAGGGAAAACTACGCAAACGTTCCTCCCAAGAAGCCTCTTCTTCTCCAACGACTGGTTCTATAACAATACGTTTCTCCGTCACCATTGCCTCCTGTTTGTTATAAAAAATGGTGTGCAGTAAAAATCCCCTGCACACCATTAACTAAAGTTTATCCTACTTTCGAGATAGAGAAGCCTTCATCTTATCTCTAGAGGTCATCGTAAGTGATATCGAAATCAGGTCCGAAGTAAATAGCATTGATTTCTTCGAGGAATCCATTTTGCATTAACTCTTTGAGTGCGGCGTTGACAGGCTCAACTAACTCGCTGTCTTTGGGGAAAATGAACCCCAACTGGTCGCTGGACATCGAAGGCCCAACCAACTTCAACAAGTCAGCGTTCTCGCCCAAGTAACCCTGACCGGCAACCTCGTCAATGATCACCGCGTCAATATCGCCAGCGATGAGCGCCTGCACAGCAAAGGGGAACTGCTCAAAAGCTTGAATGCGCTCTTCGGGTAGATATTGTGTAGCGGTCTCGTAGTTCGTGGTCCCAGTTTGAGTGCCAAGCTTGAGGTCTTCGTCGTTGACGATGTCATCAATGCTTTCGATACGGTCCTCATCTGCGCGTACCAACAAGCGCTGTTCAATGTTGATGTAGCCTATTGAGAAATCTACCACTTCAGCACGTTCCTCAGTGATCGTGATCCCATCACCAGCGGCATCGAATTGCCCATCCGCCACAGCCTGTATCATACCTTCCCAAGCGGCTTCTGTGTAAACAGGAATACAATTGAGCAATACGCACATTTCATCCCAAACATCATAGTCCCAGCCAGCGGGTTCGCCAGTATCAGGGTCGATGTAGTTGAAGGGCAAATAAGCGTTCTCGACGGCAACGGTGACTTCTTGTCCACCGAGGTCAGGAAGACCAGCTTCTTCTTCCTCTTCGGGAGGGAACAGATCATCATAGGTGACACTGAAGTCAGGCCCAAAGTATTGGGCATTAACTTCCTCAAGGAAACCATTTCCGGCCAAAGTTTTTATGGCCTCATTGACAGGCTCAACTAGCTCGCTGCCTTTGGGGAAAATGAACCCAAGTTGGTCACTGGACATAGAAGGTCCAACCAGCTTCAACAGGTCGGCGTTCTCGCCCAAGTAACCCTGGCCCGCTACCTCGTCGATGATCACAGCGTCAATGTCGCCAGCAATGAGCGCTTGCACAGCAAAGGGAAATTGCTCAAAAGCTTGAATACGCTCTTCGTCAAGGTATTGCGTAGCAGTCTCGTAGTTGGTGGTACCGGTCTGAGTACCAAGCTTGAGGTCTTCGTCGTTAACGATGTCATCAATGCTCTCGATGCGATCCTCATCTTCTCGAACTAGCAGACGTTGTTCAATGTTGATATAACCAACAGAGAAATCAACCACTTCAGCACGTTCCTCAGTGATCGTGATCCCATCACCAGCGGCGTCAAACTGCCCATCCGCCACAGCTTGGATCATGCCTTCCCAAGCGGCTTCCGTGTATACAGGAACACAATTGAGCAAAGCACATACCTCATTCCAAACATCATAGTCCCAGCCAGAGGGTTCGCCGGTATCAGGGTCAATGTAGTTGAAGGGCAAATAAGCGTTCTCGACGGCCACGGTGATTTCTCGTCCACCGAGGTCGGGTAGTCCAGCCTCTTCTGCTTCCTCTGCTTCTGCTTCCTCTGCTTCTTCTTCGACAGGTTCAGCTTCTTCTACTTCAGCTGGGGCCTCTGTAGGAGCTGGTTCTTCTGTCTTGCAGGCTGCCAAAGTCAGACTGACAAGAAGCAACAATACAAAGCTAAATAAAACTTTCTTTTTCATAATACTTCCTCCTTAGGAAGATAAATAGGGGATAACCTGCTTAACTATAACACACTTTTTAACTTTTTACGGGAAAAATAAATATATTCACATAAATAAGTCTCCTTTTTTCTATCCTGGCTTTTACCATCCATTTAAGTATCTTCTCAAAAACTGGGGGCAAGACCTCCGAGGTTTTTACGGTGTACAGCCCGTAGGCTAGTGTACTGCAAACCTCGGAGGTCGAAGACCCGGTCTCAGCCCCCCCGTAATATTGAGATGATACCCATTTAACACAAAAATCCCCGTTTAGACCGGGGACGTTTCACAAACTTTTGGGTTGGTAAGCAGCTTAGACGCATAAAACCGCCTCCGGTCAGGTGGAGGATAAGAAACGCTTAGCATGACGGTGCATACGGTTTTTGCTCATAACGCCTACATCCTATCATTGTGGAAATCATATGTCAAGCCTGCGTGTGCACTCAAGTTCTGTAGAAAAGTAGGACGACTATGCTCTAGCCGCAGTCCTTCGCGAAGCATACTCGGAGGAGTACGGCGGCGGGGATCGCGGAGCATGCCCTTGGGGTACGCCGTTATGAGCATGATAATCTACAACATTTGCGTGCACCCCGAATGCGCTCCAGGGTAAGCGCATATGCCCTTTATTTCCCCCTACAACTTCCATAGATCACAAATCCATGCTACAATACCAACACCATGAAAGAAAAAAACCAACCTACATCCGGAGCATTTTGGCAAATCACCTTTCCCCTTATTTTGGGCAGCATACTCATAGCCGCTGTAGGCATTGGGGCCATAATCGGGAACGACATTAGACAGCAAGCGGATACCTCGGCTATTGTCTTGCTTGTGCCCTTCATCCTTTTATCCCTTATCCCCTTGTCGCTGCTGGCCATAATGGCCTATGGCATTATCCGCCTTAACAACATCTTGCCCAAGTACACCCAACAGGCACAAGAACTCGCCTCTCAGGTGGAAGGAAAGATAAAGATCCTCGCCAATAAAATTGCAGAACCTGTCTTTCGTATCGAAAGTTTTTGGGCTTCTCTCCACGTCCTCTTTCGACAACGCCCACAAGACTAACGACTACTAGACTAGCGACCACCAGACTAACGACCACCAGACTAACGACCACCAGACTAACGACTACCAGACTAACGACTACCAGACTAACGACTACCAGACTAACGACCACCAAAGGATAAACCACCATGAAAGAAAAGAAAAACAAAGACCCAAAGACGAAAATCATCCTTATGGGGACAATCATCGGCGCCTTAGCAGGAGCTGGGGCAGCTTATTTATTAAGCCAAAACCTAGAAGAGGAAGAGTTCAGCCTCGCCCCCACAGATGGCGTCAAGCTTGGCGTAGCTGCCTTCTCATTTCTCCGCAAAATGACCGACCTGGGGAAATAACTCCCCGCCCAACCCCGCCAAAGTCTTTATGGAAACTGATTTTCCCCCACCAAAAAATATCTTTGCGGGGCAACTCCGCCGTGAATACTTTATCAACGCTGACGGCAAGCCGGTCTTAGATGTACCTGGGGGAAACGCGCTCTACGCTGCGGTGGGATATAAACTGTGGGAACCGAACCGCGCACCGGGTTTGCTGGCCCGCGTGGGGGAAAACTACCCCCAAACCTGGTTGCATGATTTCACCCAACGCCAAATCGACATTGAAGGTGTCACCATCCTCCCCAAGGCTGTAGATGTGCGCTCCTTCTATACCTACCTTAACAAATCCACCCGCGTTGAGGATGACCCCCTACCCCATTTTGCTCGCCTAGGAAAACCCTTCCCAAAAACCCTCCTTGGCTACACCAAAAAGGGAAACGAACTCGATGACCGCTCCAAAACCGGCCCTGCTACCCTCCGTCAGAACGAAATTCCCTCCAAATACCTCTTAGCCACCGCCGCCCACCTTTGCCCAGTCGACTACCTCACCCATAACCTCCTTCCCGCCGTCTTTCGCCAGGCCGGGTTTACCACCGTCACCCTAGACCCCGCCTCCGGCTATATGGACAGAAATTTCTTGAGCGACATCCCAGCCCTGGTCACTGGCCTCACGGCCTTCCTTCCTGCCGAGGAAGATTTGCGCCGTCTCTTTCGAGGTCACAAGGCAGATTTGTGGGAAATGGCTGCGGAAATAGCTTATTATGGATGCGAGATGGTGGTCATCAAACGCGGAGAGCGGGGGCAATTATTATATGATGCCATGGGGGATAAACGCTGGGAGATTCTCTCTTACCCGGCCCGTTTACACAACCCCACCGGGGCAGGAGACGCCTTCTGCGGGGGATTCTTGGCCGGTTACCGCGACACCTTCGACCCTGTTCAAGCTGTCCTGCATGGGAACGTGGCCTCTTCTCTCGTGGTGGAGGGGACGGGCCCCTTTTACGCCCTGGACACCCTCCCCGGTTTGGCAAATGCCCGTTTGGGCTTCCTGCAACAATCTGTCAGAAAAATCTGATTCTTCTCCCCCTCCCCGGATGTGGGAGCGTCTCCCGACCGACCACTCCCCGCGACCGGAGGTCTCCCTCTCCACAGAACTGAAAAGGTAGCCTTATAGAGACCTCCGGTCAGGTCTTGTCTCTGGTCAGGAGACCTAGAGACATCAAGGAGACCTCCGGTCAGGCCTTGTCGCCAGTCGGGAGACCTAGAGACATCAACCTCGAGGGTGGAGCATAAACGTCTCATCCCCTGCAAAATGGCCGAGAACGGGCGCAGCCTCCAGGGCCAACACGCGACTATTGGCAAAAAACGGAAAATCGAAGCTCGTCCGCTGTCCCGCTCGTTTGCCGGGGATGGGCATCAAGCGGGCCGTGAGGGGTTTATCCAGGCGGGTAGATAAAACGGCCACATCCAGGAGAAGGGCGGCCAGCTGCTCCACGGTGACATCACCGGGCAAAGGGAGGGTATCCAGGCCCGTCCCGCACACCGCCGAGTAAAGCAATAAATCTTTGATTGATAAAACCTCTTCCGCAGCTCGGGCGGCCAAGGTGGCATCCTCCAGCACGGGGAGCATTAGGCCGCTGAAACCCGTCCTCGGGAAATGTGCCCTATCGATGGTCTCCGCCAGAAAAGCGGCCCCCGCCAGAGAGGCATGTTTCCCCACGGCGGGCACGCCCAAACGCTCCAGAGCGGTTCCCAGGGAGAGATCCTCCACGGGGAAGGGCGCCAAGGAGTAGTCAATTCCCCCAAAACGAAGATTCCAATCTCGCGCCACTTTATTGGCAACATCCCCCAGAAGTTTGGCGTGTTTTTCGAGGCGCTCAATTAGATTTTGGCGCGCAGAAGCCAGATCCTCCGCGTCCGTGAAAGCTTCTACCGCCAAATCGGCCCCTTCGATGGCGAGGGAAAAAACAGCTTCTCCTCCCGCGTGGTAAGCGGCTGGGAAAAAGGGCGCTTCGGGCGGAACATTGCCCAAGGCGGAGAAATAAAGATTGGCAAATCCGTTGGGGTCCTGGGGGGCAAGGTCATGGATGATCTCGGCGCAGGCACGCACGGCGGGGAGAGAGACGCCCTCTTGCGTGCTGGCCATCATTCCGGAAGCGAAAACAGTTTCGGTGTGGGCAATTACCTTGGGTATGGCCGTATAGCTGCGAGGGTAATCGGGCAAAGCCGGGCCAATAGCGGCATACGAAAACCCTAAAGGCTTTAGGGCCGCTTCCAATTCTTGGGCAAAGCTGACCACGGTCATGGCTACACAATCTGGCAGCAGGTGCGGGAAGGGGGGCGTGGCAAAACGGGTTGTCTGCACCTCGTATCCGGCCTCCTCGAAGGCCGGTTGAGCCGCCTGAATAAATTCCCCGGCTCTTTCGAGCGGTTGGGTAGCTAAGGGGTAATTTGGATCATCAAAGTAAGTGATAGAGCGAATGTTCATAGGAGTGTTAGTTCTGTCCCCGCTACGGGACGTGCGGGATAACGCAAATAAAGCGCAGTGGGCCATTGCCCGTGTTCCGGTAGCCGTGCGGCTCGCTGGGGGGGATGTAGAGCGCCACGCCGGGACGCATGGCCATCTCCCCCTCCGGGCCGTGCGCCACGCCTTCTCCCTCCAGGACGAAGATTTCGTGCTCGTACGGGTGCTGATGCGTCTCGAAAACCGCGCCCTCTTCGAACTCGATCACCCGCAGGGCAAAATTGGGCGCTCCCTCTGGCTCCCCTATCACCCAGCGGATGGATTTATCTTCTGCTACGGGTTCTTTCGTTACATCGCGATAGTCTTTGCTTAACATACTTGCTCCTTTGTGTATGATAAATGACTGCACTGAAAAAACGAAACACAGAGTCGCCAGGGTGCAAAGCTACAGAGAAAAGAATGGTCTTGTCATTTATCCTGAGCATTTAGCACTTGCCGCTCGTTATTTTATCCAAAAATTCTCTGCGTCTTCGTAGGCGTGCTTTTCACGCCCGCTCTGCGCCTCTGCGTTAAAAGCTAGACCTTTTTTCAGGGCAACAAAATTAGAAAATCCCAATCGGAATCAGCTTTAGCAGTACCTCTGGCACGCGAACCATACAAAATGATTTCTGCTGCGGGCGATAGGTCTCGCACAGTCATTTTCACTTGTTTCAACAATACACTTCTTTCAATTGGTTGAGACATTTTTTACTCCTCGCATCATTGAACCATGGTTTTCACAATTGTCATGTAGCCGAACAAGACATGATGCTTTTCTTTGGCTGATATTTTATCATATTACCTCTTTTGAATTGCTTTTTACCCCGTTCTCCTGCTTTTCTTGCCATTGTTTCCCAGCTACCCGATGAAAGAAGATGCAATGCACATCTTCAACCCCTCGCTCCCCACAATACCCAATATCTAATATCTAATCCTCCAATTCCTAATTTCCCAATATACCAAACCCATGCTACAATATTCTCATGACAGATTTATTTGACCACGCCTTACAAGAACGCTTGACCCAAGAAGCTCCCCTGGCGGCCCGCATGCGGCCCCGCTCCTTAGGGGAGTTCGTCGGGCAAGAGCACATTGTGGGAGAAGGGCGGCTGCTGTACCGCGCCATTCAGGCCGACCGTTTATTCTCCTCTATCATTTTGTGGGGGCCGCCGGGGACGGGGAAGACCACCCTGGCCCAGGTCATCGCCCACCACACCGACTCCCACTTCACCACCCTCTCGGCGGTGATGTCAGGCAAGGCTGATCTTCGCCAAGTATTGAAAGAGGCCCGCAACCGACGCAAGATGTACCAAATCCGCACCATCCTTTTTGTGGACGAAGTTCACCGCTGGAACAAGGCCCAACAGGACGGGCTGCTGCCCCACGTCGAAAACGGAACCATCACCCTGATTGGGGCGACCACCGAAAATCCTTACTTCGAAGTCATTGGGGCTTTGGTATCACGCTCACGGGTTTTCCAACTCAAGGCCCTGCGGGATGAGGACATCCGCGCCCTTCTCGAGCGCGCCTTAGTGGATGAGGAGCGCGGCTACGGAAAAGAACAGGTCAGGCTAGACCCAGACGCGGAAGCTCACCTCATCCGTGTGGCGGGGGGAGACGCCCGCAACGCCCTCAACGCCCTGGAACTGGCCGTGGAAAGCACCCCGGAGGACGAAAACGGCCAGGTTCACATCACCCTGGAAGTTGCCCAGGATTCTATTCAGCGCAGAGCCGTGCTCTACGATAAAGACGGCGACGCCCACTACGACACCATCTCGGCCTTCATCAAGGCCATCCGCGGCTCCGACCCAGACGCGGCCCTTTACTGGCTGGCCAAGATGCTCTACGCCGGGGAAGACCCGCGCTTTGTCATGCGCCGTCTACTGATTTCAGCGGGAGAAGATATTGGCCTGGCTGATCCCATGGGGTTGGTGGTCGCCAACGCCGCTGCCCAGGCTTTCGACTTCGTGGGCATGCCGGAGGGCGTGTACCCCATCGTGACCGCCACTCTCTACCTGGCGACCGCGCCCAAATCCAACTCGACGGGCGCCTACTTCAAAGCCTTTGACCTGATAGAAAAAGCCAGCCGCACCAACGTTCCCATCCATCTCAAAGATGCCAGCCGGGATGGTAAAGCGCTCGGCCACGGAAAAGGATACAAATATCCCCACGCCCACCCCGACCATTTTCTCCCCCAGCAATATCTTCCTCAAGACCTGTTAGGAACCTATTTCTACACCCCCTCCGGTCAGGGATACGAGAAAGAAATTGAAGAACGCCTTAAACGCTGGCGCGAGGCCCAACGTAAGGCCCTGGGAATCACAGAAACTGAGAACCTGCCAGACCTCTCTGAAGGAGAAATCAAAACAATAAAAGGTCGGCATAAGGGGGGGAGGAAGTAAGTTAGGGATTGGTATATTGGTATATTGGTGGATTGGTAGATCGGTAGATTGGTCAGGGCGATCAACCAATATACCAATTTCCCAGTTGCCCAATTTACCAATTTCCCAGTTGCCCAATTTACCAATACACCAGTCTCCCAACTTACCAATACACCAGTCTCCCAACTTACCAATACACCAGTCTCCCAGCTTACCAATGTACCAGCTTACCAATCCCCAATATACCAACTTATGCTACAATCAAAGTAAGAAATTGGTTTATCCCTGGAAATGAAAATATGACAAAAAAAACAGATATGCGCCCCTCCCCCTTGGCCGGACGCTGGTATCCGGGGGACACGAAAGCATTAGCCCAAAGCGTCGATAAATACATAGCCGATGCTGAGATTCCCGAACTCCCTGGCAAAATCCTGGCCGCGGTCGCCCCGCACGCTGGGCATCGCTATTCTGGTCCCGTGGCGGGATACACATTTGCCGCATTGCGGGATTTACGACCCGACCTGGTTGTCATTGCCTCCCCCATGCACCAGCCCTACCGAGACCCCATCCTCACCTCTGCTCACGAGGGTTACCACACCCCACTGGGTGACGTTCCCCTCAACCGCGACGCCATCCAAGAGATTGGCCAACGCTTCCAAGCCGAAATGGGACTGGAAATTGCCACTGTGCGGAACGATAGAGAACACTCGATAGAAATAGAGCTTCCCTTTTTGCAGCGCATTTTTACGCATGCCTTTGACATCGTCCCCCTCATGATCCGCCGCCAGGAAGAAGAAACCATGCGAGCACTAGGAAAGGCCATTGCCCAAACAATCTCCTCCCGGGAAGCCCTCCTTCTGGCCAGCACAGACCTGTCCCACTTTTATAACGCAGGACGCGCCAAATCGCTGGACGAAACCATGATAGAACACATCCTGGCCCTCAACCCTGAGGGGCTGCTCCAGGCTGAGCGGGAGAAAAAAGGCTTCGCGTGCGGGAGAGGGGCGGTAGCCGCCATTCTCTGGGCCGCCAAAGAATTAGGAGCCAATAAGGCCCATCTCTTGAACTATGCCCACTCCGGGGATGTGACCGGGGATGACCGCGAGGTAGTAGGCTACGCGGCGGTGGCGATAGTCAGGGAGTAGGAAATCAGGAAATCAGGGGAGCAGGAAAACTGGTGAACAGGAAGAATTCCTAAAAACTTGTCAGTTTACGGCTCAGAGTATATATTTGATGTATAATGAACTCAACACAAAATGGAATTTGGCAAAAGGAGACAAATAATGACTCCAATGATTTCAAAAAATGAAGTGATAAAAGAAATAGATTTGATACCAAAAGAAAATCTTTCGGAAATTTATAACTTTATCCGCTATTTCAGGATAGGCCTAGAAAAAGGAAAGGAAAAAACTACCGTAGATAGTTTGTTGTCTTATGCTGGTTCATGGCAAGATATGGAGGAGGAAGTATTTGATGAGTATTTGTCAGATATAGCAAAGCGCCGTAAACAAGCTTTCATCAAGAGGAGGGCTGATGAAGCAAGCACTGATTGACACAGATATTTTATCCATGTTCTTTCGAGGAAACGAAAACATAGAAAACCATTTTCAGGGCTACTTGCAAGAATATGGAGAAGTGAATATAAGTATTCTTACCTATTACGAAATAGTGAGTGGCTTAAAACACAAAGATGCAAAAAAGCAGATGGATTCATTCCTTGAATTTGTATCGAACAATCTTATTTACAACTTGACCGAAAAGTCCACTCAAATTTCAGCAACGTTATTTGCTGATTTACGAAAAAAAGGAACTCCTGTAGATGATATTGATTTGCTCATAGCGGGGATAGCTTTAGAGCATGACTTCATAGTTGTCACAAATAACACAAGTCATTTTGAAAGAATTAAAGGACTTGAAGTAGAAAATTGGTCTCAAAAATAGGGAGAAAATCCTCAGTTACCTCATATCCCTCAGACGCCTCAAAAACCTCACATGCCTAATTTTGTAGAAATCGCCGTCAACGTCCCTCACGTGCGGGACGTCTACCATTACAGCGTCCCCGCGCGGCTGAGGGAGAAAATAACCCCCGGCCATCTGGTAACAGCTCCCTTTGGGCGACAAACTGTCCAAGGGATTGTTTTGCAGGCCATCCAACAACCGCAAGTCCCCCAAACAAAAGACATCCTCAATATCCTTGATCCTCAGCCAGTGGTCACCCCCACCCAAATTGAACTGGCCCGACATCTGGCCGAGACCACCCTAACCCCGCTGGGCATTTGCGTCCACGCCATGCTTCCCAGCGGACTGAGCAAAAAAGCTGACTCGCTCTACAAGTTCACCAAACGCAGCCAAGAACGCCTCGAAGCGGGGGAGGAGGTCTATTCAACGTTGACCCCGGCCCAAGAGAGACTGGTAGATTTGTTGGCGGAACGCGGCCCCCTGCGGGGACGGCAAATTCAGCACGCGTTGCCCCGTAAACGCTGGAGGGCCACCGCTCGCGCCCTGGAGCGTCGCGGCGTGATCGAGAGCCAGGCCGTGCTCCAAGCTCCCAGCGTGCGGCCCAAATCGGTGCGTTTCGTGGAATTGACCTGCTCGCCGGAGGAAGCCCAGGAGCAGATGGAGACCCTGGCCCAAGCAGGATACCCCGACGCCCTGGAACGCCGCCAAGCCATCCTCCGCCTGCTGCTGGAAAACCCTGACCCCTTGCCGGTCTCCCACATTTACCGGGAGACGGGGGGCAACCTGGCCGACCTGCGCCAATTGGCCAAACGAGACCTGCTCCGCATCACCGAAGAGACCGTCCTCCGTGACCCGCTCGAAGACCTCACCCCGCCGCCGCCCCAGCAGCTCACCCTCACCAAGGCCCAGCAAGAGGTCTGGAACATCATCCGCCAGGCCTTGGAGAAGTCTCCTGGAAGTCCCCGGCACCTGGTACAAAGGGACGGGGACTTCCAGGGGCAAAAACCTTTTTTACTCTACGGCGTGACTGGCTCAGGGAAAACGGAAATCTATTTGCAGGCTGTGAAAAAAGTTCAGGAGCAGGGGCGGCAGGCCCTCATCCTCGTTCCCGAAATTGCCCTCACCCCCCAAACGGTGCGGCGTTTTCTGCGGCGTTTTCCAGGAGAGGTGGGGGTGATCCATTCCCAGCTCTCGGCCGGGGAGCGCTACGACACCTGGCGCATGGCCCGCGAGGGGGAGATTTCGGTCGTCGTCGGGCCGCGCAGCGCGCTGTTTACCCCTTTCCCACAGGTGGGGTTGATTGTGGTGGATGAGTGCCACGACGAATCTTATTATCAATCGGAGAATCCGCCGCTGTATCATGCGCAGGAGGCGGCCATGGCTTATGCCCGGCTCAGTGGTGGTGCTTGTATTCTGGGATCCGCCACACCCAACGTTACCTCCACCTACCGGGCCGCGCAGGGGGAGATGGAGGCCCTCAGCCTCCCGGAACGGATTCTGGCCCACCGGGACACGGTCAAGGCCCAGGTGGCGGGAACGGGCCAAACCCCTCCCTCCCCCCGCTACCAACCGCTGGACGACCACCTCCAGATGGCGGAGCTTCCCCCGGTGGAGGTGGTGGACATGCGCCGGGAGTTGAAATCCGGCAACCGCTCCATCTTCAGCCGCTCCCTGCAAGAGGCGTTGGGGCAGGTCTTGGCGCGGGAGCAGCAGGCCATTTTATTCCTCAACCGGCGGGGGACTTCTACTTACGTGTTTTGCCGGGATTGCGGCCAGGCTTTGGAGTGTCCCCGCTGCGACACATCGCTCACCTATCACCGCTGGGACTCGACGTTGCGCTGTCACCGCTGCGGGTACGAGCGGAAAATGCCTACTCGCTGCCCGGCGTGCGGGAGTTCCCACATTAAGCAATATGGGACGGGAACCGAGCAAGTGGAACGTAAGCTAAAGGCGTTGCACCCTGGTATCCGCACTTTGCGCTGGGACAGGGACACCACACGCCAAAAGGGGGCCCACGAGCAAATTATGGAGAAGTTCTCCGCTCACGAGGCCGATGTGCTGATTGGCACACAGATGCTGGCCAAGGGCCTTGACCTCCCGTTGGTGACGCTGGTGGGGATTGTGCTGGCAGATATGGGACTCAACTTTCCCGATTACCGCACCAATGAACGGACGTTTCAAATTCTGACCCAGGTGGCGGGGCGGGCAGGGCGTAGTCCGCTGGGGGGAGACGTCATCCTCCAAACTTTTCAGCCGGAGCATTTTGTGATGCAGGCTGCCGCCGGGCACAATTACCGCGCGTTTTACGGCCAGGAGATCGCCCACCGCCGGGAGCTGGGGTATCCGCCGTTTAGCAAGTTGGTGCGCCTGGAGACGCGCTCCCCTCGAGTGAAAGAGGTGGAAGAAAGAGCAAAGAAATTGGCGAAAAAAATTCGCGGGTGGATAGAAGACGAAGGCTACCGGGGTACGGAGATTATAGGCCCAGTGCCTTGCTTCTTTGGGCGCGTGCGGGGTGAGTATCGGTGGCACATCATCTTGCGGGGGCCGAATCCGGAGGAGATGCTGAGGGGGAGGATGACGGGGAGCGAGCCTCCCTTCGGAGGTGCTACGCGATGGAAGGTGGAGGTAGAGCCGGTTTCTCTTTTGTGAGGAGTATGAGGTGCATGAGGTTTATGAAGGATATGAGGGGTGTGAGGGGCGAGTGCGGATTGCGGATTGCGGGTTGCGGGTTGCGGATTGCGAGTTAGGGGCGGGAATGCGGGGGAGCTCGGGAGCTGGGGAGCAGAGGAGTAGGGAAGCAGGTGGCCAGGGAGCGGGGATGGGGATATGTTTGATTTCAGAATCGAGTATAATTAACGATAAGAAAAATAGCATGCCAGGGATTTTTTATATTCCTAGAGAATCTGGAGAAAGTAACTATGGATACAAAAGTAAGCGAATTGACTGTGAGCAGGTTCACAGAAATTATTGAGGATGTTGTAGAGAGAAAGTTATCAGATTTACTGAGAGACCCGGATGAGGGCTTGGCATTACGGCCAGAGTTCGAGCAGCGATTGCGTAAGTCGTTGGCTTATGTGGAATCCGGGGGAAAGACTCTCTCGTTGGAGGAGATTACTGGACGACTTGAGGGAGAATTAAGGGTGGTAGGGGAGTGATTGGATGGGCCGGATTATGAAGTTGATTGAGAGAGTGGCGAGTTCGGATTTCGGATTGCGGGTTGCGGAGAGAATGCGCTGAATATTGCCAATGGAGAATAAAACCATGCTACAATTTCTATGGTAGGGTGGTTCGGTTGGGGTTATTAGGTCTCATTTAAGCGCAGATTGCGGATTTAGGATTTCGGAGTGGAATGGAACGCGGATGATGCGGGTTTGGCGGATTAACCCGGATAGAAGAGGAGAGGGGAACTGCTGATACACTCATTGACACGGCCAGATACAGGGGGTACAATTTTGATACTACCTAACAGATAGTATCAGGAGGATTTCTATGAGCGTCTACACAAAACGTGTACAAGCTGTTCTCACCGAAAAACAACATAAAACTTTGTTGAATTTATCCGCGAAATCACAAAAAGCCGTGAGCGTGTTGATTCGCGAAGCCATTGAGCGGGTATACTTCGAGCCTGTTTCCCAACAACGCCGCCAAGTAGCTTTGGAAGAATTGCTCTCCTTGGATGCTCCTGTTGCGGATTGGGAGCAGATGGAAGCTGAGATTATCCAGGGCGGCCTATCCGATGAGCAGTGAGCGTCTTTTTCTGGATGTGAATGTGCCCATGTACGCGGCCGGTCAGCCCCACCCAAATAAAGATGACTGCGTCTGGGTTATGTCTGAACTTTCCCAGGGACGAATAACCTCGGTAATTGACACGGAGATCATCCAAGAAATTTTGTATCGCTACGGCGCTCTAAAGCGCTATCAGGTTGCTACCACAATGTCAGCCAGTTTGCTTAACCTGGTTGCTGCTGTGTACCCCGTATCCCTTGAAGACATTCGCCTGACGCTACAATTATTTCATCGCTACGCCCCTCAAGGGGTCAAAGCCCGCGACTTGATTCATGTTGCCGTGATGCAAAATAACGAGATAACGAAAATTATCTCCACGGACAAACATTTTGATCTCGTAGAGGGAATTACTAGGCTTGATCCGAAAACGCTATTTGAACAGGGGAGCGAGTGACGAAGTGCAAGTGGTGAGTTAGGAGGTGCGGGTGCAAGCGGCGAGAGGTGGCAAATGAGCTAGAGGATGCAGATGAGTGAGTGGAAATTATGGTAAACTGTGATTAGGGAATGGATGTAATAGGCGGTAAGTTGACTTGAGAGGACATAATGTTCATTGGAGGCTTGAAATGGGCAAGACAGCAGATGTAGTAGAAAAACGCATACATTTATCAGCAGACCAGGCAGCAAACCTAAGCCACATTGCTCGAGAATATAAAATAAGAGAAGATCACATCGTAGAAAAAGCTTTAGATATTTTTTTCAACTTAACCGATTTATTCGGTGAGCAGAAGGGCTGGTCTTATCTTTCTGAGAAATCTTTGCGAGAGGTGTGGGACAACGACAAAGATACAATTTATGATGAAGCGATTACGTAGCGCTTTAGATTTGTGATAGGGGGAAAAATATCGCTTACTGTCCGTCATTGTGTAAAACCAACCGGTGACAGTTGAAATCGCTTAAATAACTATTGAGGCTGGGCGACCAGGACACGAGAAGGGGACTTCAGGAATGAAAAAGCTAATCAGGGCACGACTACGTGAAATTGAAGATGAAAATGAAGTGAGAATTCTCTATGCCTGTGAATCTGGTAGCAGAGCGTGGGGTTTCCCGTCTTCAGATAGCGATTATGATGTCAGATTTCTATATCTTCATCCGGTGGAGTGGTATTTATCGATCCGGAGGAGGCGAGACGTAATCGAATATCCGATCAGTGAGCAGCTAGACGTCAATGGGTGGGATTTGCAAAAAGCCTTGCTGCTTTTCCGCAAATCGAATCCGCCGCTAATGGAATGGCTGGGGTCACCAATCGTATATCTCGAAGAGTATTCTATTGCGGGGAAGATGCGCAAATTAGCCAAAGAATACTATTCGCCGATTGCTAGCAGTTATCATTATTTGCATATGGCCAAGAGAAATTATCGCGAGTATCTCAAGGGAGAAAGCGTTTGGGTAAAAAAATATTTCTATGTTTTGAGACCAATCTTAGCCGTAAATTGGATTGATAAAGGGTTGGGAGTTGTTCCAACTGAATTTGAAGTGTTAGTTGATAAACTGGTCGAAGAGCCTGTGCTTAAGAAAGCCATTGACGAACTCATTCGAGCAAAAAGAAATGGTGAAGAATTAGATTATGGCCCTCGAATAGCCCCAATTAATGAATATATTGAGAAAGAGTTGGAGCGTTTTGAGGATTATCGAGTTGAACAAGAGAAAGTATCGCCCCCAATAGAGAAGTTAGATGAAATATTTCTTCATGCGCTGGACGAAGTTTGGGGTATTGAACGGCAATGATGGTTAGATGAGGCTGAGTACCAATCCCCTCCTCCCTAATCACCCCACCACCCCAGCTCCTCATCCCCCCACCATCCCATCACCTCACCCCTCCCCCATGGTAAAATCACCCCCATGAAAAAACATTGGAAATTCTGGCTCGGTGTAGCCATCAGCCTTGTATTTTTATTCCTTGCCCTGCGGGGATTGGGATTAAGCGACGTCGTTGAACCCTTGAAGACGGCCCAATATTGGTGGTTGCTGCCCGGTGTGGCGGTCTACTTTGTGGGCGTGTGGGTGAGGGCCTGGCGCTGGCATTATTTGCTGCGTCCTGTCAAACCAGTCCCCACCAATACCATGTTTCCCATTGTGGCCATTGGCTATATGGGCAACAACATTTACCCCGCGCGGGCTGGGGAGTTGCTGCGGGCTGTCGTCCTCAAGCGGCGGGAGGATGTCCCCGTCTCAGCCTCCTTGGCCACCGTCATCGTGGAGAGGGTCTTCGACGGCGTGGTCATGTTGGCCTTCGTCTTCCTCAACCTGCCCAAACTGGCCGACCTGACCACCTCCTCCGGATTTGTGGGGAATATCCAAAACCTGGCCATCTGGGGCGCGGGAGCGTTCTTAGGAGCATTGGCCATTTTCCTGGCCGCAGCCATGTTCCCGGAGTGGGCGGAGAAAGTGGCCACCTGGTTCATCGAGCGGCTTATCCCCCAAAAATATCGCCCTAAAGTACAGGAAGTCACAGCCCGCTTTTTAGGCGGATTGGAATCGCTGCGTTCACCGCAAGAAGCCTTGATGATCTTCCTGACCTCCCTGGTGATCTGGCTCCTCGAGACCGGGAAATATTGGTTCGTCATGCACGCCTTCCCCTTCGAGGTCAGCTTCTTTGCCCTGATGTTGATGAACGGAATCGTCAACCTGGCCACCACCATCCCCTCCGCGCCGGGCTACGTGGGCACCTTCGACGCCCCGGGGATTGCTGTTTTGAGTGCCTATGGGGTCGCCAAGGGCCTGGCGGCGGGATATACCCTCGTGCTCCATGTCGCCTTATGGCTTCCCATCACCGCGCTGGGAGCTTTCTATATGGCGAGGGAGGGAGTCCGGTGGAGTGAGGGGGAGGTGAAGAGTGATGAGTAATGAGTGACATTCGGTTTATCACTGAACGCAAAGGAAGAGAAAATGGTTAGAGTACCCACAGATCGAACACCAACACACCCAGGCGAAATGCTGCGCGAGGAATTTCTAAAACCAATGGAACTTACACAACGTAAGTTAGCAGACGGTATCCGAGTACCATATCAGCGCGTCAACGAACTAGTCAACGGAAAGAGAGGAGTAACGCCAAGTACAGCATTGCGATTGGCTAAATATTTTGGTACAACCCCAGGTTTTTGGATGAATTTACAACTCCGATGGGATTTGTATCAAGCACAGCAAACAGAAGCTCCCCAACTTGATAGCATCGAACCGTATGTTACAGCGACAAGCTCTTTGGCGTAACTTTGCCTAGAGGGAACGGTTATCCATAGGGGTATCAAACAGGGGGAGACTGACCAGACTACCCAGTTAGACGTTAACCCCATCCTTCAACTTCATGGTCTGCGCCCCCTGGTTCTCCCCCTGGGATATGTGTTCTTGCTCGTCTTCCCGGTAGTGTGCGCCTCGGCTGATGGGGTTTCGGAGGGCGGCGCGGGCAACCACCAAGGCTACTTGGGCGCTATTCCGCAACCCGATTAAACCATCCGTCAAACGGGACTTCCGGTAAAATTCCTCAATCTCTGACCAGCGGTGACGCAGCTCCCGGACGGCGCGTTTCAGGCGGTACCCGCTCCGCACCAGGCCAACGTAGTGCCACATCAGGTTGCGGATGGCTTGCATGTCTCCCTGGACGAGGGTGGGGTCGGCGTCGTAAATGAGGTCGGAATCGTCCCAGGGTGGGACATCCCCCGGAGAGGTCACGTCCCCCATCCCCCGCTGCTGAATGCGCTGGGCTGACCGAGTCCCCCACACCAATCCCTCCAACAGCGACGTGCTCGCCAACCGGTTGGCGCCGTGCACGCCCGTGCACGAGACCTCCCCCACGGCGAACAACCCATCCAGAGAGGTTTGCCCCCACAAATCCACCAAAACGCCCCCACAAAAATAATGCGCCACCGGCACAACGGGGATAGGACGCTGGGTGATGTCGATACCCATTTCGAGGCACCGGGAATGGATTTGCGGGAAGCGGTCTGGGATAGCGGCGGGGGACATGTGAGAGGCGATGTCCAGCAGGACGTAGGGGTAGTCGTTTTCTAGCATTTCCCGGTAGATGGCGCGGGCGACCACATCACGGGGGGCGAGTTCTTGTTTTTCGGGGGCGTGACGCGCCATGAAAGGTTTTCCAGCGGGGGTGAGCAGTTTTCCCCCCTCTCCGCGCACGGCCTCACTGATGAGGAATTTGGTGGTGCCGGGCATGTAGAGGCCTGTGGGATGGAATTGGACGTACTCAGTGTTGACCACGCGTGCCCCAGCCCGGTAGGCCATGGCCAGCCCATCTCCCCGAGAACCGACCGGATTGCTGGTGTTCATGAAAATTTGTCCGGCCCCACCGGTGGCCAGGATGGTTTGCCGGGCAAGAATTGGCTCGACCGCTCGTATCTCTTGGTTGAAAACATAGGCTCCCCGGCAAACGGGAGGCTCGTAAACGGCCAGGGGGTCACGGGCGTGGTGGGGGAAGGTCAGCAAGTCGACAGCGGTGTGCTGGGTGAGGATGCGGATGTTGGGCCGCTGGTGCAGAGCCTGGGTGAGAGCCTGCATGATGGCTTTTCCGGTCAGGTCGCCCACGTGCAAAATGCGCCGGTGCGTGTGGGCTGCTTCTAAGCCGTAGACGAGATTGCCGTTTGAGTCACGGTCAAATTCTACGTTGAGTTCCTCGATCAAGAATTCACGCAGCAGGCGCGGGCCTGCGGTGGCCATGAGCTTAACGGCTGGGGGGTAGCAGATTCCATCCCCGGCGAGGAGGACATCTTCTTCGAGGGTTTGGGAATCATCCTCCGGCCCCAGACCAACGATTCCCCCCTGGGCGTAACGCGAGTTGGTCTCGATGGTTTCTTGGGCGCGGGTTATGACGACAATTTCTCGCTGGGCGTCTTCGGCCAGTTTTAAGGCCGCGGTGGCCCCGGCGATTCCGCTTCCGATGATCATGATATCAGTTTGCATAAAACACTTTCCCTCATCCTAACCTTCTCCCATAGAGAGAAGGGACTGGCTGCACCAAGCGTGATTTTCTTTTTCGCCCTCATCCTAACCTTCTCCCAGGGAGAGTGGATTGGCCACACCAAGCGCGATTTTCTTTTTCGCCCTCATCCTACCCTTCTCCCACAGGGAGAAGGAATCTGTCTCCC
>JAANWX010000097.1 GCA_018263575.1 Chloroflexota bacterium | reverse complement strand
CGAATGAGATGGATGTATTTGCTGTTTGGAAAAACATTATGGAACATTGGTTGAACAGCCGCAAGAGTCATTGAAAAAAATTAGCGACTTTCTCGCTATCGACTATTTGGCAGAAACAATTGAGAATTCACAAAAAGCAACAAACCAAATGGGGGATGTGACAATGTACGACCATTTTTCCTCTGTCTCAAAACCTGTTTCAACAAAACACATTGGAAAATGGAAAGAGGCCTTTTCTGACGCAGAGATTAAAAAACTTCGCACGCTAATTGGTCCAGAACTAGAATCGCTAGGCTACCAGCTATAACACAAAATCCAAGCGTTCAGGGAGCGAGCCAGGAGTTCTAAACTTGGCCGCAAAAGCCTTGACCTAATCAAAATTGATATCCGAACTCTTGAATATCTTTCTCAAACCACCGCGCTACAGTGCTTTGGGTATCTCCATCATAATAGTCATGATAATCATCTCGCTTTGTTGATTTAATGTGGGGAAGGTCGGCGGAGCTTCCAAGCTTCTCACATAACACGTCAAAATCTTCACGAAGGTTTTCAAAACGAAGGACATAATCTACTACAATATTTCCATCACCGTCGCTAATCCAATTAACCTGCGGCATAAACATTTTTGGCTTATTGTAATAGCGGGGATCTTTTTCCTCAAAAACCAATTGAATCCAAGTCGTAAAACCAATCTCGTTCGTTACCAAATTTGTTTGATTGGTTTTCAACCGAAAATGATATAGGGAAACTACTCGGTCCCAGGGGTTTTAACGATCGAAAACGTAAATTTATTATCCCATCTCTGGCGACCAATAGAATCGATATATTCCAAAGCAGTTGTGTGACCTATGGGAAGTTGAAGTGCCCATTTGACACTGCTGCCCCCGGTTTTGTTAATACGAACAAAAAGAAAATCATCAATATATTTATAACGTAAAAAATTTCTAGCACGCACCAATCGAGTTTTAACGTACTTCACCATCTTTTTCATGTAGTCACTCTCCTTACACAAGGCTACCGACAACATTCAAATTGATAGCAATAGGACTTACGCAGTGCCCCCCTGCGCTTTGCGTACTCTTTGAGCAGACCCCCAACTTGGGGGGAACCGACGCTCATCCTGTCGCCAGACTCCCCCAGAATTGGGGGTGGGGGGCGGAGGCAAAATACACTATGCGTAAGTCCTACGACTTATTCATAATCCCAAGCTCGCAAAGTAGAACCAGCTATTGTATCAAAAATTTGTTGATCGCGCTCTGTGAAAAGCTCCCGCCAACTTCCAGATTTTCCTTTTTCCAAATTAGCCACCAAATCACTGGCCGTTTCTTTTTGCCAGACAGCGTCAGGATTACGGTTCATTTGAGCACGCACACCTTCTTTGAGCGTCGGAGATGATGTCTCTACGTCAAGGAATTGCCAGGCTCGTTTCAGTTCGGTATAAGGCTGTGCTAAAAGATCCTCATAACGCAAACAAAAATAAGCCTCACCATAGAATTCTTGGCCAAGCGCGTGTGTTTCTTGCACGTTGGCAACCCATTTTTCAGCAGCCTTACGCAATCCGTTAGGGGTAAAGATAGAACGTTCACCCTGGTAAAAAGGCGCAGGGTCTGCGGCAAACGCGTCTCGAATGGCAATATCCTCAGGCGAGAGGTATTCTGGAAAATCAATAAAAGCCTGAAAGCGATGTGAAATAGCGGTATCGCGCCCATCCCGAACGATGTACATCAACTTCCCGTCCGGGTACACCCGAGCCACTCGACGTACCGCCTCGCCATTGCCAAGACTGTTTGGGCTTTTATCGCCAACCACGCTTTTCTCCTCCCGCCGTGCATCACGTTCTAGCATAAAATCGCCCATAGCCCGAATAGCCACGGGGGAAAAATCAAGGCCCCGATTCCAGCGATTACTGGGCTGAGAAAGCCATCTTCTCACCTCGGGGGAAGCGACCAACGTCTCTAAAAAAGGGCTCTTGGTAAAAAAATGAGACTGCCAATTACAATGCACCTCATGGTGTACGCGAAGCAAACGAGCCAACAAGGTAGTTCCAGAACGGGCGTGGCCAAAAACAAAATACTTCGGCATAGGGAAAAAGGTTTTAACCTCTTCCAATTCATCGGGCGTCAAGGTTCTGAGCTCCTCTACGGGCGCCTCACGTAGCTTACCATACCAAAAGGCCTGATACGCTAAAGTTGCTCGCTGAAGTATTTTCTTAATCAAATTCATAACTGTTGCTTTTCTAGGTTAACTCGAATTTTACGCACTCGTCGTGAAAGATACCACCGTTTCCCTTCGGTTTTTTGAGGGATGAGAAGGCGTTCCACACCTCGGAGAAGGCGGATTAAACTCCAACGTGGTCGCCTAACCCGGCCATCTCGACATTCTCGGTTAGCATCAATTATGCTGTATACATTTTGAGGTCCACCGCCTAATGTGATGTTAGCATGTGACTCTTCTAACCCATGATAAATTTGATTTTCTGGGAGGTGTCCATAATTATGATTTTGGTGTACTACCATAACAGAGGGCGACAGATCAATCACCAGCCATTTTTCCTGACGCGCGTGGTAAATCATCCAATTATCCCAACCTGCCCGCCCGATGGCGAAAGGGGGGATTTGGAGGAAAATATTTCGGGGAAAAATAAAGTAATCAATGGCCACAGAGCGTTGAAGATAACCACGCGATTGTGTTTCTGTTTTCAGGCTTTCGGCCCAGCCTGGTGTGAAATCCAATTCGTGCCGGATTTCTAATTCCATTCTACGGCCAACGGCCAAAAAACGGTTGACCTGCTTTGCCATTTTTTGTACCGTTTCCTCGAACGCGGGAAATAAAATTATATCGGCATTGACGTAAACCAGCAATTCGTTGTCACTTGCCTCACGCGCAAGTTGGAAAATGGAACTCACGAGCGGGGTACCGTGCTCATTCTTTTCCACGTTTGGCAAATGACGCACACCATATTCCTCAGCTACCTCTGCCAGACCGTCTTCTTCGCCAATGAGGAGTATCTCCACATCGTCTCCCGCGCGCTGCCAGGACTGAATGGCATTCCGTTGAATGAGATCAATATGGGGATCTGTGAAAGGTTTGGGCGCTGAAAAAATTGTCATGGCTGGCATATTTTCTATTTTCTTCGCTCGTCGATGTCGTGGACATTTTTGTGATCCACATGGGCGTTGATTTCATTCAATTCTGGTTTGCGTTCGAGTAGTGCCAAGACGTCCAACCAGGAGAAGTCGTCCCGTCCGCCAAGGTGCACGGCCACTTCCCGGATCAGGTCAAGATCGGCCGGGGTGTCCACCGTCCACCGCAAGTGGCCCAAATCCTGCTCGTAGTCTACCATCAAAATGTTGAAGCGCTCCTCATTTTCGTAGAGATAGGGCATAACGTGTTCCCGTTGGTGAGGAAGCTCTGCCTCTTGCCAGGCTTGTTCTAGGGCTGAGAAAGAGCACACCTCAACGTCCAGGCCGATGGGATAGGTTCTGCCCCAGGGAGGGGGTAGGCGGTTAGCGGCGAAATCGGGTGGGGGATTCCCAGTCTGGAAAGCGTGCACAGTTTTGTCGATCACGTCTGGGTCGATCAGCGGGCAATCTGCGGTAAGGCGGACGATGGCGTCAGCCTCGAATTCCTGGGCGGCTGTGTAATAACGGTCAAGGACATCGTGAACGTCCCCGCGTGTGTGGGCGTACCCAGCGCTGGTGCAGAAATCCGCCACGGCCTGGTCGGAGGGGGCTGTGGTGGTGGCTACCACCACCTGATCCACCGTTTGGGCGCGACCGGCCCGCTCCACCACCCATCCTAGCATAGGGCGCCCGGCAATCTTCTTGAGTACCTTGCCGGGCAGGCGGCTGGAACCCATGCGGGCTTGAATGATGGCGACGGTTTTGGGGGTGTGGGATTTCAATACAATCATACCCCTATATTTTGTTCGACTCGGCGAAAAACTTGTTTAGCGGTGCTTAGAGCCTCATCTGCGTTTGTCTTATCAGGCAAGCCATCAGAAAGTGACCCAGGTGGAGCATCAGGGTAACGAATAGGAATATAAAACCGATCAATCCTGACAATGTCACCACCCAGTTTTGTAAAAATATCTCTTGGCGAAAGTGATAACAACACACTTAGTTGATGTGTTCTGGGTGGATTGATGCCTTGATACAGAAGCCAAGCTTTGAGAGCCTTCTCACAACATTGTTGAGAGTGAAAGCAAACCTGATTATAAATTTTCTCTGAAAACGCCAATTCTGCCATACGTAGATCTTCGGAAGCAAAATCAAGCCACTCAGTTGGGTCGCTCATATAGCACTTGTCCTTTTTCTATTATATCTTCCTTGAAAAAAGTACGTTCTTGACATAATTCTTCAAACTCGGAAGGAGTGTATATTAATAGGTCTAACCCGACTTGTGGCATAAGAAGAGGAAGCCAATCTTTTGAGCGATCGATAAACCGATCATTCGTTTCGTGAATGACTACTAGATCAATATCCGACCACAGTCTTTGTTGTCTATTTGCAAGTGAACCAAATAGGATAATTTTCTGAGGATGATAGTTTTCGATTATCAAAGCAACTATCCGTTCCAACTCAGAATCCAGACGGGTTTTCCAAGTATCTAAATCCATTTCTATCGGCTTTAATTCTTTGACTGTATCCATGGTCTCATTATATCGCACTTTGAAATAGCAGGTGCGTTGCACTTCATGATTTTAGAAGTGCATTGCACCTGTGAGATTGGCTAACATTTTGAGGTGCCTGCTCATTATGCTGGTGGTGTAGCCGGGGTTTCTACGCCACGCCGTGCGGGCCTGTGGCCAGGCGCACAACGTGACCCCGTGAGCGCGAGATATAGAAATCTCGACTACAGACCACTACCATGTTGAGCACTTACGATATTTCACCCTCAAGAGCAATCTGATAAGCGTCTAGCAATTTGGGGAAGTTTTGTTCCCAATTGGCGCGTTGTTCGGCTAGAAGGCGTGCCCTCCGGCCCATTTCCGGCAGCTTGGCCCGTTCCCGAACCGCCCGGTGGAGGGAGGCGGCCAGGTGGTCAACGTCTCCCTCCCGGAAGAGCCAGCCCCCCTCACCCCTAACCCCTCTCCCAGGGGGAGAGGGGGATGTGGGCACCCATTCCCTATTCCCAGAAATATCCGAGAGGAGGACGGGTGTGCCACAGGCCAAGGCTTCGAGCAAGGAGATGGAAGAGCCATCGCTGTGGGAGGCGCTCACGTAAAGGTCGGCCGCGCGGTAATACTCGGGAAGTTGGGCTTTGGTCACGTGACCGGGGAAGTGAACGCGGTCGATTATTTGGGCGCGAGTGAATGTGCGCCGGATGCGAGGTGCCAGTTGGCCCTTTCCGAGCATGAGTAAGCGCATTTCCGGGTGCTGATGGGCGGCCTTGACGAAGGCGTGGGCTACCTCTTCTACGCCATAAATGGGTGCCCAACTGCGCGTGGAAATAACGACGAATTGATCCGCTCCCCAGCCAAGTTGCTGGCGAAGGGGGGATTCTTGCTCTGAGGGCGTAAAGTGGTCGATATCGGTACCCCAAGGAAAGGTGACGATGTTCTCGGCGTTCATGCCATAGCCAGTGGCCAGGTCGCGGATTGTGTCACAATCGCCCACAAAGGCGGCACTGCGTTTGAGCGTGTAACGGGTTGCCCACGTCCACCAGCGATTGCGGGCGGCGTCCACGAGAAGGTCGTAGCCCCAGGACATGGTCACAAGCGGCTGAAAGCCAGTCAGGGCGACGAGAAAGGCGGAGCGTTGGACTGGCCCGGCGTGGATGAGGTCCGGATTAATGTCGTTGATAACGCGCTTGAGGCCGAGGAGCAAACGCGGCCCGTCACGGAATTTTGCTGGTGATTGACCACCCGCCCAGCGAACGAGCGTTACCCCAGCCGGAACGGGCCTGTCTTCTAAGGCTCGACCGCTATTTTCAAGGCGCAAGTAGTAGACCACGTGCTCTGTTTGAGCAAGGGCAGCCAAGAAGCGGTGGTCGTGGGGCGTATAATCGCGGGAGAAGTAGAGGATGCGCATAAGAGTATCCCTTTATTTACCAACATCCGTCCAACGCAGGTCTTTGCCAAAGGGCATGTCAATAAGGGCTTTGGTGCCGATGACCTGGTCGATTTGGTAGGGGAGAATGGCGCCGGGCGTGGCGGGGCGGAGCGGTTCCACCATCTCGCGGGTGATGGTTTCCCCGGCCTGGATGTCGCGGGCGGCGCGCAAACAGCGGCGTTGCACGATGACGGTGTCTTCTTCGTTGCCGGCCACGAATTTATCGGCCGAACCGAGGGCTTTTTCCAGTTTCCGGGTTTCGGCGACCATGTTGGCCCAATCTTGGGGATCGGTGGCGAATTTATGGTCAGGCCCCTCACGGTCGTTGTCATCTGTGAAATGGCGCTCGACCACCCGCGCACCTAAAGCTACCGCGCCTAAAACCGTCGCCAGACCGTGCGTGTGATCGGAGAGTCCCAAAACGACATTCGGGAACATTTGGGCGTAGGTTTTGAGCACGTTGAGGTGGATGTGCCGGTAATTCTCCGGGCTGGCGGTGTAGTTGGTGTTGCACTGCATGAGGACGACCTGATGGTTGAGGGCGGTCACGGCGCGGACGGCGCGGACGACTTCCCCCATGTCAGAGGCCCCAGTGGCCATCAAAAAGGGAACTGGCTTGCGGGCCATGTATTCCAGCATTTCAACCCAGGTAATTAATCCTGAACCAGCCTTGTAGGCGGGGACATACGGTTCGAGCATATCGGCGGCCTCGAAGTCGTAGGGGGAGGAAAAATAGTGGATTCCGGCTTTGTCGCATTCCTCCTTGAGGATGGGAGTCCACTCAAAGGGGACTGAGGCCCCTTCATAGACTTCGTAGACGGATTTTTCCCATTCTGATTGATGGGAGACCTGGGAGCCCATGGCCTCGAATCCATAATCGGAGACAATTTTCGCGGCCCGGAAATTCTGGAACTTGGCCGCGTCCGCGCCCGCTTCGGCCGCCAGATGAACGAGGGCCTTGGCGCGTTCCAGGTCGCCATCGTGGTTAGCGGCGATGTCGGCGATGAAATATACGGGGTGATTAGGGCCAATGGGCGTTTGCGCTATTGTGATTTCAGGTTTCATATTTACCTCCGGGAGTGATACGTGAGGAGTGATGAGTAATGAGTGATGAGTGATGAGTAATGAGTCAATGTCATTTCGTTAAGGTTTTTGGCCCGGACCGACAGGTTTTAGAGCACACTGACTGTTTCCTGATGTCCTGATTTCCTGATGTCCTGATTTCCTGATTTCCTGATGTCCTGATGTCCTGATTTCCTGATGTACTAGTTTCCTAATTCCTAGTCCCTAGTCACTGATTCCCATTTCTTTCAAACTCTGTGGATAACCCTGTTGATAAAGGGCATAAAACCGGCTTAAACCTGTGGATAACTTGGGTATAGAGATACTCGAATTGTGGATAAGTTTGTCAACGCATAGACTAAGATTGGGGGAGCGTGAAGCGCCGAGGCCCGCGTCAGCAAGGGCGGTGGGACGAATCAGGTTGGGGTCAAAACCAAAATTTTCAGCGATCTTTACGCCGAATTCATATTTACTTAAGCTCTTTTGGCTACCAACATGATACAGCCCTTGAAGATTTTCTGCCAACATGTTTAGGAGAATATTTCCTAAATCGTTGGCCAATAAGGGGCTGAAATACACATCTGTGAAACCCATCACTGATTTACCAGCTTGGAGATTATTGAAGAAGAATTCAGCCAAGCTTCGTTTTCCACTCAAGCCCCAACCATAGAGATTGACGCGGGCAATGATTGCGGCTGAAGCCTGGGTAGCGGCCGATGGCGCGTGGTCGGTCACTTTTGGGTAGGCCTCCGCGACAGCGCGCTCACCGGCCAGCTTGGTGCGGGCGTACACGCTGAGGGGATGAGGCTGATCTGTTTCTTTGTAATTCCCTTTTTGGCCATCGAAAACGGCGTCAGTGGAAATGTGTACCAGGCGTGCACCCCTTTCCTTGGCAGTTGAGGCGATCAGTCCGGGCAACTCGGCGTTGAGTTTATGTGCCAAAGTGGGGTGACGCTCGCAGGCATCCAGGTTTGCCAAAGCTGCGCAGTGGATGACCCAATCGGGGCGAGAGGCCTCGAATACCCGCTCAACTTCACCCTTGTTCAGCAAGTTAGCCTGAAGGACATGAAATTCCTTCGTCTCAAGGGGACGCGTGTTCACCACGCCGAAGACGGTGTGCTCCCCGGCGGCTTCCAGGGCTACGTTCAGGCCCAGCAATCCGCTCGCTCCTGTGACCAAGATCCGCATTAACCAAATTTGCCTGCCTCATATAATTTTTCAAAAGGTTCAATGATGCCTTTTATATCCTTCTCATCTAGCCAGGTGGTGTTGTTTTCGCTGGAGTATTTAAATCCATCTTCAACTGGCTGGCCAAGTTTTCCCCATTCTCCGCCGAACCAAAAGGCTTCTACAGGTTGAACAACGAACATGTCCTCTAATTCCACCGTGGAACGGGACTCGTCGCGGGAGATGAGCACTTCGTGCAGCTTTTCCCCGGGGCGGATGCCAATGACTTCGATCTTGGCGGTTGGGGAGACGGCTTGGGCTAAATCCATGATGCGCATGCTGGGGATTTTGGGGACAAAGACTTCACCACCCTGCATCTCTTCCACGGCGCGGATAACGAACCGCACCCCCTGTTCCAGCGTCAGCCAGAAGCGGGTCATGCGCTTATCGGTCACGGTGAGAGTGTTGTTCTCTTCGCGCTGGCGGATGAAGACGGGCACCACGCTCCCTCGGCTGCCGACCACGTTCCCGTAGCGGGTGCAGCTCAGGCGGGTTTTTCGTCCCCCAGCGTAGGCATTGCTCTGGACGACCAGTTTTTCGGCGGATAGTTTTGTGGCCCCATATAAATTGACCGGGTTGACAGCTTTATCCGTGCTCAGGGCGAGGACTTTTTCCACGCCCGCGTCTAGGGCGGCGTCGACCACATTGCTGCTTCCCAGAATATTGGTTTTGACAGCTTCCATGGGGTTGTATTCACAGGCGGGTACCTGCTTTAAGGCTGCTGAGTGGATGACAATGTCCACGCCTTTCATGGCCCGCCGCAAACGGGGGAGGTCCCGCACATTGCCTATGAAGTAGCGCATGTTCTCTTGGTTGAATCCGTTGCTTCGCATCTGATGCTGCTTCAATTCATCGCGGCTGTAGACAATGACTTTTTTAGGATGGTACTCTGCTTGCATAATTTGGATGAATTTCTTTCCAAAAGAGCCTGTACCGCCGGTGATTAAGATGGTTTTGTTGTTCCAGTTCATGTGTTTATTTACTCCGTCATGATGAGTGAAGCGTGTTGCGTGATGAGTAATGAGTAATGAGTAAAAATAACCGTTCATTCCCCTCACCCTAACCCTCGCTCTGCTCACGGTGTGCAGCCCGCCCGGTGGGCAACCCTAGGTTGTAGGCTGTGCCCGCTGGGCATCCCACGAGGAGAGGGGACAGCCTCCTCTCCCTGTGGGACGCTTTGCGTACGGTGTTGCCTACGGCACGCACTAGCCTATGGGCTGTACACCGTAGAGCGAGCCCGCAGGCTGTGCCTTGGCAAGGATTGAGGTGAGGTGAGGGCAGGGGCTGAATGATTACGAGTAAAATAGCCTTATTGGTTACTTGTTACTTGTTACTTTTTACTTTTTACTTTTTACTTTTTACTCATTACGATTTTCTTTCCAGTCAATAGGTTCTCCAACGAGGTAGCGGAAAGTATCTCCAAATTTTTGAAGCCCTTCTTCACTCAAGACTCGCTTTAGGGGCCATTTTTCCACACTCTCCCAGAGGTGTTGTACATGCCAGGGGAAAGGGAATGGGTAGTCAAAGAAGAATCGATAGGCATACGTCCAGGCTTGTTCAACCTGTTCTTGAGAGAGTTTGTTCTTAGCGGGTTCTTTTAGGAACTTTTCGAGAAATTCAAAGTATCCTTCCCAGGTATCAGGATCTGCGGTGAAGCCTTTTCCTCGATAATGGGTCTCTCCAGCCACAATTACCCGTACTCCACTCATGGCCATTTCCATTCCCAACGTGGTGGTGAAAACTGTCGCAAAAGAGGCGATTTCAATTAAATCGTAGCTGTTGATGGCCGCATCAGCGGGAATGATGTGGATATTTTCAGGAAGATTCTCAAAATATCCTTTCAAGATTTCGTATACGGAAGGGCCCCAGCCTAATTGCTCACCGGGATGGATCCGAATCACTAGTTGGTATTGGGGATGGTCAATGAAGTATTGGATGGTGCGGGTGATCAATTCCGTCATGCCTTCACTGAAAATCTGGCGGCCAAGCGTCAGACTATCCCCAAGAACGTTGGTGGGCAGGAAAACAACGGGACGCTGATCCAATCCTAAAGTGGCCCGAACCTCTTCCCCGCCCTGGCTGGCTGTTTTTTGCCACTGGCGGGAAAAATTCTGCCATAAATCAGCACCCTGCCGAGCGGAAAATAAAGTGCGGATTTTTTCCCATTCCGCTTCCGTCAACGGTTGGTCCTCGAAGGCTTCCCACATTGTATCCGTTTTCTGGCGCATAACGTCCCTGTTGGGGGCCAGCCACATTCGTTCCCGTTGTTCGCCGAACTCATAGGTGATCACAGGAATGTCGAGGTAGCGTCCCACATAGAAAAGCACCCCAAATTCCAGGATGCTTCCATTAGGAATGACAATGGCATCCGGGGTGTTCTCTTGTAGCCAAGCCAAGATGACTTTCGCAAAGGCGATATTGCGCTTCACGCGTAAATAATATAAATCACTCTCCGAATCCACATCCTCGCGCAGCAAAATATATTTTATGTCCCGCAAGGCTGATCCTTCTATTGTTTTTTTAAGTTCCGGTGGTAAAGTTTGTCGGCTTTTCTTATCCCAAAAAGGGAAGATGTTTAGCGAAGACCCGGCAAGTGCTAAAGTTTTTTTAATATATGTGTTTTGTCGCCGAAGGTCAAATTTATTCTCCGATTCTTGACGTTTGGTATAAGGCAAGAAACCCAACGAAACACGATGGCCCAAGCCCGCCAAAGCTAAACCGGTGATAGCGGTTTGAGAAACCCAATAACCAAAGGTAGCAAATAGGAGAACATGTTTTCCTGATTCGGCATCTTGTTGAGCCTGCGCCGCCTCTTCCCGCCACACTGGCAGGTGAGTTTTCAGCTTCTCCAACGAAAAAGAACCCGGAGGCGGACTGTCCGCTTGTCGCAAGCGCCAATAAAGCTCGGCCGTTAAAGGGATTTCGCCGATAAATTCTTTCAAAGAGTCAAGGGGTCGTTTTTTTACCATGCTGTTGACAATACCTACCTAATTTGATTTATTTCCCAATCTAAACGCGGGCGGGTGACCCCTCTCCGCCTTTCAGCCCACTGTTTTCCTGGGGCGTCGGTACCATCCACGTTGAACACCAAGGCTCGCAAATCTTGGAAATAACGCTTGACCCGATAAGCGCTGGCATTTATGCCCAACGCATACCGGCCTTCATTAAGGATATCAGCGGGGACCACGCACCGGCTTACATAATGATCGGGCGGGCGCGTAGCCATGGCCTTATATTGTTCGGGATTATCTGTATCGAAAGCCGTAAACACATAAGCCCCGCGCATATTGCGTAAATAAAGTCCCACACGGAGTGCTTGGATAGGTTCGACAAGACGATACTCTATTTCTATGCTAAAGGGCTGTGTGGAGCGGACAAGGTCTACCACGTCCCCTTGGTGGTTTTTTACTCGTAAAGCAAGGGGGCGAAAAGGAGCAGCCTGGGTGGGTATTTCCTCTGCTGTCCAGACCCGTTCACCCGTTTTAAAGCCGGAAGACAGATAATAATCCACGGCCTCTTGGGTGGGGGCGCGGTAGGCTAACTTTCCTTTTTCGAGGACGATGGTTTCTTCTGTCAGGCGGGAGATGGCGGACATGTCATGGCTGACGAAGAGGACTGTACGTCCCTCTTGGGCCACATCGCTCATCTTGCCCAAGCACTTGCGTTGGAATTCCGCGTCCCCTACGGCCAAGACCTCATCAACGACCAAAATCTCCGGTTCCAGGTGGGCGGCCACCGAGAAGGCCAAGCGCAGGTACATGCCGCTGGAATAGCGTTTAACGGGCGTGTCAATGAATTTCTCTACCCCAGAGAAGTCTACGATCTCATCGAATTTGCGCTCGATGAGCGCCCGCTTCATGCCCAAAATGGCGCCGTTGAGATAGATGTTCTCGCGCCCGGTCAATTCGGGGTGGAAGCCGGTCCCCACTTCTAACAAGGAGCCAACCCGCCCATGAATTCGGACGTGGCCTTCCGTAGGTTCCGTAATTCGCGAAAGCACTTTCAGCAGGGTGCTTTTTCCGGCTCCGTTGCGGCCAATCACCCCCAAGACCTGGCCCCTTTCCACTTCGAAGGAAATGTCTTTCAAGGCCCAAATAGTATCAACGCTATCCGCCTCTTTGCCGGCTGGCAAGCTTTTTTGGATACGTCTCAGCGGTGAGCTTAGCGTTTCTACGATAGCGTCCCTTAACGTGGCGTATTTTTCGGGCGCGACACCGATGCGGTATTTCTTGCTCATATTTTCAACACGAACAACGACGTCACTCATAATTACACCACATCCGCAAAGGTGCGCTCCATGCGCCGGAAATAAAATAGGCCGCTGACTAAAATGACAATAGATATCAGAATAGAAACAGAAAGAGTTGTTGAGGCATCTGCTCCTAGTTCTGTTCCCAGTAAAGCCCACCGAAATCCCTGGACTACGCCCGCCATGGGATTAAGAGCGTAGATAATCTGCCACTGTGGAGAAACAATCTGTGAGGAGTACGCGACAGGGGTGGCATAGAGCCATACTTGGGTGAGGAAAGGGATGATATACCCCACATCACGAAATTGGACATTCAAGGCTGAGAACCATAATCCCACGCCTAAGGCCGTTAACAAGGCCAGCATCAAAAATAAAGGCAGCGTCCAAATTGCTGATGTGGGCTTTACGCCATAATAAACCATCATGCCCAGTAAAATTACAAAGGCGATCCCGAAATCAACCAGGCCGCTGATTACAGAAGAAAAAGGGATGACCAAGCGCGGGAAGTAGATCTTGGTGATCATGTTCCGATTTGAAACCATGGATTTGCTGGTATCTCCCAGGGCCTTCGAGAAGAGTTGCCATGGCAAGAGGGCCGTGAAAGAGAATAACTGATAAGGCACACCCTCCGAATCCAGCTTGGCCACCCGGCCAAAGATCAGCGTGAAAACGACCATAGTAACCAAGGGCCGGATCACGGCCCAGGCCGCGCCCAATAGCGTTTGCTTGTACCTGACTTTGATATCGCGCCAGGTCAAGAAAAACATTAATTCGCGGTACCGCCACAGATCCCCTAGTTTTAAAGCTGACCAGCCGCTAGTGGGGCGGATGTCGATGATTTCTTCTTGGGTTGCTTGGTGCGTTAATTCGGTCATAATAAATGGTGGAGCGTGATGAGTGACGAGTAATGAGTAATGAGTGAATTACGTTTTACTCGTCACTCGTTATTTCCCGATTCTCACGGAACCAGTCAATGGTACGTTTCAGTCCTTCTTCGAAGCTCATTTCGGCTTGGAAGTCGAAACGTTCTTTGGCGCGGGTTGTGTCCAGGGCGCGGCGGGGTTGACCGTTGGGCTTGGTGGTATCCCAAACAATTTCGCCCGTGAATCCGGTTAGTTCAGCTATTTGATGGGCTAAATCCATAATGCTGATTTCCATCCCGGACCCCAGGTTGACCGGATCGCTGGAGTTGTACCGTTCGGTTGCTAAAATGATTCCCCGTGCAGCGTCTCCCGCGTAGAAAAATTCCCGCGTGGGAGAGCCATCCCCCCACAGGGTTACTTTGCCTTCCCCACGCTCTTGGGCCTCAATCATTTTCCGGATCAGGGCCGGGATGACGTGGGATGTCTCCAGATCGAAATTATCGCGCGGGCCGTAGAGGTTGACGGGCAACAAGAAGATGGAATTAAAGCCGTATTGTTGGCGATAAGTTTGGGATTGTACCAGAAGCATTTTCTTTGCCAAGCCATACGGGGCGTTGGTCTCTTCCGGATAGCCATCCCATAAATTTTCTTCTTTAAAAGGGATGGGTGTAAATTTTGGATAGGCGCAAATCGTGCCGATGGCTACAAATTTCTCTACGCCGCTCTCCCAGGCTTCGTGCATGAGGGGGACACCCATCATCAGGTTCTGATAGAAAAACTCGGCCGGATGGTCTTTATTGGCCCCAATACCGCCCACAACAGCGGCCAGGTGAATGATGATATCGGGCTGAGCGTCTTTTAGCACGCGCCGGATGTCTTCTATTTTGGTGAGGTCATACTCTTCAATATGAGGTATGAAGATTTTATCGGCTCCACGTTCTCGAAGGGTCTCTTGAACATAAGACCCCAAAAACCCAGCCCCGCCGGTCACACAAACACGTTTCTTGGCCCAAAATTCTTTAGGGTTTGGATATTCTTTTTGAGTCATAGATTATTTTCCCATGCTAACTACTTGATCTTTCCAGTTATGCCAATCATCGAAGCGCTCGGTGACAATCTCTTTGCCTTTGCCAGGCGCTTCTTCTCCTAGGAGTTCTAGATCGGCGTCGACCATGATGTGCACCAAGTCTTGATAACACACTTTCGGTTCCCAACCCAAGACTTTTTTGGCCTGAGAGGCGTCAGCTTCCAAATAATCTACCTCTGTGGGGCGGAAGTACCGGGGGTCTATTTTCACATAATCTTTGTAATTCAAGCCAACGTAGCTGAAGGCTGCGTCGACAAATTCCCGGACGGTGTGAGCTTCTCCGGTCCCAAACACTACATCGTGCGGCTCGTCTTGCTGGAGCAGCATCCACATGGCCTCTACGTATTCAGGGGCGTAACCCCAGTCTCGTTTGGCGTCCAAATTTCCTAGATAGAGGTATTTTTGCTTGCCGGCCGCAATGGCGGCTACGGCGCGGGTGATCTTGCGGGTGACAAAGGTTTCTCCGCGCCGAGGTGATTCGTGATTGAAAAGGATGCCGTTACAGGCAAACATATCGTAGGCTTGGGCATAATTGCGCGTCATCCAATAGGCGTAGAGTTTGGCAATGGCGTAAGGGCTTTGCGGCTGGAAGGCCGTGTTCTCACCTTGGGGGGGAGACGCGCTGCCAAACAACTCGCTGGTGGAAGCCTGATAAAACCGAGCTTCAGTTTCACAACGGCGTATGGATTCTAGAATACGGGTTGCGCCTAACCCCGTCACGTCTCCCGTGTATTCTGGTAAATCAAAGCTAACGCGGACATGGCTTTGCGCTGCTAGGTTATAGATTTCATTCGGTTGTATATCTCGGATCACTCTTTCTAGGCTGTCAGAGCTCGCCAGGTCTCCGTAGTGCAGAAAAAGTTGCACATCTTCCCCATTGTGGGGGTCTCGATAAATGTGATCTAACCGCCGCGTGTTGAATGTGCTCGAACGGCGGATGACGCCATGGACTTCATACCCCTTCCACAGCAAAAACTCCGCTAAATACGAACCATCTTGACCAGTAATACCGGTGATTAATGCTTTTTTCATAAATTCTCCTTTGGGAGTGACGAGTGATGAGTAATGAGTGATGAGTAATGAGGTAGACCGTGTTACTCTCTACTGCTCGGTCAGGCAGCCCAAGGCTGTGCTTCGCGAAGGCCTTCGCTATCCTTTGGGTCTGGAAGCATGTTCTTCCGAAAGCGATAGCCCTATCCTCATTACGTTTTACTCTTTACTCTTTACTCCTCACGAATCACTGCACAATAAAACGAGCGTTGCGGTAACGCTCATTGCTGGGGTTTTGGATCACGCCTTGTTGAATAGCTTCTAAAATTTCTCTAACGCCATCGTCCACGGTCTTTTGGGCCTGAAAACCTAATTGGCGTTGAATTTTCTCGAAGGAGACGGTGATGTCACGCATATCGCCTCCAAAAGTTATGTCTTTATAGCGAACCAGCGTCTTGGGCAACCGCTTGAGGATCAACTTGACCACTTCATCTTTTGTCAGATTTCCCTCAGGAACGCCAAGGTTATAAACCTCTCCGCTGATTTTCTCCTCCGGGGCCTGCAATCCGAGCATGATACCATGAACGGCGTCCTGGATGTGGATAAAAGATCGCGAATATCCTCGCTGGTATATTACTAATTTGTGATGGCGAAAGGCTTCCCATACAAATTGGTTGATGATCATATCGAAACGGGGACGCGGAGAAAGTCCGTAAACTGTTGCCAGGCGGAGGATGAGGGGATGGCAAGCAGGATTTGTTTGCTCCAATAAATAGCGTTCGGAGGCTACTTTTGTTTCCGCGTAGAGGGATTGGGGGTTGAGGAAGGTGTCTTCGGTGACGGGTTCTCCATCTTCGGATAGGCCATAATTGCTGTAGGTGGAGATGTAAAGGAAGCGGGGGATTCCGACCTCCGCCGCCTGTTGGTGAACGTGCTGGGTGGCTTCCACGTTGTAGCGCCAGGCCACCTGCTGACCCACCGCCTGGCAAGCCGGGAAACCGGCCAGGGCGGCCAAGTGCACCACGGCGGTCGGGGTGGGCCAATCCCCCCGCAGGGCGGCCCGAACGGCCCGGGGTTCCCAAACATCCGCCTGAAAGAAGTGAAAATCGGGATCCGAAAAATAGGAGAGCAAAGATTCTCCGCCAAAGAGCAGCTCGTCCACAACCGTGACGCGATGCCCTTGCCGTAAAAGCTCCCCGGCCAGGTAGGAACCGATGTATCCCGCCCCTCCGGTGATTAGAATGTGCTCTTGGGAGGTCATGCGGGCTCCTCGAGTTGTAAACGCACGCGGTAGCCTTCTATCTTCAGGATGGGAACGTCCCCATCCTCGACGACTTCGACGCCTTGTTCGAGGCAAGTCAGACGGCAAACGTCGGCAATTTCGCTGTTGCCCTTGACCCTCACTTGGGTATACCCGGCTTGTTCCACTTCCGCCAGGAACGCTTTCACGTCGCCCCGGGTTTGGCGGTATAAGCGCATTTGATTTTCTACATAATCGATCGTCAATTTGGCCCGCAGCGCCAAGCCTTCGGGGGTGATAATATAACGCAATTTTCTACGTTGGCCGGGCTTGGCTTTGAGGTATCCTTTTTTGATCAAGCGTTTGATGTGCCAATTTACTGTCCCTACGGCTACACCAAGTTTATCTGCCAAAGTCGCTTGGTTGATATCAGGGTCCTCTTCCAGGTGCTCTAACAGAGCGCGTTCGCGGGCTTCTTGTGAGGGGGTTAGGTCAGTCATAAGTCAAAAATCTCCAAAATTCAGTCTTTGAATTATAACTTGAAAGAGGGAAAGGTCAAGGGAGGTGATATAATGGGAAAACCTATGCCCACAAACAACGTTACCCGCTTTTTAGACAGCAGAAACATTGGCTACACAGCTTACGAACTTCCCAAGAAGAAACTTGGCGCGGAGGAGGTCGCCCAGTTGCTGGATGTCCCCCTGCATTTAGTGTATAAAACCATCGTTGTCGAGCGGAAAGGGAGAGGCAAACCTATCCTGGCGGTGACGCCCGGCCATAAAGAGGTTGATCTCAAGGCGCTGGCGAAGGTGGCGGGGGAGAAAAAGGTCAAGACAGCCACACAGAAGAATGCTGAAAAGCGCACCAAGCTGCGGGCGGGCGGGATCTCCCCCTTGGCCTTGATCAACAAGGGTTTTAACATCTTCCTGGATATTTCAGCCCAGGAGCAGGCTGAAATTTATGTCTCCGGCGGCGAGAGAGGGGTAAACATCCGCTTGCCCGTGGAAGACCTCCGGACGTTGACGGGGGCTACGGTGGCGCCCATCAGCAGGTAGATCATCATTTGTTTGGCCCCTGAAAGTCGCCAATTTCTTCGCCGTTCACCCAAACCGTATACTCACCCTCCTCGAACGCATCCAGAGCAATCTCGGCCTCGAAAGGCGCCAGAACCTGGACACACACTTCATCGGGATTGGCGACGGAGTAGACCTCAACCTGAATCTGGTTATCTTCGTTCGGGTCAGGGATGAGCACGCGTAGTTTGTGGCAAGGCGTGGGGAGGCTCCCAGCCAAGGCTAGGCTGACTTTCTTGTTCTTCACCACCACTTCACTGAATTCCAAATAAGCCTTGCTAGAAACCCATTTTTTATCGGCGGAAACAGGTGCAAAGGGATTGTCGCGCTCTTTGCCTTTTCCTGGTTTTTCATCCTCTGGGGTGGGGGATGGGTCAACCTCCCCCGCTTCGGGAGCAACCTCCGGCGTGGGAGACGGAAGCGCGGTGGGCGACTCTTCCGGCACATTTTCCTCTCTGGGGGGCGTACTGCTGGGTTTGGGGGTTGTGTTCAGCGTCGACATCCCGAAAATCGTAATCGCGGCGCCACTGGCAAGGCCTATGGCTCCAATAATAAGGTCTCTTTTTTTCATCTCTCTTTCCTTTGTCTATGCTCTTATTGCCATTCTAGCTATCCGACACTAATTTCAAATGGATAGTGAAGGTGTCCTTCGCGTAGCATAGCCCTGGGCTGCACCGAACGGTATTATTCGCAAATTACCTCGCTCGGTTGCGCCGTAGGCGTTCCTCTGGCACTAGCCCGTGGGCTGTACACCGTAAAACCTTCGCTATACACGATTTGTGTCGGGTAACCAGATTGTCATTCATACCTTAGACGTAGAAAACGGCCCAAAAGTTCCCTCAGCCTTTGACCACCGCCAATGGTTTGAGGAGGGCAACCTTGGTAGCGATCCCCGCCTGGGAGATGGTATCCACAACGACGTTGACATCCTTGTAGGCCACGGGAGCTTCCTCGGCTAACCCTGCCATGGACCTGGCCCGGATGTGAATCCCGTCGGATTCGAGTTCTTTCCGCAAATCTTCGCCCCAGACCGTCTTTTTTGCCTGAGTCCGGCTCATCGTCCGCCCGGCGCCGTGGCAACTGGAGGCCCAGGTGCGCTTCATGCTCTCTTCTGTTCCGCGCAAAACCCAGGATGAGGTTCCCATGCTGCCGGGCACGAGAACCGGCTGGCCGATAGCGCGATATTCGCCCGGCAGGTCTTCGGCTCCCGGCCCAAAGGCGCGCGTGGCCCCTTTGCGGTGGACGCAGACCTCGGTGGGAATCCCGTCCACGTTGTGGGTTTCGATTTTGCCGATATTGTGCGCCACGTCGTAGACCTGGTGCAAGCGCCAGCTCCCAACTTTGCCGGCCAAAACCTGCTCGAAGGCTCGGCGGGCAAAGTGGGCCAGCATCTGGCGGTTGGCAAAGGCATAATTGGCGGCACAACGCATGGCGGATAGATAATCCTCACCCTCGGGGGAATCCATGGGGGCGCAGACCAATTCCCGGTCGGGGAGATGGATTCCGTAGCGCTGGACGGCGCCTTGGAGCCTGCGCACATAATCCGAACAAACCTGGTGTCCCAGCCCGCGCGAGCCGGAGTGGATTTGGAGTGCCAGATGTCCCTTGCGCAACCCCATCACCTGGGCCGCTTTCTCGTCGAAGATCTCAGTCACAAGGTCTATTTCTATAAAGTGATTTCCTGACCCTAAAGAGCCTACCTGGCTCCGGCCACGATTTTTGGCACGTTGGCTGAGCTTGCTGGGATTCGCCCCGGGGAGGCTGCCCTCATCTTCTGTCCGGCGCACATCGGATTTGGTGGCATAGCCGTTTTTCAAGGCCCACTTAGAACCATCCCGGCAGACCTCTTCCAGTTCTGAAATGCTAAGGTTGAGTTTGCTGCCTTTTCCTAAGCCGCTGGGGCAGTGTTGGTGGAGGGCCGAGGCCAGCGCGTTCAGGTGTGGTTTGGCCTCCTTGTGAGGGATTTGAGAAGCCAGCAAGCGCACGCCGCAATTGATGTCGTAGCCGATTCCGCCAGGGGAGATCACTCCCTCCGGGTAGCGGGTGGCGGCCACGCCCCCAATGGGGAAGCCGTAGCCCTGGTGCATGTCTGGCATAACCACAACCCGCCCCGCCAGGCCGGGAAGTGTGGCCGCGTTGACGGCCTGGTCTAAAGATTTATCCCGCACAACATCCCGAATCAATGCTTGCGAAGCGAAAATGCGCACTGGAACTCGCATATCATCCCGGTACGTTTGGGGGATTTTCCATTCGAAGTCGTTAATTTGTTTCAAGTCGTTTAGGGCAACCATAGTTTTTTACCTCCAGATTACGTGAAACGTAACGAGTAAAAAGTAAAAAGTGACTTATTATTCTTTACTCATTACTCTTTACTCAAACATCCAAAACAATATTTGTCGTATACCCGTTTTCTGTTTCACGTATTTTCAAGTTGTGATAAGTTACTGCCTTGATGCTTCGGAATTGGGGACTAACCTCGACAGTCTCTCCCTGACTTTCCAGGGTATAGTTGGCATCCAAGTTCAAATCATGGAAATCAACCGCGCGTTTTTTTTCATCTAGCAAGTAAAGCAGTTCATCCAGAAATGCCACTAATAGGTCTTCCCAATCTATGCCGTTTAATTGGAGCGATTGAGAGGGTAGTCGAGGTTGATTTTCCGCAGGCTCTATTTGGGAAAGATGGTACAATCCTAGAGCGGCCTGCTGGAAGAGGGAAGGCAAGTCTTGCCCCCAAACTTCCAACTCCAGGTCGGCGGTATGTTCAATCTCACGAAAGCCGTTCTTTGATTTTTTCATAGTTGATTAGCCAACAACTTTTTAGTGCACTCGTTTTTTGGTTGTAAATTGACACTGTCAGATTAATTATACCAACAGTTCCTACGCCACCTGATGGATTTCTGAAAACAAATTGGCCGCTTGGCCGTCCCCTAAGACTGCCACACAGGACGTAGCCAGGTGCAATGCACGCAAAAACGCCGTGCAACGCACCTGCTCCCTAGACCCCTCAGACCAATCAGACTACTTAGACTACAGACCAACCAGGTGCAGCGCACTTTGGACTACAAGTGCAACGCACCTTCGACTACCCAGCCCATTCCCCTTAAATATCAACTACAAATATCACCTTTTTCCATTTCCTACTTGCTGAATAACGCACCTTCTTCTATAATCCACTATAGATATACCCCGTTATCAAACTATGACTCCCTATGACTTCCGATCCCTCCCCACAAACCAACCCTGACCCTATTCCCCCGCGCAGCTTTCTAATTGTCAATGGAGCGCGGGTCTACCGCCTTAATAGAGAAACAATATCGCTGGGCCGCCACATCGATAATGATATTGTCATTTCTGACCCTCATGTTTCTCGCCATCACGCTCAATTGCGGGTTACAAAGGGATATTTCATTCTCTTCGACTTAGACTCTACAGGGGGGAATTCTGTCAATGGAGAGCCTATCACACAAAAGGTTCTCAACGGCGGAGATATTATTTCTCTAGCGGGGGTTCCAATTATCTTTGGTCAGGGCGAGGTGGGAGAGGGAAGCTTTTCTGGCGCGGAAACACCTGCATCGGATGATTTGAGTGATACGGATACAACGCTCTTGGTTGAAGGAATTGAAGCCGATAGATACCTCGAAATGTTTGATATTAAATCTAAAAAGGATTGACCATGCCCCACACCACTCCCCTTGCAGTGATAGGCGGCTCCGGCCTGTACGACATTACGGGCTTGAGCGAAATTGAAGAACACCTTGTTGAAACACCTTTTGGTGACCCCAGCGCTCCGGTCGTGACCGGAATCCTGGAGGGAAGAGCGGTTGCTTTTCTGGCCCGGCACGGGCTTGGCCACCCGCTTGCCCCCACCGAGGTCAACTACCGGGCCAATATCTATGCCCTTAAAAAACTGGGCGCGGAGCATGTCATCAGCGTGAACGCTTGCGGCTCTTTGCGGGACGATTACCAACCTGGAGACATTGTTATCCCTGATCAGTTATTTGATTTTACAAAAAACCGCCCCAATACTTTTTTTAAAAAAGGGCTTGTCGCACACATTGGTTCTGCTGAACCCTTCTGCCCGCGTTTATCTGATCAAGTTTTCCAGGCGGTCGAGGCTACGGGAGCTGCCGCACATTCTTGCGGGGCTTTCATCACCATCGAAGGCCCCCGGTTTTCGACGCGTTTGGAGTCAAACACCTTCAGGACATGGGGCATGGACATCATTGGCATGACGACCTCGCCGGAGGCTTTCCTGGCGCGGGAAGCTGAACTTTGTTATACCTCCCTTGCCCATGTCACGGACTATGATGTGTGGCACAAGAGTGAAGAAGCAGTGACCGTGGAAATGGTGATTAGGATCCTCAATCAGAATATTGAGATTGTCAAAAAAGCCCTTCGTAATTTGGCTAAAGACCCCCCGCAAGAGCGAACGTGTGCGTGTTCTCATGCTCTGCAAGACGCTCTGATCACAGACCCCAAGATTGTTACGAAGGAAGCCCGGCAAAGGTTAGATCTGCTGGTGTCCAAGTACTTATAAACAGTCGATAATTTGTAAGCGTTCACCATCCCAAAGAGATAGACTTCAAAAGTCTTCAAAACAACGTTTTTTGTGCTTGATAGTTCGCAAACGTTTGTAAAATTTCTCCAAAAGCGACTTCTGAGACTTTTGAAGTTTGCCTCGGGGAAAGGGGTTGAGCGGTTACGATAACTTTACTAGAAAAGAGGTGACTATGCGAGAATTAACCATCCCCATCGAAGCAGAAACTATCCGCAGTCTAAAAACAGGTGATACCGTTGCCCTGACCGGGGTGCTGGTGACCGGCCGCGACACGGTTCACAAATGGATGATCGAGACTTTCATCAAGAAAACACGCCAACCTCAAGGGAATGATTTGGAAGTTTACGAGGCCATTAAACCGATTTTAAGTGGCAGTCTTATTTACCATTGCGGCCCCGTTGTCGCTGGAGTCGAGAGCGGAGACTATGAATTCGTTGCCGCTGGGCCAACCACCAGCATTCGCGAAGAACCTTATCAGGGCGATGTAATGCGCCACTTTGATATGCGGGGTGTGATTGGCAAAGGGGGGATGGGGGCCGATACTTTGGCCGCTTGTGGGGAAATTCCGGCGGCTTACTTCCACGCCATCGGCGGGGCCGCCACGTTGATCGCCCAATCGGTGGAGGAAGTTTTGGATGTCTATAAACTTGAAGAATTTGGCGTTCCGGAAGCCATTTGGGTTTTGAAGGTCAATAAATTCCCCGTTGTGGTGACCATGGACGCCCATGGGAGCAGCATCCACGATGACGTAGAAGCAAGTTCCAAGGCTAACCTGGAAAGATTGCTGGCGACCAGCTAACTCATTTTTTCAGGCCAACCCATTGCGCTTGGGACCATCCGATCCAATATCAATAGGGTAAGGAAGAGGGTATGAAACGCTCCCTTGCCCTATTTATCTTAAAGACTACATCCACCCTTTTTTGAGAAGATATAGAAGATGCTCGAAAACCTCCCCAAAAGGTTGTATAATACACATAAGCATTCATAGTAGAATACAAAGAGAAGACATTAATTTGTAGAGCAGGGAATTTGGCTATGGAAGAAGACCTATACCGCAAAGGAATTGCTGCAGCCGAGGCCGGGGATTTACAGAAAGCGCATCAGTTCTTCGCTGAGGTTTTAAAGAGAAATCCAAAGTCTGAAAAGGTTTGGCTGGCATTAGGGCGCTATGTAGCCGATTCTGAGAAAAAGGAGTTTTGCTTCGAAAAGGTACTTTCCATAAATCCAGATAATCAAACAGCGCAAGATTTATTAAAGGCCTTGCATGAACCTGTAGAGTCCCAAAGCCTCTTTTTTACTGAAGAGGAATTATCAGTAGCGTGGGAAGAGGACGAGGAAAAGGATTTGGATGA
>JAANWX010000096.1 GCA_018263575.1 Chloroflexota bacterium | reverse complement strand
TATGTTTCACTATCCTGTATCTTATCATAAATCTGGAGAGGTGGCCTAACGGCGCGGCGGATGAGCCGCAGGTTCGTCCGCATAAATGCCGAAGCCGAAGCGAAGGGGATTCTAACAAAACCAAAAACACCGCCCACGCACCCATGAGCGGCGTTCCTTTGCTATCATTCCCTTGTCACGCGCTCACATCGCGTTGGCCATCACCGGGCGTTTTGGGTTCCGCCCACGGAACCTGAACACGGCCCGGCTTTCTTCATTATAAGTGAAGTGTAACAACTTATCAACAAGAGAATCGTTACAATTTTCATTTCTACCCCCTACCCCAACCTCTCCACCGCCTTCTGCCGGTCATGAGCGGAGGGAACCGTGTAAGGGGCTGTGTGTACACAGCTTAAGGGAATCCGCGCTGGCGTGTCATTTTGCCGCAACTACCAAGGAAAGGGTGTAGGTCATATGTGGCGTGAACAGTTACAAAATAACGAAATACAGGGCAATTACTAACCCTCAACATACAAAAATATAGTGTTACAATTAACTGGCAGGTTCAAATTCACCCCCAAATCGTAGTAAAGGAGAAAAAGCTATGTTAGTCAAAGAGCGAATGTCTCACCCCATCATCACAACCCATCCGGATATGCCCATCATGGACGCCCTAAACTTAATGGAAAAAGAGAAAATCCGCCGTTTTCCCGTGGTAAACCAAAGAGGTCAACTGGTGGGGATTGTCTCAAAAGAAGATATACTGCATGCTGCGCCGTCAGATGTTAGCAGTCTCAGCGTATGGGAAATCAATTACATGGTCAGCAAAATCACCGTCAAAAGAGTGATGACCCCTGATGTGATCACCATTGACGAAGATACACCACTCGAAGAAGCCGCGCGCATCATGTCAGATAACAAAGTAGGCGGCCTGCCCGTCCTTCGGGAAGAGAAAGTTGTGGGCATCATCACCGAAACTGACCTGTTTAATATTTTCCTAGAGATGCTTGGAGCGCGGGAGCACGGTATTCGTCTCTCCGTACTTGTCCCCAACGTCAAAGGGGAATTATCGCAATTGACGAAATCAATTTTCGATGTTGGCGGGAATATCCTCTCGTTGGGAACGTTCCTTGGTGAGAATAGCGAGAATCGAGAGGTGGCCATAAAAATTGAAGGCGCCAGCATGGAAGCGCTTCAAGAGGCTGTCAAACCTCATATTGAAAAAATCATCGACGTTCGAGAAACCTAAGCCGTTCAGGGTTGCACAATAAACGATTCAACTGATCGAGGTGGAAACATTTTCCGCCGGACTCTGCGCACGAAACTCCGCTGGAACACGCGTCCATCTCGATCCAGGAGAAAACTTCTTTGTCTCTTACCCTGCTCTGAACACGTACATACCAGAATGGTAACTACTCACCCATGTCATTTCGACGAGGTTTCGGCGTGGTTTTCGCCGAATAACGAGGAGAAATCTTTGTTTCGACCAGCGATTCGCCTCTATGAGCGAAAGATTTCTCAATCCGTTCGAAATGACACCTGAGCAGTTACCCCAAATAGAAGAATTAAAAAAGCGCCTGCCCGCTCACTCTGTGCCCCCGGCCATGTTTCAGGAATTGGACGATTTAGAAGTAGCATTAGCGAAGGAAAAAGAAAGAAAGCATGCCTAGAAGAACAGTGGTCATTGATTATCATGCCTGTGACCCGGAACAGTGCGAGGATGGGATATGCCAGGCCGCGTTGTTGTGCGAGAAGAAGGTGCTCACCCAAGAAGCCCCTTACGAAATGCCTGACACAAAAGCAGCCATGTGCCTAAGCTGTAATATCTGCGCCCAGGCGTGCCCCACAAATGCTGTACGATTTATGTAATAAAGGATGGGTCTCTAGAAATTCACGGGGTTTGCACAAATAGCTGCTCTGAGGGGAAGGCCACTTCCCCGTACCCCGCCCACAGGATTCACCCATGGAAAAAGACCCCAAAAACACAGTCATAGAAGCCGCAGGGGGCATCGTGTGGCGAGAGACAAAAGAGGGACCTAAGCTGGCCCTCGTCCACCGTCCCAAATACGACGATTGGTCACTGCCCAAAGGGAAACTTAAAAAGAAGGAAGGTTGGCAGGCGGCCGCGCTTCGAGAAGTGCGCGAAGAAACAAGCTGCGAGGTAGAACTAGATTCCTTTGCGGGAAGTATTGCCTACACCGTGGAAGGCATTCCCAAAGTAGTTCTGTTTTGGAACATGAAAACCACCAAAGTCTCCTCCTGCACACCCAACAAAGAAATCAATGAAGTTGTCTGGGTGACCCAAAAGGAAGCCCTAGAAAAACTCGACTACGAAATAGAAAAAAATCTCCTGCGCCGTTCAAGCCGCTAATACCCCCGTTTTAAATCTATCTTATTTTGCATCTCCTCCCCGTTCGCCGCGGCGTTAAGCATCTTTGCCAGATGGGTGACGCGCAAGCGTTGGGTGGCCTGCGTGCTGCCGCCCCGGTGCGGACTCATGACCACGTTCTCCAACTCATGAAATGGATAATCGGCCGGCGGCGTATTTTCGCGTTCCTCCTCGGCATGGGGATAGTTGTACCAAACATCCAATCCCGCCCCATACAATTTCCCCGTCTTGAGAGCCTCATAAAGCGGACCCTGCTCCACAATTGGCCCCCGCGAGACGTTCACCAAAACCGCTTGCTCCGGGAGAAGGGCCAACTCCTCCGCGCCGATCATGCCCCGCGTCTCCGGTGTGAGGGGGAGGGTGAGAATCAGAAAATCGGTCCGGGGCAGCAACTTCGGCAAGTCTCGTGGGGGGTAACCGTTCACCCACCTTCGCCCCCCAACCCCCAATCCTGGGGGAGTCAGCCTTCCCCCAGAGTTGGGGGGACAGGGGGGCGTGAATGGTTATTCGTGGGGGAAATCATCCAACAACTCGCGCGTGGAACCGGGCACACCCGCCCAGGGAATGATCACCGCCTTCAGATGGGGACTAGCCTCCAAAAACTTCCGGGGTGGCCGTCCGGCGATTAGGATCTGGTAATGGGCGGGGTCAGGTATCTCATCCCCAGCCGTGTAGTAGATGTTTCCAGCCAGAGAATCCTCCCACAGGCGCATAGCGTCCCCCTCGAAGGGCCTCAAAATGTGGACGTGCAGGTTCTGGGTCATGCTTTCCTCCTCCTAAAACGGCCCGTAGCCGATGGCGACGCCAATCCCCAAAAACAGGATGGTTATGGCCATCACGACCAGCCACAAGGGCCACGTCCAGCGCACCCACTTGGGATAGCTGACCACGGTGAGGCCGAGGACGATGAGCAGGACGGGGTTGGTGGGATAAAGCATGTTCGAGAAGCCATCCCCAAAACAATAGGCCGTGACGGTGAAGGGGTTGGTGATGGCCGCCGAAAATCCCATGTTGGTGGCCAGGACGCTCATCCCCAGGCCCACCAGCGCATCCCAGCCGAGATAATACGAGAGGGCCAGCATGATGGGCACCAGGGGAATCATCTCTTCGAAGATTCCAAAGAACGCGCCCAGACTCATAAAGAAGAAAGAAACGACGAGGAGCAAGGTATATTTCTTGCCTCCAAATAGGCGCACTATTTTGCCGATACCGGCTTTGAGGATTCCGATCTTATCCAGGATAGCAAAGGAACCGCCCACCATGAGGACGAAGACGGCGACGACAATCACTGTTAAGCCATCTGGGCCGCCCAGGGCTTCGACCGGGGCCGTGAACCACCGCCAAACGGGGTAATGGGGCGCATCGACATATCGAAAGGACTCTGGGGCAATGACTTCCCGCCCGTTTTGGAGAACGCGGTCATAGCTCCCGGCCGGGATGACGCGGGTCAAAATTCCGGCGGTGATCATGAGAATTAATAAGATGATGGCGGACTGAAAAAATGCTTTACGACTGATTTGAGCGCCGGCTTTGGTTTCCATAGTTTATCCACTAATCTACGCTAATTTATCCGCTAATTTACGCTAATCTGCACTAATTTATCCGCTAATCTGCGCTAATCTGCGCTAATCTTGGGATGGTTCAGAATTAAGGTAACACTTTTCATAAATGCATCAAGCGCCGGTTCACGGTGTGTCCCTTCGGGGGGAGTGTTCTGGAACATATTTTCGTTCCAGAATGTATCGAAACCAAGCGTTTTTGGTCAGAAAATTTGTTTTGTGAACCCGGCTCATTGGTTTCGATACAAATTCTCCGTAAAATACACTCCGAATTCACTCAACCGACGTTCGCCTGGTATTGGCTTTACAATCAATGTGTAACCTTAATTATTGCACTATATGAACCATCCCCTTATTTACGCTAATCTGCGCTAATCTACGCGAATTCAAACCAACCATTAGCGAGGATTAGTGTAGATTAGCGGATTGTGAATGCCTTTTTGGGTAACTACAAATCTCATGGGAATGTCATACTCCCCACAGGGAACATGGTTGATGAACAAAGCGTTGTAGGTGACGCCCAGGGTTACCCCCTTAAAATCGCAGAGGAAGCGGTCATAGAATCCCCCGCCAAAGCCCAATCGCCCCCCGTTGGGGTCAAAGGCCAAGCCCGGCACCAGGGCCAGGTCGATTTCTTCGTGGGACACAATGGGGCAATCCGGAGACGGCTCCAACATCCCATACTCGTGCATGACCAACTTTTCAGGGTCATAAAAGTGAAAGGCCATCTGGTTCCCAGGGAGAATACGGGGAATGACCCACTTTTTCCCGGGGTATTTGTCGAGCAAAGGCCGCACGTTGACCTCGTTACCCATGGGCATGTAGGTCAAGATGACGTTGGATTCTTGTAAGACCTCCCATTCTCCAATGTGGCTGCAAATGACCTTCGTGGCTTTTTGGAGAAGGGCTGCGTTCATAGAAGAGCGGGTGTTTTTCGATTTTTGGCGGAGTTGGTGTTTAATGGAGGAAATTGTAGATGGCATAGCGTGAGTGATGAGGTGATGAGGTAACGGGGAGAAATGAAAGATATTATAACAAAAAAAGCGCAAACGCGAGAAGAAATTCTGAAACCTCGGAGGTCTCGGAGACCTCCGAAGTTTCAGAGCCATGTTTGCACGCGCACCTTAAAATCTCCATGTTATCTGGATCATGTAGTATAATTCATAAAAAGCGACCGAGCTTTCGCTGGTTTCTTTTCACGCCCACTTCATATACCCTACGCTCCATTTTAGGATTTGTAAAACATGCAATCTGACTTCATTTATGCCCACAAAGTATCACCGCAAAAACAGGGAGCAAGACTTCCCAACAAAAAAGAAAGACGCGCGACGAAAACAATTTACCCTCTCTTCTTAACCCTACTCATATTTTTTCTAACCTCCCTCACAGCTTGCCGGTCTCAGCAAGTGCCTGGAGAAGGTGACGACACCACCTCCTCCTCCACCCAAACCATTGAAAACAAAGGCTCCGACACCTTGGTCAACATCGCCTTGGCCTGGGCAGAAGTCTACATGGAAGAGAATCCCGACATGCGCATCTCCGTCACGGGCGGGGGATCGGGCACGGGGATAGCGGCTTTAATTAACGGCACGGTCAATATCGCCAACGCCTCGCGGGCCATGAAAGCAGAAGAAGTCGAGGCCGCTGAGGAGAACGGCATCACGCCCGTCGAGCACGTGGTGGCCCGAGACGCCATTGCCGTCGTCGTTCACCCCTCCAATCCGGTCGAGGGGTTGACCCTCCAACAAATCTCCGACATCTACACCCAAAAAATCACCAATTGGCGCCAGGTAGGGGGAGAAGATCGCCCCATCGTGCCCCTGTCCCGCCAGTCTAACTCCGGCACCTATGTCTACTTTCTGGAAAATGTAGTCCGTCTTGGAAATAAAGACAGCGATCTATTATTCGCGCCTGACACCCTATTAATGCCTTCTTCTGAGGGAATAAGCGCGGAGATCCGCCAAAACCCCAACGCCATCGGTTATGATGGGCTTGGCTATGTAACTGACGATCAAAAAGTAATCGCCGTAGCCGCAGATAAGGGGGAGCCTTACGTGCTCCCTTCCATTGAGACGGTCAACGCTGGCACCTATCCCATTGCCCGCCCTCTCTTTATGTATACCGCTGGTGAGCCGACCGGAGATATTAAAGTTTATTTGGATTGGATCCTCAACGAGGGGCAAGTAGAAGTCTCTCGATTGGGCTTTGTGCCGTTAAAATAAATGGGAGACCTTCGGTCACTCTGGGTGCGCGGTCAGGAGACGCTGCGCACATCAGTGAATGGTATTCGCTATTTGCCGCTGGCATGCAAAGCCCGCCTTTGCGAATTAGAACTAACCGACGCAGGTCGGTTTCGTAAATCAGCCTCGAATTATATTCGAGTATATTCGGAGGTACAACCTTGAATCCCCCCGACAAAACCCAGCGCAATTGGAGTACGTTTTTCATAGAAGCCCTTATCCGCCTCTTGGGATTTTCGAGCATCGGTTTCGTCCTGCTCATTTTCCTTTTCTTGCTGCAAGAGGGCATCCCCGCCTTCTTCCAAGTACCCCTTGGGAACTTGCTGAGTGAACTCTGGTATCCCACTTTCGATTTATATGGCATTCTGCCACTCTTACTGGGTTCACTCCTTATTACCCTGACCGCCATCCTCATCGCCGTACCCCTCAGCGTGGGGACTGCCGTTCTCGTGCGCGAGGCCGCCCCACCCTGGGTGCGCGAGGTACTCAAACCCATGATCGAAGCCCTGGCCGGAATCCCCTCCGTTGTGCTGGGCTTTTTGGGGATGACTTTAGTAGCGCCCATCGTGCAAAAATTGGGCGCACCCACGGGATTGACCGCCTTCACCGGAGCACTCATCTTGGCCTACATGTCCATGCCCACCATTATCAGCGTAGCAGAAGACGCCCTGGACACAGTCCCCAAAAGTTACCGGGATGCCGGTCTCTCCATGGGGGCCACCAAGTGGCAAACCATCTGGAGGGTGGTCGTGCCCGCCGCCCGGTCGGGGATCGTGACCGCCGTCATGCTCGGCCTGGGACGTGCCATCGGAGAGACAATGGCCGTGATGATGGTAACCGGCAACGCGGCCCGCATGCCCCTCTCCCTCGACTCGCTCTTCCGACCCGCCCGCACCATGACCGCCACCATTGCCGCCGAAATGGGAGAAGTAGCCCATGGCAGCATCCACTACCACATGCTTTTCGGGATTGGCCTCATCCTCTTCACATTGACCTTTATCATCAACCTCATCGCGGCCTCAACCATCTTCAAAAAACGTAAAAAAGGAGGCTTACGTTGATGAAAAAACGTTATCTTACTCAAAAAGTCGGCTTCTCCTTACTCGTCATTGCCGCGCTAGTCGTTGTCCTACCCATCCTACTGGTGATCGGCATTATTGTGGCCAGGGGCATTGGGGCCATCGACTGGACCTACCTGACAACCATGCCGCTAGAGGGGATGAAAGAAGGCGGCATCTTCCCCGCCATCTTGGGGACGTTGCTGCTCACGTTGGGGACGGCCGTGGCCGCCATCCCGGTGGGGGTGGGGGGAGCCATCTACCTCTCGGAATACGCCCGCGACACGGTGTTGACCCGCGCCATCCGCCTGGCCATCATCAACCTGGCCGGGATACCTTCCGTTGTGTACGGCCTGTTTGGGCTGGGATTGTTCGTGCTCTTCCTCAACTTTGGGACCTCGATCCTGGCCGGCTCACTGACCTTGGCCATCATGACCATGCCCATCATCATCAGCTCCGCCGAGGAAGCGCTGCGCGCCGTCCCGACCGAGTTCCGCACCGTCTCCGCCAGCTTGGGAGGCAGCCGCTGGCAGGGAATCCGCCACATCGTCCTCCCCCAAGCCTTGCCCGGCATCATCACCGGCGTGATCTTGGGCCTCCTGCGTGCGGCTGGGGAAACAGCCCCCATTCTCTTCACCGTAGCGGCCTTTTACTTACCGCGCTTGCCACGCTCAATCTTCGATCAAACCATGGCCTTGCCATACCATCTTTACGTTATCAGCACCCAAGTGCCTGGCATGCCCGTACAAATGCAATACGGAACGGCTCTGGTACTGCTGATCTTCGTTCTCTCTTTAAACATCTTTGCTTCAGTTATTCGCAGCTATTACAGGCGCAAGAGAGAGTGGTAATCCAACCCTACCATGCTCGAGCTGGATCGCCACTAGCCCATGGGCCATACACCGTAGTTCCAGCGGGCGGTATCCGGCGGAACTGGCGTTCCCCCTCGAGCCTACACACAGTGGTAATCCAACCCTACCATGCTCGAGCTGGATCGCCACTAGCCCATGGGCCCTACACCGTAGTTCCAGCGGGCAAATCCGGGGGAACTGGCGTTCCCCCTCGAGCCTACACACAAACGAAATATGCCTAAAACTAAAATCAACATCAAAAACATAAGCTACTTTTACGGCGAAAAACAAGCCCTGAACAATGTCACCCTTGACGTCCCAGAAAAAGAGATCACGGTCTTTTTTGGCCCAGCCGGGGGCGGAAAAACAACCATCCTGCGCCTGATCAACCGCCTCAACGACCTGGTGGAAGGCACGAAACTGGAAGGGAAGATTTATGTGGATGGGCGTGACATTTATTCCCCTGAGACCAACGTCCCAGATTTACGGCGCCAGGTGGGGATGGTCTTTGCCCTCCCCCTTCCTCTGCCGGGAACGGTCCGCGAGAATGTCCTTTATGGGCCGATGTTGGCTCACATCAATGGCAGGGCCCAAGAAGACGAGATTCTCTACCGCAGCCTCAGCCAGGCCGCGCTGTGGGATGAGGTCAAAGACCGGCTAGACGACCCCGCCAGCGAGCTATCCGGGGGACAGCAGCAACGGTTGTGCATTGCCCGCAGTTTGGCTCTAGAGCCCGATGTGCTGCTTCTGGACGAACCCACCTCCGGCCTCGACCCCATCTCAACGGCCAAGGTGGAGGAATCGCTCTTTGCGCTCAAGGAAGAGTACACCATCATCATCGTGCCCCACAGCATTCAACAAGCCGGTCGCGTGGCCGACAGGGCAGCCTTTTTCTTAATGGGAGAGCTGATAGAATACAAGCCTGGCAAAGAACTCTTTACGAACCCACAACAAGAGAAAACAGAAGATTATATTACCGGCCGATTTGGATAATTACCATGAGCAAAATTGAAGTCAAAAATCTTAATTTCTTCTATGGAGACTTTCAAGCCTTAACTGGGATCTCGCTAGAAATCCGGGATCAGCATATTACAGCCTTGATTGGACCATCCGGGTGCGGAAAATCCACTTTTTTACGCTGTCTCAACCGCATGAATGACACAATCTCCGGTACCCGTCTCGAGGGGAAGATTCTACTTGATGACCAAGACATTTACGATGAGGACACTGATGTTGTTGATCTGCGGAGGCGGGTGGGGATGGTTTTTCAGCGCCCAAACCCTTTTCCAAAATCCATCTATGATAACGTGGCTTTCGGTCCGCGCATTTTGGGATTGCATAAAGAAGAATCCTTGGATGAAGTTGTAGAGCGCAGCCTGCGAGGAGCCGCTCTGTGGAACGAGGTCAAAGACAACCTAGCCCAAGATGCCCTGGGCCTCTCATTAGGAGAACAACAGCGCTTATGTATCGCACGTACAATTGCCACCGAGCCAGAAGTCATATTGATGGATGAACCTTGTTCAGCCTTAGACCCAATTGCTACCCTAGAGATTGAGGAACTAATGCAGAGTCTAAAGAGCAGTTATAATATCGTGATAGTCACCCATAGCATGCAGCAAGCTGCGCGCGTCTCCGATTGGACTGGCTTTTTCTGGTTAGGGGAGATGGTGGAGTTTGGAGCAACAGAAAAGATATTTACCAATCCAGATAAAGAGAAAACCGAAAGCTATATTACTGGACGCTTTGGATAAAGAGAGGTATACAATGAATACAGGAACACGAGAAACTCTGGACCGCAAAATACAAGAACATCTAGATGATATTCTCCTTTTAGGAAGCATGGTTGAGCAGGCGATTATAAACTCCGTTAAAGCCCTCAAAGAACAAGATATTGAGGAAGCGCAACGCATCTATGATAACGATAAAAAGATTAACCAAAAAAGGTTCGAGATCGAGCGCCAAACATTGATAACCGTTGCCACCCAACAGCCCATGGCCCGAGACTTGCGCATTCTGGCTTCTATATTGGATGTTTCAGGCGAGTTAGAGCGAATTGGTGACTATGCGAAGGGAATCGCCCAGATCACGCTCCGCATCGGGGATGAACCGTTCATAAAACCACTCATTGACATTCCCAAAATGGCTGACCTTACCTCAGACATGCTCCATCGCGCCCTGGAGGCCTTTGTGAGAGCAGACGCGGAAACCGCCCAATCCATCCCCAAAGGCGATGACGAAATTGATGATCTTTATAACCAGGTCTACCGGGAGCTGTTGGTGTTCATGTTCAAAGACCCCACTACAATTGATCAGGCCACCTTCCTGACTTGGGTATCCCACAACCTGGAACGCGCCGCCGACCGCGTCACCAACATCTGCGAAAGGGCAATCTTCATTGCCACGGGAGTGCTAACTGAGATCAGCGCTTCAGATGATGAGACGCAAAGTCAAGAGTAAGCGCTCGATTTGCCTCCAGAAGATTCGTCTATGCAACAAGACAAGTCACACTTCATAACCTACCTTTTTCTTCTCCTCTTCGTGGGCAGCGGCCTGCTTGGTATTTCGGCCATAATAACACCTGATTTTGCTATTGATCATATTTCTGCGGATGGCATCCTTTCCGCTAAAGGTCTTCGCGGCCTCCAAATTTTCCGGATAAGTGCGGTTTCGCTGGGGACAGGATCCCTGTTGGCAGCTCTCTTTGGCCTAAAATTTCGTTCAAAACTAACCGCCTACCTCAAAAGCATAGACTTCCCGCTCTTGACAATTCTCCTGGTGCTCATAGGCTGGGGGATACTGGCCGCTTTCAACCTTGCCCTGATCATCCTGGGATTCAAGCCGGGGACGGCCAGCTACTTTCCCATTTCAGTCTTCAAACCGCGATTTTCCCTTTCCGGGTTGCCATTTTCGATTCTGTTTTTGGTGGTTTTCGCGTATGCCCTCCAAAAGACGGGGGGGCGCGGGGGACAAAAATCCCGGCTGTATTCTAGCGGAGCGTGGATCTGGGCCGTGGGATTGCTCCTGATCCTTCTGGGGAATCTTACCCAGGGAAGTCTATCCGCGGTTTTCCACGAACCCTTCCAATGGGGAGACAGCCAATACTATCACGATGCGGTCAAGATCACAGACCTGCCCACATGGCTCGAAGATTTCAACGTCAACCAAAGCAGCAGCCGTCTCGCCTCCCATTCCAGGACTCATCCCCCCTTTGCCGTTCTTCTCCACTATTTCACGTTCAAGCTCTGGGGGAATAACCTGCTCGCCCTTGGATTATCGTTCACCGTTATTTCCAGTTTCTCGATTTTCTTGGTCTGGAAAATCATGCGCGCCCTCGGACTCTCAGAGCAACGCAGTTCACAATTTGCCTTGTTGTTCTCGGTCTTGCCCGCCATCAACATCTACAGCGCGGTCAGTCTCGACGGCGTCATTCTAACCACTAGCACCCTCTTTCTTCTAGGGATGATCAAGGTAATCCAAGAAAAAACAATCCTGTCTGGGATACTACTTATAGTGGGAGGTTTTCTACTCACCAATGCCCTAACCTTTGGGGGTATGTTCCTGATCATGGTTCTAGGGCTAATGGCTATACGAAAGATAATTACCGAAGCCGATTACCGTTTTCTCAAAATCCTTCTTTTGGTTTCCGTGACAGCACTCCTCGCCTGGGGACTGATGGGCTATATATTCGACTATGACCATCTTCAGGCGTTCCTGACCGCATCCCATAATGAAAACCCGGCAGGTTTCCGGCTCTTCAGTGATCCCCTTAATTACACAATGACAAGGATAGAAGGCATAACAGAGATTGCCCTGTTCGCTTCCATCGGAGTTTTGGCTTTCATGCTCCAGCCTAAGTACTTAAACCTGAAGCTATTCAGCCTCGACGACAGCGTTAATGCCCTCTTCCTCGCCAGCCTGCTATCATTATTGCTCATGTTCCTGGCCGGCACCTATAAAACGGGAGAAACCGCTAGAGCTTGCCTTTTTATTTACCCCTATCTTCTCTTGGTCTTCAGAAATATTGACTCCACCAAAATGAAATGGATCACACTCCTAGCGGGGGCACAAACCTTGGCTATGCAAACCTTGGGGTGGTATCTCTGGTAGGTATTCGGTCTGGAGTCCTCAAACATCAAAGAAAGAGAAACACTCACACATCAATCAGTGGCATTATGATGAAAAGTGAATCTGGAACCTACATCCTTATTTTACACCCGAAAGAAGCCACAGAAATACAAGTCGGCGTGCTGGGGGATTTTTCACTTGCGTCCGGATTCTACCTCTATGTGGGCAGTGCGCATGGGCCGGGCGGGGTGGCGGCGCGGGTCAACCGGCATCTCTCCCCGCGTAAAAAACTTCATTGGCACATCGACTACCTAACCAAGCAAGCCTCAATCTTTGCGGTGTGGTACGCTTATGGGGTGAGAAAATTCGAACATTCTTGGGCCAAGGTTCTTGGGCAAATGACGGGCGCGGAGAGTCCCATGGTCGGATTTGGCAGCTCTGATTGTGCTTGCCCCACCCACCTTTTCTACTTTCCCCAAAAACCTTCTCTCGAAGAATTCCAGGACCTGACTCAGAACCAAAATCTTCTCACTGCGGACCTGGCGGCGCCTTCGCCAAGCAAACCCCTGGGGTGACTGACCCGCCACGCAACCATGACCGCAGGCCTCCAAAGTGTTCGGTCGGGAGACGCTCACACATCCCAAGAAAGGAGACGCTCACACATCCCAAGGGAGGAGACGCTCACACATCATCAGGAGGCTCATCTCTCCTCACGTTCTCCAACTCACCACATACTCGGTCAAATCGTCCGGCTTTTCGATGTCCGGCTCGTCCATAGCCCAAGCCCCCTCCAGACCCAACTCCTCGGCGGTCAATCCAAAGTGAGACATGGCAATCCCCATATCTACTCGTTGTAAATCGGCCAAGCGCAAGAGGACATTAAAGACACGTCCCGGATACCCTTTTGTGCGCTGCAAGTAAAAGTGCCACACCTTCCCCTCCTTAATGACCCGCCACGGTTGCCGGTTGGAAGCGGATGGGCCAAGGCGCAGCATTTCCAGCGGGGTGGCATAGTCCCCAGCTTCATCACGCCCCAATGGAATCCCAAACCTTCCCTTAAAGAAGAGTTTATCCCACGGGAAGCGTCGGTCACCTTTCGCTGCATCCCGAACTACTTTATCCACCCGCGCCGGTTGTTTTGCACAATAGCCCACCGATATCGCTGCGGGGATGATTTCGCCTTCTTCAAGAGAAATTTTCTGAGCAAAACGACTGCGATTAAAAGTTCCCCCCAGCCAACACGTCCCCAAACCAAGCGCCGTCGCCCAAAGGATGATCTCTTCCATTACATAGCCAAAATCTTCTAGGCTTTTCTCGCCTTCTCGTGTTGCGCCAATGATAAACCCGGTTGGGTTCTTGATAAACCCATAGGTGCCTAGTCCTCGCAGCGCTTTGGAATCCCCTTCTGCAGCGGCGACCAATTTAAAGCGAGGACTGTTTCCAAAGGGGCCTTCATGAGGAGAAGCCAAATACTCCTCCAGGCGGGCTTGTGTTTCCTCTGCGATAGGTCGTTCCTGATAAGTCCGGCATGAAAATCGTGATCGAATAATGTCGGTAGTGGGTTTGTTAAACAAAGTTAATACTCCTTTATGTGTTCTGCTTCTTCTGTATAGTTTCGAAACTTAGCCCGTCCATTATAACAGTTGGGGGTTGGATTTCCACGCGATTGCCCTGCCCGTGCGCTACGCCTGGGAACCTTACCTTCCCCGTATCCCAATGGTAGAATAAGCCTGGCTATCTTGACTACGTAAAACCCAAAACCTTATATTCTTGGAGGAGAGAATGACAAAAAAACTAACCTTTGCCGTATCAGTAATTTTCATACTCATCGCTCTTATCAGCGCTTGTAAAACAGAAACCCCACCCCCCGCTCCCACTGGTGAGGGAGTAGAACCAACCAACACCCCCCTTCCCCCACCACCTCCCACCGCAACACCTGAACTAGAACATCCTGTACAACTTACCGGACAAGTTGAAGTCTCCAATGCTCTTATCGTCGAAGTCTATTTCTTCGAACGCTTCGCCATGCTTGAGGATCTAACCGGATTCATTCAGCGCGACTATGAATATGAGCAACCCCTCGAAGCCCAGATTCTCGGCCCGGTGACGGCCCAGGAAACGGAAGAAGGCGAAGTGGAGTTTTCTTATACCCTCAACCTCCCCGCCCAACCAATCTATCCCCTCAACGATGTCGACAACGACGGAGAAAAGGATCAAGGCCTACAAATCTGGCAAATCATCATGAACGCCAACTACATAGACGACCCCTTCCTGGGTGAGGACGAGACCGGCGGCTGGAGCGGAAGTTACACCTCCACCCGCATCGACGCCGAAAACAAGAACGAGATCATCGGCGGCAAAATCCTTGTTTGGGCCCCGAATGACGAGCAAGCCTTCCCCACTGGCTTTGGCGAAGACGGCCTCCTCTTCACCGAAGATGATCCGGCCGAGTCCATCTCCGCTGGCTACACCGTCGTCAACCTGGACAGCGAGCCTTTTGAATTCGTCAAAGAGACTCATCCTTCCTTCACTCTCCACGAAGGGGACATCGCCGTCGACGATTACTCCGAGATGGGCTGGACCGAAGCTTTCGAGGCTCTCCACGAAAAGGTATCCAAAGAGTACCCCTTCAACGACATCAAAGACATCGACTGGGACGCCCTTTACGAAGAATTCGCTCCCCGCTTCGAAGAAGCCCAGGCCAACCAAGACGAAACCGCCTACTACCTGGCCCTGCGCGATTATAGCTGGTCCATCCCCGACGGGCACGTGGGAATAGGCTTTGGCGACATTGGCAGCCAAATGTTCACAGAAGAAACCGAAGGCGGCTACGGCTTTGCCATCACGGGCCTGGACGATGGACGGGTGATGGCCCACATCGTCCTAGATGAAGGTCCCGCCGCAGAGGCCGGAATCGAATGGGGCGCCGAAATCCTGGAATGGAACGGAAAACCCATCCGGGAAGCTCTCGCCGAAATCATCCCCTGGTCAGCCCCCTTCTCCAGTGAGCACTCGCTGCGCATCCAACAATACCGCTACTTACTGCGCGCGCCCGTGGGCACAGAAGCTGAGGTCACCTACCAAAACCCCGAAAGCGACGAACCCACAACCGCCACCTTAACCACCGTCCCCGAACGCGAGACCTTCACCGCCACCAGCATCTTCGAAGGCTTTGATTTTAACAGTCTCCCTGTGGAATACGAAATCCTGGAGAGTGGTTACGGATATATCAAAATCTCCTCCCTCTCCGAGGACATCAACCTCATCATCCGCCTCTGGGAATACGCCCTGGAGCGCATGATCGAAAACGAAGTCCCGGCCATCATCATCGATATGCGCCAAAACAGCGGCGGCAGCCCCTTGGGCACTTTCTTTACCAGCTACTTCGTTGAAGAACGTATAGACCTCACCCGTTCTTACTACTACAGCGAAAAAGCAGGTGAGTTTGAAACCTATGGCCCGCCAGACTACATAGAACCTGATGACGACCTTTACTACGACGGGCAACTCGGCGTCTTGGTCGGACCGGCCTGTATGAGCGCTTGTGAAGATGTCTCGTGGACTTTGAGCCAACTTGAACAAACTCGTGTCTTTGGCTATTACCCCTCCGATGGCATCTTCGGCGAAGTAGCGCGTGGTCAATATTCACTCCCCGGCGGTTTCAGTTTCCAGGCTCCGACGGGAATGACCAAGGACATGGACGGAAAGATCATCATCGAAGGCACCGGCGTCGTCCCTGACGTCCACGTTCCCATCACTGAGGAAACCATGCGCGCAGAATACATAGAGGGAGAAGATGTCGTCCTCAACCATACTATTGAGGTCATCGACCAACCCCTCGGCGCAGGCGTGACCCCCGAACATTCTCCCACCATGGGCACCGTCTCCGAAGCCGAAACGGCCTTCAACGCCGGAACCAAATGGCTCGAAGATTACGCCAAAGAAGATTACCAAAACGAAGTCACCTCGCAACCTGGTGAGACCTATCCTTACACAGTACCACTTTCGACTTCACGCAAACTTATATGGGCTTATTTCTGGTGCACAGCCGACGAAGCCTCCTTCACCGATAATTGGTCTAAGATCGAACTTGAATTCGCCATCGGCGAAGAGATCGTCCCCCTAGAAGACTTCGCCGTACTCGAAGGTGTATTCAGTGGTAACCACTGCCGAGCCTACTATACCGTCCTCAGTGATTGGGCCGTCGGCGAGCACGTCCTGACCACCACCATCACCTTCACCGCCCCCCTCAACGATGGCATCACCGAAGAGGACTACCCCGCCGGCACCCACGTTTACGAATACCACGTTTACGTTGCGCGAGAGTAGGGCAGGTATCCCTACCTGCCGAATACCATGCTGCCAACACCACCGGCGGCTAGGAAAGCCGTCCTACGAGATAACGATCTCCCCCCCGTAGAGCAGGTTTCTTACCTGCCGAAAGCCCTAAGGAGAGAAAAAATGGATATGGAAACCGCTCTTGAGGGGTTTAGGATTGACCGTCTGGCGTGCGGGTATTCGAGAGGCACAGTAGTGGGGTATGTACACAACGTAGAGTTGATGATTGAGCACCTGGACAACCCGAAACTGCATGAAGTAACCGGGCATGACCTAAAGAATTTCTTTTACTTTCTACGACACGAATATGTCCCCAAGAGGTTCGGTGGGGACACTAGCCCCCTATCCCCCGCATCTATTGATAATTACTGGATAGCGATGCGCTCGTTCTTTGGATGGTGTGAGGACGAGTTTGGAATAGACAGACCTGATGAAGATATCCCCCAACCTCAATACAAGCCCCCCGAAATTATACCGTTCACTAAAGATGAAGTCGAGAAGCTTATTAAGGCGTCATTGGAAGTCAAGGTTTCTGCTACCGAGAGGAAACAAGCATACAACTACCGTCCCCCGAAAACAAGTCGCAATAAAGCAATCATCCTTTTGCTCTTAGACACAGGAATACGGCTTGGGGAGCTTGTACGGCTGAAGAGAGAGGATGTGAACTTGGAGACAGGGGATGTAACAGTAAAGCCTTATGGTCGCAGTACGAAGTCTAAGCCGCGTTCTATCCCTCTCGGTAGGGTTTCTAAAAAGGCGTTATGGAAGCATGTTGCCGGTATAGACGATTTCAGGCCGGAGGATACACTGTTTGAGTTGTCTCATGGTGGAGTTCAATCAATGATCAATCGCCTTCAAAAAAGGTCCGGGGTTGATCAAGTCAACGCTCATAAGTTTAGGCATACATTTGCCGTTGAGTTCTTGAAGAATGGCGGGGATATTTACACCCTAAAGTATTTCCTTGGCCACTCCTCTCTTGAGATGGTGCAGCGTTATTTGCACTTCACACAAGCAGACCGCCGGGATGCTCATAATCGCGCAGCCCCCGGCGATAGGTGGTTCAAGAGGAAGAGGTTTTGAATGTCCAGCGCGGAGCGTCTGCGCCATCGTTTGCGTAATCAGCCGGGCGAATTTGCTCCGAACGCGGCTTGAACTGTAATCAAAGTTGGTTTTTCGCGCCGCGTATTTCCGGGGCGATCAGCCCCAGCCAATGCTAACAGGGTTGGGTGCAACTATTTTATTGTGATATTCAATGTACTGTTGCCCAATTTTGTGTTCTGGATGTGTAAACAACATGGCAATATCTAATAGAATACTGCCATAATCACACATTGCATGATGATTAGGACATAAAACAAGAATATTGGATGAAATATCTGGCCCATTATGAGGGCTACCAAGAGGCTGTATTTGATGAGCTTCAGAATAATCTTGGTTATTTGGCAGGGGTATAGTTTCCTCACATATCTGACAGCTATTTTGGTACTTAGCCTTTAGTTTACGTGTTATTTTCGTATCACGAATAATGCGATAACTTTCTGTAAGCACTCTCTGCGTATCAGCTACTTTCTCCTTGAAATCGACAGCCAATGGAGAAAACTGATTACCGACAAATATCCAGTATCCACGTCGGCTATTCTCTACCCCATTGTATTTTTTCCTTTTAAGTTCATTCAATGCTCGCCGAACAGCATGTTGCCATTCAGGAGAATTATTGCCGCTTTTACAAGTATCCAAACACAAAAAATCGTTATCACATAACTCCTGATAATTCTCTTTGACAATATCGTAAACTACCGGGAGTGAATGCGTTCCCCTCGGAATAAAATCAAATTCAGTTTGTACGAGGTTGCTGTACAGTTCGGAAATTTCTTTTTCAGCCATAGTTAATTAAAATCCAATTATCAAATTTATCGTTAATCAAATCGTTTTCATCCTAATTGCACAACGGCGCGCCGGATGAGCCGCAGGTTCGTCCGCATAAAGGCCGAAGCTGGGAGGTTATTTATGTGGCGGTTCTGTAAGTTCTTACCGCTACCATCAAAATCGCCAAAAGCTTCGCTCCTCGCCGTTACCAGCGACGCACGCTCCGGTGTTACTGATGGTGGAACATCAGTTTATGTCCTAGTTACCCAGTCACAATAGCTATTCATGCGACTTTGTGTCGAACACGCTGCAATTCATCGGTGGGCAACTACCAATAAATTAAGTCTCAGTATCTTCAGATTGCAACCCAAAACTTACATAATCCAGAACTAATGATCTCAAAGATCTAATACCATCAAAGTCAATATCTTCTAATTTCTCCAATAATTCAATATCGGTTTCAACCTCGATCTGGCCCCAATATTGATCAATTCTCCTAACATACTCTTGAATTGATTCCAATATTTCATCGTCATAAGGTTTATCGCCCCTAAATACAAACCGCGGGTAACTACTCAGGTGTCATTTCGAACGCGCTGTGCTCACGGTGTTGCCTACGGCACGCACTAGCCCATGGGCTGTACACCGTAGAGCGAGCCCGCCCGGTGGGCAACCCCCAGGTTGTAGGCTGTGCCTACGGCAAGTGAGAAATCTTTCGCTCATAGAAGTGAATCGCTGGTCGAAACAAAGATTTCTCCCAATTCAGCCTGTATTTGGCTGAAACATCGGCGGAAAACCACGCCGAAACCTCGTCGAAATGACATGGGTGAGTAGTTACAACCGCGGAACATCATGAGCCAAACGATTTCTTAATTCGCGAATTTCATTCAAGGATTCAACATCAGCGCCGGAAATCACGTTATGCTCTTTCAACCAAATCAGAGATGCTTCAAATACATGTTTAGCTTTGGCTAAAACATCCGTTTTGTATCTATCGCTTTATGTCAATTCTCCATCTTTAAATACTGTTAAATAGAAATCACGCACTCCATCGACAACTGATGATAACAATAATTCATACGCCAACAAATAGTGGCTAACTCGAATGAGTTGTAACTTGACCTTCTGATCGTCTAACCAATTAATATCCATGAATTTATACCTTCGAACGAAAAGACAAGGCCATTTGTTCATAGATCTTGGCAAACCGGTATTCCACCGCCTTGAAGGCTTCGATCACCGTGGGGTCGAAATGCCGCCCGGTGCCTTCGAGGATGATCCCACGGCTCTTTTCATGGGAAAATGGCTCCTTGTAGGGACGTTTGCTTCTAAGGGCGTCATAGACATCTACCAGGGCCATGATGCGGCCGGCTAGAGGGATATCCTCTCCCGCCAGCCCGTCGGGGTACCCGGTGCCGTCCCATTTTTCGTGGTGAGAGCGCGCGACAGCGAGCCCCATATTCACAAAAGCGTTGTTCGGATCCTTGCTGTGTGCGGCCTGCAGGGCCTCTGCGCCGATCACGGTGTGGGACTTCATGATCTCGAACTCCCCGGCACTGAGCTTGCCGGGCTTCAGGAGTATGCTGTCGGATATGCCCACCTTGCCGATATCGTGCAGGGGCGCGGCCTGAAAGATGTTTTCCACATAGTCGTCGTTGATGTCCTTTTCATAAGGCGAATTATGCCCCAATTGCTCGGCGATGATCTTGCAAAAAGTGCGCGTGCGCTCGATGTGCCGCCCTGTGTCGTCGTCACGGTATTCCGCCAGCTTGGAAACCGCCAGGATGGTGGACAGTTGCGAGGCGGAGATTTGCCGGACCTTTTCTCTCACCAACTCTTCCAGGTGCCGGTTGTGCCTCTCCAGTTCGAGACTCATTTTGCGCAGGCGCAGGTGGGTTTCCACCCGGGCCTGGACCTCCTCGAACTGGAAGGGCTTGGTCACGTAATCCACTCCCCCTGCGGCAAAGGCCTTGACCTTGTCCTCGGTATCCCCCAGGGCGCTGATGAACAGTATGGGGATCTCTTGCAGGGCCTCATCGGCCTTGAGGCGTCTGGCGACCTCAAAGCCGTTCATCTCCGGCATCAGGATGTCCAGCAGGATCATATCCGGCGGATTCTTGTCTGCGGCTTTCAGGGCCATCCGGCCGTTGGGGAAGGCCAGCACCCTGTAGTCCCTCTCCTGAAGCATGTCCCTGATAAGATTGAGATTTTCCGGGGTATCGTCCACCACCATGATAGTGGCGGTAAGTTCTTGGTTATTCATTGTCGTTTCCTCCATTGCCAAGCAACTTCTCAAGCGTTGTGTAGTCGTAACGGTCGGCCAGGGCCTTCAACCCCTGGGCCGCATCCCTGTCCAGGGGCTTCACCTGACGGATCACCTCCAACAGCCGGGTTATGTCGCCCTCGGCCAGTGCCTCCAGCATGGCCTGAACCAGGTCCCGGGGAAGCGCGGCCAGGTCTTCCGGCGCAAGGTCGGAGGCCCTGGGATGTTTTTGGGCCCCGGCGGATTTTTCCTCATACACAAAGCTCAGGCTAAGAGATTTCCCCAGGACCTCGTAAAACTCCCTTTCCCGGAAGGGCTTGCTGATGTAGGCCGATGCCCCGGTGGCCAGAATTTTTTCTTTTTGGCCCTCGAAGGCTTGGGCCGTCAGCGCAATAACGGGAGTGGCCCGGCCCGCCTGCGTGGCCTTGATGCGCCGGGTGGCCTCGTACCCGTCCATGACCGGCATGCGCATATCCATGAGCACGGCAAGGGGGGACCACTCCTCGAAGATCTCCACGGCCTCCCGGCCGTTTTCCGCATCCCGTATCTCGAACCCCAGGGGCAGCAGCAGTGCCTGCAACAGGTCGCGGTTGGCGGCATTATCGTCCACCACCAGGATACGCCCGGGCTTTGTCCCGGAGGCCAGTCCTACCACGCGACGGGATTCCCGGGATTCTTTCTGATCGGCTTCGGCAGGCTCACACAACAGGTCAAAGTAAAAGCAACTGCCCTTGCCCGGCTCGCTTTCACAGGTGATCCCGCCGCCCATCTTCTCCGCGAGCTGCCTGGAGATGGCCAGACCCAACCCGGTACCCCCGGCTTTGACGCCGGCTTCTGCCTGGCTGAATTTATCAAAGATTTTTTCCAGGTCAGATCGGGCTATCCCCGGACCGCTATCCTCAACCTCGAACACCAGGCGCAGGGATTTGTCCTCCCCTTCGGTCCGTCCCTGGACAGGCTCGCTACGCACCCGCAGGGAAACCCCGCCTTGTTCGGTGAACTTGACCGCGTTGCCCAGCAAATTGATCAGGACCTTGCGCAGCTTTTCCTCATCTGCACGAATATGTGAGGGCAGGCCTTCTTCCCGGTCCACAGTCAACTGCAGGTGCTTGTCCCCGGCCCGGGTTTTAAACATCGTCTCCAGGTCGTCCAGCAAATCCTGAAGGGAAAACACGCCCGGGGAGAGCTCAATCTTTCCGGCCTCGATCCTGGAAATTTCCAGGATATCATTGATGAGTACCAGCAGATGATTGCCGCTGCGGCTGATGGCACTGATATGCTCTGACTGTTTGGGGGTCAGGGAAGGATCGCGCTCCAGAACCTGGGCAAAGCCCAGGACAGCGTTCATGGGCGTGCGGATCTCGTGGCTCATGTTGGCAAGGAACTCGGATTTGGCCCGGTTGGCCTGGTCGGCTTGCTTCTTGGCATCTTCCAGCTCGGCAGTGCGTTTCTGTACCCGTTCTTCCAGTTCCCGGTTGAGTGTCCTGACTTCTTCCTCCGCCCGTTCGCGTTCGGTGATATCCTTGGCCACCAGCACGGTGCCCATAATGTCCCCAGCTTCATCTCGAAGCATGGACCCTGACACCAGCGCTTGGATATGGCGGCCTTCCTTTGCCACCAACCGCTGATTCACATTCCATAAACCACCTTCTTCTTCTTCTTCTTCTTCTGCAAAAAGCTTTCCAAATCGAGTCGCTTTTACATATTTCCAACTCAAATCTTTATCTGGAACTCGAAGAATTGATATAGCTGACGGCTCCCCATCAATATTTATAACAGCAATCCCAATCTCTGATTGAAACTCCTCCCCATCTTTATGTAATGATGGAAATGGATCACCAAGCCCCATCGGTCTGTTTATAGGTTTATCAAAAAACTTCGCTATCCCTTTTCGATGTAATTCTCTTTTATCTTCAGGCACTAATATATCGTGATTCTTCCCATCCATTTCACCTTGTTGATACCCAAAAACCTCTGATGCCTTTCTGTTAGAATATGTAATCTTATTATCTGAATTTATAATAATTACACAGAATAGAGCTGAATCAAGAATTCTCCAGAAATCATCTTTATCTTTTGTTAACTTGTTCTGTAATCGAGATGCAAGATTTGTAAACGACTCAGTTTGAAACAGTTTCTTAACTTCTTCATCTTCTTCAAAAAGTTTGCTAACCGGCATGCCGTTTAGCTCTTCTTCGGTATAGCCGAGCAAGGTAGAAGCGGCGGGATTGACACTTTTGATGGTGGCATCAATGTTCACCACAAAGAGGGCGTCCCTCATGGAAGTGGTGATACTTTCAGCGTAGTCGCGCGCTTTTTCCAGTACTTCCTCCGCCCGTTTGCGTTCGGTGATATCCTCCGCCACTTTAATATAATTGATGATGTTGTCCTGCTCATCAAATACGGGAGAAATCGAAGCGCTTTCCCAATACAATTCGCCGTTTTTCTTTTTGTTATGAAATTCGCCCCGCCAGGTTTTGCCCGATGTTATTGTTTGCCAAAGTTCTTTATACATCTCAGCGGGGTGTTCGCCTGATTGTAATATACGGTG
>JAANWX010000095.1 GCA_018263575.1 Chloroflexota bacterium | reverse complement strand
GGCCCACATGGACAATCTTGCTGAAGATCTACGCTTGAAGATAGAAGAAATATCTTCCGGTGACCGGGAAGAATTTGCAGCCTACATCGATCTCAGCGATTCAGAAAAGATGAGTTTTATTTTAGAAAACTTCCAGAGGACAGCATGGCAACACTGATCCAATCTTTGCGCCGAGTGCTAGAGAGTAGGGACAGACTGCTATCGAACGAAACCCAACGGATCGTTCTCAAATCCGCCTTGCAAGCCGACGTGTTGGATTTTTTGTACAATCATCGCTTTTATCGCCGCCTGAACTTTTATGGTGGAACCTGTCTGCACATCCTCTACGATCTCAACCGCTTATCCGAAGATATTGACCTGGATAATGGTCGTGAAGTGGAAATTGCTGATCTCGGAGACGATTTACTGGCCTATATTCGAAAACGCCTGGGGTACCGGGAAACTGACCTCACAAAACAGACCAGCGCGGCGGGAATTCACCGCATCACCCTGAAATTCCCCGTGCTTTACGAACTTGGTCTTAGCCCTCATCACGACGAAAAATTGCACTTGAAAGTGGAAATCAGCCAGCATCACCAGGTGGCCGTGTTAAAACAAACCCCGATAATTCATTTCGGGCGCAGTTTTGTGCCTTCCCATTTTTCATTGGAAACAATGATGGCCGGAAAGATGCTGGCTGGCCTGGAACGCAGCTTTCAAAAAGGAGCTTCCGCTGCCACGATCAAAGGACGAGATTTTTACGATTTGTTGTGGTTTATGCAGCAGCGCATACAGCCACTGGAAGAAAAACTTGCCCAAGATGGGCAAGTTCCCTACACGACCCAAACGGCCATGGAAGCTCTCGTAGAAAAAGTGGCTACGATAAGGCGCAAAGACTTGGAACTTGATTTACTGCCTCTTTTCGAGCAACGGGTATTCATTGAATCTTGGCTAGAATCATTTCACGATAATTTCCAAGACTATGCTCAACATTATTTGATAGAATAGAGTTGGAAGCCGAATCTCGCAGTACGGCAAAAATATCTTTGTCGAGCTTTTCATCTGTAAGCGTTCACTACCCCAAAGAGATAGACTTCCAAAGTCTTCAGAATAGGGCTTGGTGGACTCAAAAGTTCAAAAACGTTTATAAAACGTCTCCGCCAATGCGATTGGCTCGCTACCCTCAAGCCGAGGTGCAATGCATCCACACCACGCTTTGCGGCCCTATGGGCGGGTGCACACCGTGAATGCAGGTGCAACGCACCTCTATCCAACCTCCAACATCCAACATCCAACACACTATGAAATTCGACGTCTTCACCCTCTTCCCCGAAGTTTTAGCGCCTTACCTTCAGGCCAGCATCATGCAGCGGGCGCGCGAGCGCGAGTTGTTGGAAGTGAACCTGCACAACATCCGCGATTGGACAACGGACAAGCACCACGTCACGGACGACACGCCTTACGGCGGGGGTGGGGGAATGGTGATGAAGCCCGAACCCATCTTCGCCGCCGTGGAGGGGGTTTTAGGGGCGCCGCCATCCTGCCCGGTGATTTTGCTCACTCCTCAGGGGGAAACATTGACCCAGAAAAAAGCCAAGTCCCTAGCGGAAAATGACCATCTGGCCCTGATCGCCGGGCGGTACGAAGGGGTTGACGAGCGCGTCCGGCAGCATTTGGTCACCGAGGAAATTTCCATTGGCGACTACGTCCTCACCGGGGGAGAATTGCCCGCCCTGGTGCTGATGGACACCCTCACCCGGCTCATCCCCGGCGTGTTGGGGGATCCCCTGGCCGCCGAAAAAGATTCCCACGCTACAGGGTTGCTGGAGCACCCCCACTACACGCGCCCGGCCGAGTTCCAGGGATGGGGTGTCCCGGAGATTTTGCGCTCCGGTCACCATGCCCGCATCGCCCGCTGGCGCCGGGAACAAGCCCTGCGCCGCACCTGGCAACGCCGCCCGGAAATGCTCGAAGAGCTGGATTTGTCGGAAGAAGATAGGGCTTTTTTAGGAAATTTGGAGGGTGCTAGGGGGGGATAGTGAATGGTGAATTTTGAGGGGGACGCACACCTCTTTGCCCTCACCCTAACCCTCTCCCGCAAGGAGAGGGGACTCACGCCTCGTCACCCCAACACCCCATCACCTCATCACCTCTTTCCCTCATCACCTCTTTTTCCCTCATCACCTCATCCCCCATCACCTCATCTCTCGCCGCCCCATCAACTCACCCCACTATTAACACAACATAAGAACCCTCCCTTTAGCATATCCAGTTCTTGACTGCTAACGCGCCTTATGATATTATTTTTGCGTTGATTTTAGCAGGCTAATGATGAGCTTGCTAATCAGGAAAAAGGATCATGATGTCACTTACTGAACGCCAAAAAATAGTCCTGGCTCTCATCGTTCGCGAATATGTTAACTCGGTAGAAACGGTTAGCTCACGGACGTTGGTGGAGAATTATGGCCTCGACTTAAGCACGGCTACTGTGCGAAACGAGATGGCTACATTAGCTGAGCTAGGGTATGTGCAGCAACCTTACGCCACGGCAGGACGTGTGCCCACGAAAGATGGCTACCGTTATTTTGTCCAGCAGTTAATGAGGCCCGTAGAATTGCCTGACCGAATTCAACAAACTATTCGCCATCAGTTTTACCAGGCTCGCCATGATGTTGACGATTGGTTGGCCTTGTCGGCTTCTGTGTTGGCTTTACATTCTCAAGCGGCTTCTTTGGTGACCCCCCTTCACACGGAGACGGCTCACTTTAAGCACCTCGAACTGATTGCAACCCGGGGACGACAAGTCTTGATGGTCTTGGTTTTGAAAGGCGGCGAAGTTCGCCAACAAACGCTAATGCTTGAAAAAACTATTTCTCAACGCAGCTTGAGTGGAGTAGCCGCAAAGTTGAATAGAGAGTTGATGGGTCAAGGAACTGAGGCAATAGCTGCGAAAATCGAAACCACAGAAGATAAAGTTGAACAAGCTGCTTTAACAGCAGTCCTGGGTGAGCTTGAAGGCCCTGAGACTATCTCTGCTGGAAAAGTTTATTACGATGGTTTGATGAACGTTTTATCAGAGCCGGAATTCTCAGAACAAGAAGCGGCTCAGAAAACACTGCGAATTTTTGACGAACGCTCTATTTTGGATGATGTGCTCTCACGCACGGTGTTTGGTGATGAGAACGTTGGCGTTCATATCGTTATTGGCGGCGAGAACACTTGGAATGAATTGAAAGACTGCTCGTTAGTTGCAGCGCAATACAGTTCACTAGGGGTTTCAATGGGCGCGGTTGGTGTGATTGGCCCCATCCGTATGCCCTATGCCCAAATGGTTTCAACCGTGCGCTTTGTGTCTGATACGATGAGCGAATTACTCGCTGAATCTATGCTTAATTGATTAGAGGCCGATAACCTGGTTTCTCGGAGAAACCGGTTTATCTGCTCTCTCAAAAAAAGGAAAAATTGTGGACGTAAAGAAGATTTTGAAAGACGATGAAGAAGATCAAAACCTTCCGGATGAGACAACGGTGGAGGAAACGGCGGCTACGCCCCCTCCAGGGGAAGGTGAACGTGCCGGAGATGATGAAGCCCCCGCAGAGGGTGGCGAATCCCCCGAGGTTGAATTATCCCCCCTGGAAATGAGCGAGGCAAAAGCCCAAGAGTATCTGGTTGGGTGGCAGCGATCTCGGGCCGAGTTTGCGAATTATAAAAGACGCATAGCACGCGAACGTGAGCAAATCCACCAGGTCTCGAAAGCGAAGGTAATTCTTGATTATTTGGATATCCTTGATGACCTGGAACGCGCTTTGAACAATCGCCCACAAACGGGCGAAGGCGCGACTTGGGCAGAAGGGATTGAGTTGATTTACAAGAAACTTGAATCAAAATTGGAAGCAGCCGGGGTGGAAGCTATGAACGCGGAAGGTCAGAAATTTGACCCCAATTTGCACGAAGCCCTGATGCAAGAAGAAAGTGATGAACATAAAAGTGATTGTATAACTGAAGTAGTTCAGACAGGATATTTACTTGGAGAACGTGTGCTGCGACCGGCTCAAGTGCGGATAGCGGCATAACTTAAAACACTATTTTTGGAGGATACTATGAGTAAAATTATTGGTATTGATTTAGGAACAACAAACTCCGCTGTGGCCGTCATGGAAGGCGGGGAACCTACGATTATTCCCTCCGCAGAAGGTGAACGCTTGGTTCCCTCTGTGGTGGCTATGAATAAAGAACATGAGCGATTGGTGGGACGCCCAGCTCGTAACCAAGCTGTGGTGAACCCAAAAAATACGATTTCTTCTATCAAGCGCTTTATGGGTGGTACATATAATAGCCCAGAGGTTGAACGGGCACGTAAAATGGTCTCTTATGAGACAAAAGAAGCCCCTAATGGGGACGTGCGGGTCATTCTCGATGGGCGCGAGTATTCACCACCTGAGATTTCGGCCATGATTTTGGCTAAAATCAAGGCTGACGCAGAAGATTACCTAGGAGAAAGTGTGAATAAAGCCGTGATCACCGTTCCGGCTTATTTCAATGATAGCCAACGGAACGCCACCAAAGACGCGGGCAAGATTGCTGGCTTAGAAGTCTTGCGCATTATCAACGAGCCAACAGCTTCTTCTTTGGCATATGGTTTGGATAAAAAGCAAAATGAGGTTATTGCCGTTTATGACCTGGGCGGCGGCACATTCGACATTTCCATTTTGGATGTTGGCGAAGGCGTTTTCGAGGTGCGTTCTACGAGCGGCGATACCTTTTTGGGCGGCGATGACTTTGACCAACGCGTGATTACGTTTTTGGCGGATGCTTTTGAAAAAGAGCACGGTATTGACTTGCGTGAACAACCTCAGGCTTTGCAACGCTTGAAAGAAGCAGCCGAAAAAGCTAAGATTGAGCTGTCTTCTATGCAACAAACTGAGGTCAACCTTCCTTATATTACCGCTGATGCTTCTGGGCCAAAACACTTGGTAAAGAAGATTACGCGGGCAAAGCTGGAGCAATTGACTGATGACTTGGTTCAGAAGTCAATGGGGCCGGTTCACCAGGCTTTAGATGACGCTGGATTATCTCCCTCGGACGTTGATGAGGTTGTTATGGTGGGCGGCATGACCCGTATGCCCGCCGTTCAAGAAGCGGTCAAGGAGTATTTTGGGAAAGAACTTCACAAGGGTGTTAATCCCGATGAGGTAGTAGCCATTGGAGCAGCTATTCAGGCCGGCGTTCTGGGCGGCGATGTGGATGACCTCCTCTTGTTAGATGTTACTCCCCTGACTCTCTCCGTGGAGACTTTGGGCGGGGTGGCCACACCCCTCATTGAACGTAACACCACCATCCCGGCCGGTGAGAGCCAGACATTCTCTACCGCCAGCCACAACCAACCCCAGGTTGAAATTCACGTTTTGCAGGGTGAACGCCCCATGGCTGCGGATAACAAATCTTTGGGCCGATTCATCTTGGATGGAATCCCCCCCGCACCGCGCGGTGTTCCGCAGATTGAGGTCAAATTCGACATCAATGCCAACGGAATCCTCGAGGTGACTGCTACAGATAAGGCGACTGAACGCAGCCAGAATATCACCATCACCGCTTCTTCCGGATTGTCGGATGAAGAGGTAGAAAAGATGCGCCAAGAGGCCGAGATGCACGCTGAAGAAGATAAGCAGAAGAAAGAACTTATCGAGGCTCGCAACAATGCTGATAACATGGCTTACCAGGCTGAGAAAAACTTGGAAGACCTGGGCGATAAAGTTGATGAGAACCTTAAGAGTGAGGTGGAAGGGAAAATCGCCAAGGTCAAGGAAGCCCTCGAGAATGAGGACGCCACAGCGGAAACCTTGAACCAGCTCACAGAAGATTTAGTTCAGAGCTTGCAGCAGGTTGGCACAGCCGCTTACCAGGGTCAACCCGGCCAACCCGGAGCCGCTCCCGGCGGCATGCCCGGGGCTGGTGCGCCCGGCGAAGCGCCTGGGGCTGGTGGCAACGGCCCCGCCGCTGGTGGCCAATCTGGACCCTCTGACGACACTGATGAAGACGTGGTCGAAGGCGAATTTACTGACGTGTAATGCTAGGTATTAGGTACAAAAGGTGCGTTGCACTCCTGTTCTTGGAGTGCATTGCACCTGATTACCTGATTTCCTGATTTCCTGGTTTCCTGATTTCCTGGTTTCCTGATTTCCTCATCACCTCATCACCCTGTCCCCCCCCTTTAGTTAATTGGTAAGCTTTATGGCCCAACGAGATTATTACGAAGTTTTAGGAGTTTCAAAAAGCGCTTCAGAGAGTGATCTAAAAAGCGCTTTTCGCAACTTAGCCCGCAAATATCACCCTGATGTGAGCGATGTCCCGAATGCGGAGGAGCGGTTCAAAGAGATCAACGAAGCATACCGCGTCTTATCTGATGATGAGAAACGTGCCGCCTATGATCGCTTTGGTCATGCGGCGGTGAAAGGCGCTAATAGCGGCGCAGGCGGCTACCAGACCGCTGATTTTAGCGATTTTGCAGATATTTTTGGCGATATTTTCGGGTTTGGGGGATTTGGAGGACGCACGACTCGCAGCCGCACCGCGCCCCGCCGGGGAGCAGATTTGCAGTACCGGGTCAGGCTTTCTTTTAAAGAAGCTGTCTTTGGGGCCGAGAAAGAAATCAACGTTACCAGAGATGAACCGTGCAGCACCTGTGGGGGGAGCGGAGCCAAGCCCGGCACTTCACCAGAAACGTGCCAACAATGTCATGGCCAAGGCGAGGTCAGGCAAACACGGCAAACTTTGTTGGGGTCGATGGTGCAGGTCGTCACTTGCCCTACCTGTGGCGGGAAGGGGAAAAGCATTAGCTCCCCCTGTTCCACCTGCCATGGGAAAGGCCAAGAGCGGAAGACACGCCGCAAGAAAGTTTCTATCCCCGCCGGGGTGGATGACGGAACCCGTATCCGCCTTTCAGGAGAGGGACAACCTGGGGCTAACAATGGCCCGTCTGGTGACCTTTACCTGGTGATTAGCGTTAAAGGGCATAAATATTTCCGGCGCCGCGACCATGATATTCTCTTAGATTTAAATATAAACATTGCCCAAGCCACCTTAGGAGCGAAGGTAAAAATTCCTACCGTGGATGGCGAATCCATGCTCAAAATCCCTCCCGGCACACAACCCGGCGAGGTTATTCGCATGCGCGGAAAGGGAGTCCCTCATCTGCGAAGCAGCACCCGTGGTGACCAACTTGTAGTCATCAATCTCACCGTTCCAAAGCGATTAGATCCCGAAGAAAGAGCTTTGTTCGAGCAGCTTGCTGAGAAAATGGACAGCGAGGTACTCCCTCAGGAGCGCGGTTTCTTCGAACGCCTGATGAATGTGCTAGGTGGATAAATAGAATAGCAGGAGGTGACAGTCACTTGCAATCTCCGATTGCGGCAATCATTGATTGCTTAAAAAAGTGACTGTCACCTCCTGCCCATTTTTTAAAGGAAAAACCATGACCAACCTACATCCCGACCTCGATCGAGTGATATTATCCCCCGATGTAATTCAAAGCCGAATTAAAGAGATTGCCCGGCAAATCGAAAAGGATTATGCTGATGAAGAACGCGTTGTTCTAATTGGCATTCTCAAAGGGGCGTTCATCTTCCTAGCAGATTTATCCCGCGAGTTGCAGATCCCCCATATGGTGGATTTTATGTCAGTTTCCAGTTATGGAGACACAGCAACCTCTAACGGGGCTGTGCGCGTGATTCTCGACCTTCGAAAACCAATCAAGAATGAGCACGTCATCATTGTCGAAGACATTGTTGATACGGGAAGCACGCTAGAATATTTGTATAGAAACCTGAAATGGAGAAACCCGGCCTCCTTGCGGACATGTACTTTATTCCAGAAAAAACGGGAAAGCAAAGAAGTACCCCTTGATTACCTGGGTTTCGAACTTCCTGATGTGTGGGTGGTGGGCTACGGCCTAGACTACGCCGACACGCACCGCACTTTGCCTTACGTGGCGGAGTTGAAGTCTGAGGTGTATGAGTAGGGATTGGTAGATTGGTAGGTTGGGAGATTGGGGAGCAGTGTTCAGTTTTCAGTAAACAGTGTACAGTCGTTTGAATATGAGCCAAGGTATCCTTCCCGCAATCTGATATAATAATCCTGTCCCCTCGGCCTCATTTGCATCCCCTGCACCCCTGCTCCCCTGCTCCCCTGCACCCCACCCCCTCAACCCCGGAGTCCCCATGCCCAACCGCCACCGCACCATCCGCACCGAGGGGGTCGTTCTGCGCCGCAAGAATTTCGGCGAGACCGATCGTTTGCTGACCCTCTTCACCCGCAAGTTGGGGCGGGTCACGGTGATCGCCAAAGCCGTCCGCAAGCCCACCTCACGCAAGACGGGCCACGTGGAACCCTTTATGCGCTCCATGCTCCTGATTGCTAAAGGGCGGAATTTGCACATCCTCACCCAGGCGGAGACCATCGACGCTTATACCCCATTGAGAGAAAACTTAGAAGGCATTGGTTACGGGGCTTACGTGGTGGAACTGATGGACGCTTTCACTTACGAAGAAGGTGCGAACCTGACGCTCTACAAATTATTGATCACCACCCTGGAGCGGCTCAGTCGGGGAGATATCCCTCAAGTTGCCTTACTCTATTACGAACTACGTTTATTAGAAGAGGTTGGTTTTCACCCTGAATTTTTTAATTGTGTGGAATGTGGGAAGGAGATTAAAGAAGAACATCAATATTTTTCCGGGAAGGTAGGGGGCGTGGTTTGCCCCACCTGCGGGGAAAGGGAACGGGGCAACCATCTGCGGCGTATCTCTCCCCGCGCCCTGAAGTATTTGCGCCATTTTCAGCGCAATCATTACTTAGATTTACAAGACATCACCATTCCCTCGGCCTTGATTCCCCAAGTTGAGGGGGCCATGCGCTACTATTTAGCCTACGTCTTGGAGCGGAAGCTGAATTCCCCGGAATTTCTGGCCTTGGTGGGGAGGTTGAGAGGGAAGGGGGCAAAGGGGGCAAAAGAGCCAGAGGATACAAAAGATGCAAAGGCCGGATCACCAACTTACAATAGCCAATAGCCAATAACCAATATCCAATCCCCCACCCTCACTCCTCAGGAACAACGTACTCCCCTTTGACCACCAGCTCCGTTTCGCCGCTTTCCTTTTCCTCATAGATAAAATATTTCAACCCAATGGGGATGATCTCGGAAAGCATATTCTGAGCTGGGCAATAGCGCTCGGCGGAAAGTTCCATAGCACGCACGACGGCTTTTTCGCTAACGCCGTGCCCGGTGACGTGGTATTCGATGGTGGCTTGGGTGAAGACACGGGGATGTTCCTCGGCCCCTTCGGCGTGGACCCGCACGTCATAGTCGGTCACCTCCTGGCGTTTTTTACGCAAAATGGAAATCACGTCCATGGCCGTGCAGCCGGCCAAACTGAGGGCCATCAGCTCCATGGGACGGAAGCCGTCATTGTCTCCCCCCACCTCTGGAGCTGCTCCCAAGGGAACCTCGAAGCCGGTGTCCGCTGTGCCAGTAAAACTTAATCCGCCGTGCCAAGTCACTTTTGCGTCCATTGGTTTTCTCCTTTTATCCTTGTCTTTTCAGTATTTGGGGCAAAGACTTCCGAAGTCTTGCCCTTGGTTATTGAGATGATACGGAGATTTTACCATAATCCCCCTACGCCCTCACCCCAGCCCTCTCCCAGAGGGAGAGGGAGTCTGTCTCCCCTCTACCCCTGGGAGAGGGGCCGGGGGTGAGGGCCGGCAGGCTGGGGTGAGGGCTGGTGGGCTATTTAGACATTTACACGTGAGAAGAATCACCTCATAAGGGTAATATGTTACCCAAACCCCTCTCAGGGGCATAAAAGAACTAGAAAAATCATAAAATCCTGTTATAATCGAGAATTGCTATCGAGCTATAGGCACTTTGTCTGATACCTACTAATGTTTTACAAGCGGGTTTACCCCGGAAAGTGAAAACATACTTTTGAAAAGATCACCTTTTCTTTTGGTGGCGCTAGAGAGACAAAAGCAATTTGGCATGCCGCCAGTTTTCAAAAATAGTTTAGTATACACGAGAGACCTTTCTCAGGGTAATACAATTACTCTGAGGGGTCTCTTTGTTAATATGGGTAACGCCCGTTCAATTTATGAAACATAAAGACGTGAATATTTATTAACCGAAGGAGTTGCGTATGAAAACTACTATTGAACTTCCTGCTATGTACGCTGATCACCATGTCACTGAAGTTAGGCGAATTTTGCTAAACTTGGATGGCGTGAAGGATGTGTATGCTAGCAGCGGATTCCAAGCTGTAGAAATTGACTATAATTCCAGAACCATCAAGAAAGACGAAATTGTAGCTGAACTTGAGGAAGCTGGATATATGGGTGACTTATTGCTTCCAGTAGAATCGGGGGAAATTGCCTATGATGGAGCCACCCTTGATACAACTACATTTCGGCACACCACATCCCCCAAGGGAACACGAGCTGTTGGCTTCGCTCAAAAAGTGAGCGATGAAGATCGCGCCCAATGGCCAGTTCCTGGACTGGGGCTTTTGAAAAACGAGAAATAGGAGAAATAATATGCCAAGGAAGAAACGAACTCCAGAAGAATTCAGTATCGATAAAGCTGCTCAAGAGATGTTGATCCGAGCCGAAGATTTGGGCCTAGGGACGGCCTTTACCCGTGCGGATGATATGTCGCCCTGTCCCATTGGAGCGGATGGCCTGTGCTGTAAAATATGCAGTATGGGGCCGTGCCGCATCACCAAAGATGGACTTACCGGTGTTTGTGGGGCAACCGTTGACACCATCCAGGCCCGTAACCTGATCCGCATGATCGCCGCGGGATCGGCCGCCCACTCTGACCACGGGCGGGATATGGCCTTCACCCTCAAAGCGACCGCCAACGGCGAAGCAGAGGGCTACGTGATCCGCGATGTTGCCAAGCTGCGAGAATTGGCCGCTATTTATGACATCCCCATTGAAGATCGCTCACCAGAAGAAATAGCCAACGATTTGGCAGACCTCTACATTGCCCAATTTGGACAGCAGAGAGGGGAACTTGTCCTGGTAAAACGGGCCACTGAAAATCGGCAAAAAATCTGGAAAGAACTGGGCGTGATCCCGCGTGGTATTGACCGCGAAACCGTGGAAGCCCTCCACCGCACCCACATTGGTGACGACCAGGACGCCGAGCACCTTATACGCCACGCTGTGAAAACAGCCCTGGCCGATGGCTGGGGCGGGAGCATGATCGGCACGGATGTGTCCGACATCCTTTTTGGCACTCCAGCGCCTATGCTTGGCCAAGCCAACTTGGGTGTTCTCAAAGAAGATATGGTCAACGTTGTCGTCCATGGACATGAACCCACCCTAAGTGAAATGATCGTGGCCGCTTCACAAACGCCTGAGATCATTGAATACGCCAAAAAAGCGGGGGCGAAAGGCGTCAACTTGTCGGGCATTTGCTGTACGGCCAACGAAATTCTCATGCGCCAAGGTGTCCCTGCGGCGGGTAATTTCTTGCAGCAAGAATTGGCCATTATGACGGGCGCAGTGGAAGCCATGGTCGTTGACGTGCAGTGCATTATGCAGGCCTTGGTTGGATTAGCCGAGAACTTCCACACCAAAATCATCACCACCTCCCCCAAGGTTAAAATCAAGGGCGCTACCCACATCGAATTCGATGAACACAAGGCCCTAACGATCGCCAAGGATATTCTCAAGAACGCAATCGACAATTTCGCGAAGCGGGGCGATACGCAAATCCCCGACGTGCGCGAAGATCTAGTGCCCGGTTTCTCTCACGAATATATCAACTACATGTTGGGCGGTTCCTACCGCTCTTCTTTCCGGCCTTTGAATGATGCCATCATGTCGGGACGCATTCGCGGTGTGGCGGCCATTGTCGGCTGCAATAACCCCCGTAACCAACACGATGCCATGCACTCTGAAATCACCCAAGAACTTCTCAAACAGGATGTCCTCATCGTTGAAACGGGCTGCAGCTCGATTGCCAGCGCCAAAGAGGGCCTCTTAGTTGGCGAAGCTGGGCTGGATAAAGTCGGTCCGGGTCTGCGTGAGATTTGCGAAACCATCGGTATCCCACCCGTCTTGCACATGGGTTCTTGTGTTGATAACACGCGCATCCTCACCGTCCTTACCCAAATGGTCGAAGAAGGCGGCCTGGGTGACGATGTTGACCAGATCCCCGCCGTGGGCCTAGCTCCGGAGTGGATGAGCGAAAAAGCCCTCTCCATTGGCACATATTGCGCAGCCTCTGGTGCCTATGTCATCTTTGGCGGCGTTTCGCCTGTGTCCGGTAAACCGAGCCGAATTTCCGACAGTGACCTGGTGACAAAGATCATCAGCGATGGCTGGGAAGAGCGCTATGGAGCCAGAATGGACTTCATTGCTGAAGCCGACGAAATGATCGAAGCCACCCTGGCGCATATTGATAAAAAACGAGCTGACCTAGGCTTGCCTGAATACGATCCCGAGGCCTTTGGCCAGAGCGGTGATGCCCGTATGCTCGAACTCGAAGAACTTTCCCTAGCTGACCGTCGCCAAGCAATTTACGGCGCACCTGTAGCGTAAAGGAGAATAAATAAATGTCTCGATATATTGCCACCCGAGCCGTTCGCGGAGCCAATGCTCTCGTAATCGAAGCTGAGTTTATGCTTAAGAAAGCATTGTCCGAGAAAGGCCCTGATACCCCAATCGAATTTCCTAACACAGCCTATTACTTGCCGCTAATTTATGGCATGACTGGGCTAGAAATGACCAAATTAGGTAACCTGACCAAAGCCTTAGAAACCGCCCGTGAGCTGCTATCCTATGTTCCCTCTCAAAAAAGATGGACGCCCTACCTGGGTGAAACTCTGGACAGCGGTATGGCTACTTTAATAGCCGCAGAGGTGATCGAAGCCATCCGTTTTGTTTATGGACTTCAACCCGAACGCTACCCTGGCATTGAATTGACTGGGGGAACCGCTTATCCTGACCTGGATAACGGCAGCAGCCTGACCGGCCACCTCAACGGACCCATCGACGATATTCAACTTCGTTCCTGGGGCATCCAGTTGGTGGACGGGCGCATGCCCGGTTTTGCGGCCATTGTTGGCGCGGCAAAATCCAATGAAGTCGCCGTCAAAATTGTCCGTGAACTCCAACAGCGTAACATCCTGGTATTCCTCTCCGGGAACGTCAACGGACGCAGCATCATCGACCAACTCGAAGAAGAGGGCGTGGAACTAGGCTACGACACCTACACCATCCCCTTTGGGACGGACACCATCAGCGCCATTTACGCCCTGGGCTTTGCCACCCGCTCCGCCCTCACCTTCGGTGGATTAAAAGCCGGCCAGGCGCGCGACATCCTGGAATACAACCGGGATCGCGTTTTCGCCTTTGTGCTCGCTTTGGGCGAAGTGGATGACCTCAAATACGCGGCTGCGGCTGGAGCCATCAACTTTGGCTTCCCCGTCATCGCTGATACGGTCATTCCCGAAATCCTCCCCACCGGAATCACCACCTATGAGCACGTTGTCTCCATGCCCTTCGATGAAATCGAGGCCGAAGATGACCTGGCCCGCGCCAATAAATTGGTGCAAAAATGCATCGAGGTGCGCGGCGTGAAAATCAAAATCACCGACGTGCCCGTCCCCGTTCCCTACGGTTCCGCCTTCGAAGGCGAGGTCGTGCGACGGGCGGATATGCGCGTTGAGTTCGGCGGCAAATACTCCCGCGCCTTCGAGTACTTGTTCATGGCGGACATGGAAGAAATTGTCGATGGCAAGATTGAAGTCGTTGGCGCTGGTTTTGAAGACTTAGAAGAAGGCGAAGCCATGGACTTGGGCATGGTCATCCAGGTAGCAGGACGCGAAATGGAAGAGGATTTTGAGCCTGTCCTGGAACGTCAAATCCACGACTTCATCAATGGCGCTTCTGGCCTGCAGCATATTGGCCAGCGCGATATCGTCTGGATGCGCATCTCCAAAGCCGCCGCAGAGAAAGGCTTTGACCTAGAACATTTAGGCAAAATCATCCACGCCCGCTTACACGCAGATTTTGGAACCGTCCTAGATAAAGTTCAAGTCACAATTTACACTGAAAAAGAAGACGTAGACGCCTGGCTTGAAAAAGCCCGCAAGACCTACGATTACCGCAACAAACGCCTGGCCGACATGATCGACACCTCGGTAGAGGAATTCTATTCTTGTACCCTGTGCCAGAGCTTTGCTCCCGACCACGTTTGTGTGGTCAGCCCCGAACGCTTGGGCCTGTGCGGCGCCTATAACTGGCTAGACTGCAAAGCATCTTTCAACATTGACCCCACTGGCCCCAACCAACCCATTGACCTCGGTGAATGTTATGACGAAGAGATAGGGTATTGGGAAGGCACCATTGACTACACAAAAACAGCCTCACACGGCGTCGTCGAAAAAGTTTCCATGTACTCTATCATGGAAAACCCCATGACGGCCTGTGGTTGTTTCGAGGCTATCCTCATGTATATCCCCGAGGTAGAGGGCGTAATCGTCGTCAGCCGTGAAGATACTGGCATGACCCCCATGGGCATGAAATTCAGCACCCTGGCGGGCATGGCCGGCGGCGGAGTCCAGACACCGGGCGTGATGGGCATCGGAAAATACTACATGCTCAGCCCCAAATTCATCTCCGCGGATGGCGGTTTCAAGCGCGTTGTTTGGATGTCCAAGAATCTCAAAGAATCAATGGGCATGGAGCTCCAAGCAGTAGCCGAGCGGGAAGGTATACCTGACCTCGTTAACCGCATCGCGGATGGGGACAGCGTCACCTCCGTGGAAGAACTTCAGGAGTGGATTAAGACCCACGACCACCCCGTCTTAGACATGGGCACCATGCAGCGGGAAGAAAAGGACCTGGATATCACAGAAGAGGCGGAAGCGGAAGAAGAAGACGTTATCGCCCAAGCGGAAGCTGTGATAGAGCGTGCGGCGGAAGAAGAACCCGCTGCGGAAGCCGCTCCGGAACCGGAACCCGCCCCCCCCGCTCCCTCCCAGGAAGTGGCCCCTCCTCCCTCGGAAGGCCAACCCCCGGCCACCATCTCCCCCGCCCGCGCCGACAAAGCAGTCAATATGCTGCGGCGTGCTCTGGCCGCCGCACTGGCAGAACTGGGCGGATTGGACGGACTCGACCTGGAGGGTGTCCAACCCACAGCGGCTCCCCCCGCTCCCCCACAGGTTGTTGAACCTGAACCAGAGCCTGAAAAGCCTGTCCAAGAATTAACGCCTGATAAAGACTGGTTGGGCGAGCAAACGAAAACAGAAATCGCCAAAGAAGACTGGGATGGCGCTGTTCGGGCCATCACCCTCGGCGCTACAGAAGCCGAAGGGGGAACGCGCTCGCACACCGTTACCATCGGTGGCGAAACAGCCATGCCCTTTATGCACTTCGAAGGCGAGATGCCCCACAAACCCGTTGTGGCTATCGAAATAGCTGACCGCCGCCCAGATGATTGGGCTGACGCCTTGGTGGAAACCTGGGGCGATGTGATGGATGACCCCGGCGAGTGGGCAAAAGCAGCCGAAAAAGCTGGTGCGGATGTTTTGTACCTCAAGCTTTCTCTTACCGATGCCGATGGCAATCCCACCACGACTGAACAAGCCGTTGAAGCCGTGGACAAAGTTCTCAAAGCGAGCGGCCTACCCCTCATTGTCTTTGGGCCTGGGCAGCCAGACCCCGATAACCAACTCTTGGTAGAGATTTCTAATAAGTTCAAGGGCGAGCGTTTGCTTTTGGGCGCGTTGGAAGAGAAAAACTACCGTACGATTGCCGCCTCGGCTATGGCCGATGACCAATTGGTTGTGCCACGCACGGCCATGGACGTCAACTTGGCCAAGCAACTCAACATCCTCATCACGGATATGGGCTTGCCAGCCGAGAACATCGTCATGGATCCCACCACGGGCGCTTTAGGCTACGGCTTCGAATACGGCTACAGCGTTATGGAGCGTTTGCGGATTGCCGCTCTCCAAGGCGATAAGATGACTCAATATCCCATGCTGGTCACACCCGGTGAGGAATGTTGGAAGACCAAAGAATCGAAAGTTGGCGATGACGTCCCGGAAGCGTGGGGTGATTGGGAAACCCGTGCTCTGGCGTGGGAAGCAGCGACTTCGATCATGCTCATAGAATCCGGGGCCGACTTGGTTGTCTTGCGTCACCCCGAAAGCGTAAGACGAACGAAGGAAGCGATTGCCGATTTGATGGGAGAATAAAATATGGCTCTATCAGGAATAGAAATCTATCAATTATTGCCGAAAACAAATTGTAAGGAGTGCGGTTTTCCGACCTGTTTGGCGTTTGCCATGAAGTTAGCGGCCAAGCAAGTGGAATTGGACAAATGCCCCGATGTCAGTGAGGAATCACGGGCAAAATTAGCCGAGGCCTCTGCGCCCCCTGTTCGCCCGATCCTTGTTAAGTCAAACGGGCACGAGGTGAAAGGCGGAAACGAGGTTGTTATGTTCCGCCACAAAAAGAAATTTTTCAGCCCCCCCGGGTTATTCATCCGCGTTTATGATGACCAATCCGTGGATGCTATTAAGGCCAAAGTTCAGCCCGTAGATGAGTATGTCGTCGATTATGTGGGCATGGATTTGTCCATGGGCGGCATTGCCGTGCAAGCCCAGGGCGGAGACTTTGGGGCCGCGGTTGAAGCTGTGCGCTCAGCTACCACGTTGCCGCTCATCCTCATTGGGGATGCCGGTGAGCTAAAAGAGGGCCTTGAAAAGCTTGATGCTGACGAAACGCCCTTGCTTTGCCATGCTACCAACGAGAATTGGGAAGCCATGGCAGACTTGGCCAAAGAATATGAAGTTCCCCTCTCCGTGGCCGCTGACAATGTGGACGAGATGGTGGCACTGGTGGAAAAACTGGGAGACGCGGAGCTGGAAGATTTTGTGCTCTCCCCCACCCAGCGCACCATGTTGGGCACCTTGACCGCTAACACCACCATCCGCCGCACAGCCCTCCAGGAAACGTTCCGCCCTCTGGGCTTCCCCATCCTCAACTTTCCCGGTGACGTGGGCGACCCAATCCGCGAAGTTTCCTTGGCCATGCAGGCCATTGGCAAATATGGCAGTTATATTGTCCTCGACAATTTCGATAAGGCTACGGCCTACTCCATGTTGGTTCTAATTGCCAATATCTACACCGACCCGCAAGAACCTATCCAAGTTACGCCGGGCATCTACGAACTTAACGAACCCGGCCCCGAGGATCCTTTCTTGGTCACCACGAACTTCAGCATCACGTATTTCAGTGTCGCTAACGAAGTAGAAAGTGTAGGCATTCCCGCTTGGCTGCTCGTGACCGACTCTGAGGGCATGAGCGTTCTCACCGCGTGGGCGGCTGGCAAGTTTGACGCGGAAATCATCGCTAAAGATGCCAAACGTTTTGGCGCTGACGACAAAGTGACTAAGAAACGCATCGTTTTGCCTGGCCACACCGCCGTTTTATCCGGCGAACTAGAAGAAGAACTACCCGACTGGGCCGTAAAAGTAGGACCAAAAGAGGCCGTTGATCTCCCCTCCTATCTCAAAGAGGTGATATAGCGGCTTGGTAGAGTAGGATACTGGTAGATTGGTAATATTGGTAAACTGGTAATATTGGTAAATTGGTAATACTGGTAAATTGGGGAACCAGCCCACCAGTCCACCAGCCCACCAATCCACCAATCTACCAGTCCACCAGTCCACCAGTCCACCAACCCACCAATCCACCAATCTACCAGTCCACCAGTCTACCAATACCCAATACCCAATATCCAACACCCAACACCCAACCCATGCCCACAACCTTTACTGTAAAATTCGACATAGCTTCCGATCCTGTAGAAGTTCCCAGCGGAACAATGCTTACGGACGCGGCCCAAAAAGCCGGGATTGACATCAACCAGCCCTGCGGAGGACAGGGTCGTTGTGGGCAGTGCGCTGTCCAGGTCACGTCTGGGAAGGTGCGGCGGCGCAGCACCATGCGCCTGACAAAAGACGATGTGGAACAAGGCTTTGCCTTGGCGTGCCAAACGGTTGTCGAAGGCGATGTGAACGTCGTCGTCCCGCCCCAAGAGAAAATTCAAGAACACTTGGCCTCAGCGCAAGTGGCGGCGGAAGTCACCGTTCCCCCCGGTTATGACTTCCACAGTGACCAGACCATACAGCTTGTGCCCCTGACCCTGACCCCTCCCAGCATGGAAGACCAAACCGGCGATTGGAGCCGTGTGGAAACTGCTTTGCGGCTGGAAACGGGTCTCGAAGATTTTGAGGTCTCATTGCCCATTCTCCAGAAAATGCCCACCGTTTTGCGGGAAGGAGAGTGGGAAGTCACCCTGATTCTGAATTTATTCGATAGGCCATGTTCGGATGGCACGGCCCAGGTGATTGACATTCTACCCGGCACAGTCTCCGATGAAAAACCACTCTGGGGTGTCGCTGTTGACATTGGCACCACGACCGTCAAGGTCATGCTCGTTGACTTGATAACGGGAGAAGGCAAAGCCCAGGCCGCGGAATTCAATAAGCAAATTTCACGCGGCGAAGATGTCATCTCGCGCATAATTTTTGCCAGCAAAGAAGATGGGGATGAAAAGCTGCGTGATTTGGTGGTTGAAACCATCAACGAGTTGATGAGCAAAGCTTGCCGCCGCGCGAGGACGAAGCCTTCTCAGGTCTACAAAGCGGTCATCTCTGGCAACAGCACCATGATACACCTGTTATTGAAAATCCCTACCTCCAGCATTCGCCTGGCGCCCTTCATTACCGTGGCCAACACCACCCCGCTCCTCACCGCTGAGGAAGTTGGTCTCAACATGCACCCCCAGGGCGTTGTGGATTGTTTGCCCGGCGTGGCAAGTTATGTGGGAGCCGATATCACGGCTGGGGTTCTCTCTTCGGGCATGGACGACACTGAAAAAGTAACCCTGTTCCTAGATGTGGGCACCAACGGCGAAACGGTGCTGGGTTCCAAAGATTGGTTGGTCACTTGTGCTTGCTCGGCAGGCCCCGCCTTCGAGGGGGCAGGTGTTTTGCACGGCATGCGCGCTACGACAGGCGCAATCGATGAAGTCTGGATCAACGACGAAACCCTAGAAGCCTCTTGGCGTGTGATTGGCGGTGAGAAGCCTAAGGGCCTGTGTGGCAGCGCGTTAATCTCTCTCTTGGCAGAAATGCTAATGACGGGGATTGTCAACAAGGCGGGCAACATTGACCCTAACTTAGACACCCCCCGCACCCGGAACGGCTCCCACGGCGGCGAGTACGTCGTCGCTTGGGCAGACGAAACCCAGATTGGGGAAGACATTGTTCTTACCAATGTCGATGTTGATAACCTGATCCGCACCAAAGCGGCCATTTTCGCGGGCTTCAACGTCCTGGCCGATAGCGTGGGCATTCCCTTGGAAATGGTGGAACAAGTTCTCATCGGGGGCGGGTTTGGGAAGTTTATCAACGTGGAAAAAGCAATCCAAATTGGCCTCTTGCCCGATATGCCCTGGGAACGTTTTCAATTTTTGGGCAACACATCCCTTAAAGGTTCTTATTTGGCCCTGTTAGACCAAAACGCCCGGGACCGGATTGCTGAAATTGCTGGTAAAATGACATATGTGGAGCTATCGGCCGATAACCGCTTCTTCGATGACTTTACCTCGGCCATGTTCTTGCCGCATACCAACATGACACTCTTTCCGAGTATAGAAGAGAGAATGAAGAGTAAAACGTGATACGTAAAGAGTAAAACGTAAAGAGTGAAGAGTAAGATGGAGAATTATGAGGAATGGTTGCAAAGTGTCCCGCCGGAATTTAGAGGTGATTCACTTTGGAAGATAAAGGCCTATCGCCTTGCTTTATTCGTAGGTGAGATTGGATGGTATGATGTAAGTAAGTTAATGCGCGATAAACGCACGTTGAAACTTTCAGATCAGCTTTACCGTTCGTTGGGTTCTATTTCCGCCAATCTCGCCGAGGGTTACTCGCGTGGGAGTGGTAAAGACAAAGCACGATTTTATGAATATTCACTTGGCTCAGCACGGGAGAGCCGTGATTGGTATTACAAAGGACGCCATATTCTTGGAGAAGAAGTTGCTAACCACCGTTTGGCTTTGATCACACAGATAATTCGTTTATTGCTCACCATGATTCCCCAACAACGGAAAAATACCATTCGTGAAAATACAGTTCTTTACGAATCTGAACCAGAACCTGACTTTAAATTACTCGACACTTTACTAGCCAAAATCCCTCTTACCTAATCAAGCATTACTCGTTACTCATTACTCGTTATTCCCCCCCTAGCCCTTAAGGAGGCTACTACATGTATATTATTGGAGAAAATATTCACATTATTTCCCCCAAAGTCAAGAAAGCGCTCAAAGAAAAAGATGCTGAGTTTTTCAAAGCTTTGGCTATCAAACAAGTAGAGCATGGCGCCCAAGCCATCGACCTTAACCTGGGCCGGCAGAAACGCACCTGGGAAGAAGTTTTCCCATGGATGACAAAAACCGTTCAAGAGGTAGTGGATGTGCCCCTCGTCATTGACAGCACCAACCTCCAGGGCATTGAAGCCGCTCTAAAAGTGATTACCAAAGCCCGCCCCGTCATCAACTCCGCTTCTTGCGAGGAAGAACGTCTCGAAAAAGTTCCTCTCATGGCCAAAAAATATGATGCCCAGTTGGTTGCCCTCACCCTGGAAAAGAAAGGTATTCCGGTTGAGGCTGACGCTCGGGTTGGCTTGGCGTTGGAGTATCTTCTCCCACGGGCCATGGAAGTAGGTATGGCAATTCCAGACCTGATTATCGACCCTTTGGTTTTGACCGTGGCCGGGACGCAGGAATTTGTTCCGGAGTGCATTGAAGCCGTTCGGACGTTGAAGTTTGCCGGTGATCCGCCTCCATCCATTTCTGTGGGGCTCTCTAACGTGTCTAACTCAGTCCCTGAGCCCAATCGCCCCCTCATCAACCGCGTTTACTTGGCTATGCTCATGGGCGCTGGCTTAGAAATGATGATCGCCGACCCGCTGGATGAGAAGCAAAATGAAGTCATCCGCATTATTGAAGAGCGTGATGACAGCACCGCTGTGGGGAACCTATACCTCAAGCTGCACGATAAAGTTGCCGCCATGGACGAACTCAGTAAAGACGATGTCGACATGGATGACCCCGAACAGGTCGCCATTTGGAAGACGGTTCAAATTCTGCTTAACAAAGTTATTTACGCTGCCTCCTATTTGGAGAACTAAGAAGCAGGTGCATTGCACTTCAAGGTTTTGGAAGTGCGTTGCACCTGTGGAATTCCAAATAGAGGCTGTTTTCCAATAATCCGATGTGCAACGCACTCCAAAATACGGAGTGCAATGCACATCTAAGAAAAAGCTGTGGGACATTGTCTCGCAGCTTTTTTGTTTTTTAGGGGAGGGGAGACCTGCGGTCGCTCTGGGTGGGCGGTCGTGGGCGGTCGGGAGACCTGCCCACATCAAGATGTGCGCACATCGGGTGGGGGGATGGGAGACTCCCCCCGCTGGGGAAGATGGCTCCCCCCGGAAAAAACTTCCCCGCGCGGGCGATGCTCCGCAGGGGACGGTGGCCAGGGTGCGGGAATCTTCCCCCCTATCCCCCAACATATATGCCAAAAGGCATAAAATTATTCGATAAATGAAAGCACCTCCTTTAAATGGGATTGGGGAGTTTTTTCGTCTTGTATAATTAAGCACAAGCTGTTCAATACTTTTCCCTTTCATCCCATTTTTAGCTACGGAGGCTACTATGTCACCTGAAGAAATTAATATTGATGAACTCCTTGCCAAGGCAAAAAAGCCTTCTGGTGATGCCTTAAAATTGCATCCCTTTTATAAAGGCAAGATGGAAACGACGCTCAAGTGCACGGTGCGCGATATTGACGATTTTGCTATTTGGTATACGCCGGGGGTGGCCGCGCCATGCCGGGATATTCACGAAAACCCTGAGATGGTTTATCAGCACACCAGCAAAGCGAACACGATTGCCGTTGTCAGTGATGGGACGCGCGTGTTGGGGCTGGGCGATATTGGCGCTAAGGCGGGCTTGCCGGTTATGGAGGGGAAGGCGCTTTTGTTCAAGTATTTGGGCGGCGTGGACGCTGTTCCCATTATGTTGGACACCAAAGACCCAGATAAGATTATTGAAACAGTGCTCATGCTTCAGGCCTCTTTTGGTGGCATTAACTTAGAAGATATCTCGCAGCCGAAGTGTTTCCGTGTTCTGGATGAATTACGTGAAAAATGCGAAATCCCCGTGTGGCACGATGACCAACAAGGAACGGCCACCGTCACTTTGGCGGGGTTGATGAACGCTCTCAAAGTTGGGGGCAAGAAAAAGGATGATATCCAGATTGCTTTCATCGGCGCTGGGGCTTCTAATATTGCTATTTCACGCTTGATCTTTTCTTGGGGCGTGGATCCGGGTAAATGTTTTATGGTCGATAGCAAGGGTATCTTAGGACCAGATCGCGAAGACTTGGAAGCGAAAAAAAACGTTTATGTCGATAAATGGGAGCGATGTCAAATTACAAATAAGGAAGGCCGCCAAGGTGGTATTCCCGAAGCCATGAAAGACGTAGATGTGGTGATTGCTCTTTCGAAGCCTGGCCCTGGCACAATTAAACCAGCATGGATTGAGGCTATGAGCGATGAGGCGATTGTTTTCGCTTGTGCCAACCCGATTCCGGAGATTTGGCCCTGGGAAGCCAAAGAGGCAGGGGCACGCGTGGTCTCGACGGGGCGCTCTGATTTCCCCAACCAGGTCAACAATTCTCTGGGTTTCCCGGGCATTTTCCGGGGCACGCTGGATGTGCGCGCTACCACCATCACAGATGAAATGTGCTTCGCTGCCGCAGAAGCCTTAGCTGATCAAATTGGCGACGAGTTGGATGAGGAACATCTCCTCCCCACCATGGACGATTGGGAAGTTTATCCTCGTGAAGCAGCGGCTGTCGGCATGAAGGCGCAAGAACAGGGGGTTGCTACCCTTGAGAAGACCTACGAGGAGCTTTTTGAGAATGCCACGAAAGTTATTAAGCGTTCTCGGGGCTTAACGGAGATGATGAAGAAAGAAGGTTTCATCCCCGCTCCTCCAGAAGGCTAATCTTTAGCGGAAGAGGTAGAAATCAGAGGATCGTTGCGGGGACAGCGATCCTCTTTCGTTTCAATGAGGTCGTTTATGAAAAAAAGCAAATGGCTCTTGGGAGATGATCCCATTATCGCGTGCTTTTTGATGTCGCTGCTGGCCACCACCTCTCCACGGATGGGTGTGCCATTGTCGGTAGTCAGGTGACTCGACGTTTGATAAGCGCGCAGAGAGAAGTAGCAGGACTATAATGTGTGCGCTAAAATGTTGTTGACGGATCACCGGCTCTGAAACCTCGGAGGTCT
>JAANWX010000094.1 GCA_018263575.1 Chloroflexota bacterium | reverse complement strand
TCTTCACAGGCTATCGACCGCAATTCTACATCAAGACCATAGACGTGACGGGAGAGATTCAGTTGCCGGAAGGGGTAGAGATGGTCATGCCCGGAGACAATGTGAACATGGACGTCGAGTTGATAGTGCCCATCGCCTTGGAAGAAGGAGGCGACTTCGCAATCCGTGAAGGTGGTCTCACCGTAGGCGCAGGCGTTGTCACTGCACTTAAAGAGTAAATATAATGACTAAACAAAAAATACGCATTCGCCTAAAAGCATATGATCATAAAGTTCTGGACCAGTCAGCTAAACGGATTGTTGATGCTGCTGAACGCACAGGGGCACGTATTGTAGGGCCAGTGCCTCTCCCCACCAAGATTGAAAAATTTACGGTGCGGCGTTCTACATTTGTTCATAAAGATTCACATGAACACTTTGAAATTCGGACTCACAATCGCCTCATTGATGTCGTGGAACCTGATTCCCAGACTATCGACATGTTAATGCGATTGAATCTTCCGGCCGGTGTAGATATCGAGATAAAAATTTAAGTTTGCAGAGATCATTACAAGTCGTATTTACTAGCGAGATTACTTAAGTTTGAGGATAGTGTAAGAGATATTTATATCGAGAACATAAAATGTATACATGTTCACGGGGAAATGTCTAACTGCGTTATCTGGGGATGATGTAGCTAAGCCCTAGCTGACAGTCCCCGACATATTTTGAATAGTAGGAGAAAAATTGAGATGAAAGGGCTTATTGGTAAAAAAGTTGGAATGACCCAGGTTTTTGATGATATGGGGAACTCTGTTCCTGTTACCATCATTGAAGCTGGGCCTTGTTATGTAACACAGGTGCGCACAGTTGAAAATAATGGATATTCTGCTGTGCAATTGGGTTTTGAAGAAACAAACCCTAAGCGTTTAACTGGCGGCGAGATTGGTCACTTGAAAAAGAACGATTTGCCTCCTCTAAAATACCTTCGCGAGTTTCGAACCAAAGAAGAGTTAGAAGCCGGTCAAAAACTCTCTGTGGATGTTTTCGAAGAGGGTGAATATGTTGACGTGGTCGGAAAAGCCAAAGGTCGTGGTTTCACGGGTGTAGTAAAGCGCTATGGTTTCTCTGGCGGACCAAAAACACATGGTCAGTCAGATCGTTTGCGTGCCCCAGGTTCAATTGGGGCAACCTCGACTCCAGGTCGTGTATTCAAAGGAAAGCGAATGCCCGGCCGGATGGGAAATCACAGGGTAACTTCCCAAAATTTGTTGGTAGCAAAAGTTGACCCTGAGCGCAATCTAATAGCTGTTCGTGGTTCCGTGCCTGGCCCAAAGGGCGGCTTGGTAACTATCATAGCAGCACGGAAACAATAACTTGTTGGAGCAAAAAGATTATGGAAGTAAATGTCATCAATATGCAGGGTAAAAAAGTTGATACCATAGATTTACCGGTAGGAATTTTTGATGCCCCCATACGAATAGATTTGATGCACCAGGCTTTTGTTCGGCAAATGGCGAACAAACGGTTGGGAACGCATAGCACAAAGGGGCGGAGTGAAGTTTCAGGCGGCGGGCGTAAGCCTTGGCGTCAGAAAGGGACTGGACGGGCGCGCCAGGGTTCTATCCGGGCCGCGCAGTGGGTTGGTGGTGGTAAGGTTTTCACCCCTAAACCACGTTCATATAGGAAAAATATGCCTCGCAAAATGCGCCGGGCTGCCTTACGGTCAGCTCTCTCTGCTAAATGGTCGGCTGAGGAAATGTTCATTGTTGACGAATTCTCTTTGGAGGCCCCCAAGACACGCTTGATGGCGCAAGCCTTAGAGCAATTGGCCGGAGAAGAGAGTGTTTTGTTGGTTTTCTCTGAGAAAAACGAAGAATACGAACTTTTGAGCCGGGCAATTCGTAATTTACCTGATGCAAAAATTTTATTGGTCGATTATTTGAATATCGGAGACTTGCTGGGCTATGAGAAGGTCATTATGGTGCGTCCAAGTATAGATAGAATTCTTTTAAACTTAGAACCGGAGGTGGATGATGACCTCGATTTATGATGTTTTGCGGCGTCCAATAATAACAGAAAAATCAGCACATCAATTTAGAAAATTGAACCAGTATGCCTTTGAAGTGCCACTTGACGCAAATAAACGAATGATCAAGGAAGCTGTAGAAGTTTTATTTGATGTTGAAGTCAAAAAAGTCAACACCATGATCATGCCCGCGAAGCGGAGTCGAAGTCCTCAGAGCCGGAGAATGCAGATTCGCAGCAGTGCGTACAAAAAGGCTATTGTTACCTTAGCGGATGGGGATACTATCCAAGCCTTCGAAGGAGTTCGATAATGGCAGTAAAAAAATATAAACCGGTCACCCCGGGTATGCGGGGGCGAACTGGTTACACATTTGATGAAATTACCAAAAAGAAACCGGAACGGTCCTTGGTAAGCTCATTAAGCAAAAGTGGCGGACGAAATGTGCACGGCCGAATTACCGTTCGGCATCGGGGCGGCGGGCACAAACGCAAATATCGAGCTGTAGATTTCAAACGTAATAAATTTGATATCCCGGCACGAGTGGCTGCTATTGAGTATGATCCCAACCGTACTGCTCGTTTAGCTTTATTAAATTATGTTGATGGCGAGAAACGATATATTATCGCCCCCGTTGGGTTGCGGGTTGGAGACACAATATTGTCTGGAGAAGAAACGGAAATTTCTCCTGGAAATTGTTTGCCAATTCGTAATATCCCTTCTGGAACGCGCATTCACAATATTGAGTTGCAGAAAGGGAAAGGCGGGCAGTTGGTTCGCTCGGCGGGGACATCTGCTCGTGTAGTAGCCAAGGAGGGCCGTTACGCGCAGGTGCGTTTACCCTCCGGTGAGATTCGCCTTATTCTCCAAGAATGTTATGCTACTATTGGCCAGGTTGGAAATGTGGAACATAGCAGCATTAAGTTGGGGAAAGCGGGACGCAAACGGCACAGAGGCTTCCGCCCAGCGGTGCGAGGTTCCGCTATGTCTCCCCGCGACCATCCCCATGGGGGTGGTGAGGGCAGATCACCCATTGGTATGCCCAGTCCGAAAAGCCCTTGGGGCAAAAGGACACTGGGCAAGAAGACCAGGCGAAACAAGCGCACGAGCAAGTACATTGTTCGCGATCGCCGAGAAGGCAAGAAACGTCGTTAGTATTTAGGAGACGGAAGTATGTCACGATCGCTTAAAAAAGGGCCTTTTATAGACCCTAAATTATTGAAAAAAATAGAAGTCATGAATGAACGTGGTGAAAAGAAAGTGCTTAGGACTTGGAGCCGGGCGAGTGTTATTTATCCCCAACTAGTGGGGCATACGATAGCAGTCCATGATGGTCGCCGCCATGTTCCGATTTATATTACTGAAAACATGGTGGGACACCGTTTGGGCGAGTTCGCTCTTACGCGCACCTTCCGTGGACACACAACAGGCAGAGCCGCGGCTATGAGAGATGCTGCTGAGAAGAAAGCGGCTGCACAAGAGGAGGCATAAATGGAACGAGATATAAAAGCCAAGCTTCGACATGTTCCAGTTTCTGCTCAAAAAGCCCGCTTGGTTGTGGATTTGGTACGTGGTAAAGATGTGGTGGATGCCCTGGATATGTTGCAATTTGTAACAAAAAAAGCGGCTCAACCGGTTTCTAAATTGATTTCTTCCGCGATAGCAAATGCTGAGAACAACTTTGGTCTCAATCGATATGATTTGTATATTCATAAAATCGTTGCTGATGAGGGGCCAACACGTAAATGGCGCCGCTTTGGTGCTCGAGGACGAGTGAAACCTCGTTTGCGTCGTTCATCTCATATTTCCATCTCTCTTCGAGAACGGGAATTAGAGTAGAGTGACAATTGAGTAGATAATGAGAAAATACGCAATATGTAGGAGATATTATGGGTCGTAAAGTTCATCCTATTGGATTCCGTTTGAATATAACTCGAACGTGGGACGCCCGCTGGTATGCTGAAGGCGAAAAGTATATAGATCAATTGCATCAAGATCTAGCTATCCGCGAATTAATTTACGAGGAAGCACCACGGGCTGGTGTTTCTCGGATTGAAATCGAACGGTTCCCGGGTAAAGTTAATCTTATTGTACATTCCTCAAAACCGGGTGTCTTAATTGGCCGGAAAGGCGTGAATGTTAAAAGATTGCGGCGCCTGTTAGAAGAATTAGAAGGTGAAAAAATAGATTTGGATATTGAAGAAATAGAGAACCCGGATTTGGATGCTCATTTGGTGGCTGAGAATGTAGCTCGCCAACTCGAGAGCCGAATTAGCTTCTCCAGGGCAATGAGCCGTACCATTCAACGCTCTATGCGCCAGGGAGCGGAAGGGGTTCGGGTAGAAGTCGCTGGCCGCTTGGGTGGATCTGAAATGGCTCGTACAATTCATATGCGAGAAGGCCGTGTACCACGCCAGACTTTGCGGGCAGATATTGACTATGCCATGACAGAGGCTGCGACTGCTTATGGAAGCATTGGCGTCAAAGTGTGGATTTATAAAGGCGAAGTTGTTCCTGGCCTAGAAGATGATGAAGAAGTCGCAGACCATGATGGTGTGTATGTAAGTAGATGATTCTGAGCCAAGTTAACTTGGTTTAGAAAGAAGAGAGGTAGTTGGAATCATGTTGATGCCAAAACGTGTAAAGTATCGGAAACAGATGCGTGGTCGCATGAAAGGCAAAGCTCGTAGAGGAGCAGAAGTCCATTTTGGAGAGTACGGATTACAAGCTTTAGAACCTGCTTGGGTCAGTTCTCGACAAATTGAGGCCTCCCGCCGAGCTATGGTCCGTTCTATGCGTCGACGAGGTAAGGTTTGGATACGAATATTTCCCGATAAGCCTATTACGAAACGTGCGGCAGAGAGCCGGATGGGTAAAGGGAAAGGTGATGTGGAATATTGGGCCGCTGTTGTCAAGCCAGGACGGATTCTTTTTGAAATTGGCGGCGAAGTTGATGGTGAGGTAGCTAAAGAAGCCCTTCGAAGGGCTTCCTATAAGCTGCCTATTAAGACAAAAATTGTTCAGCGTGATGAAATAGGTTAGGAGAAAACGCATGAAAGCTGAAGAAATTCGAGCTTTATCAAAAGAAGAAATACAAATACGTTTGGACGAGGCTCGCGAAGAGTTGATGAATCTGCGTTTTCAGCAGGCTACAGGCGAGTTATTAGATTATACACGCTTACGTTATACGCGGCGCTTGATTGCTCGTTACCTGACCATTCTGCGAGAGCGTGAGATAAAAGAGGTAAGGGAAGGTGAAGTATGAGCAGTAATCGTCGTCGGTTAACGGGTGTCGTTGTAAGTAATAAAATGCAAAAAACGGTAGTAGTACGTATTGCTCGCAGATACCGACACCGTATGTATAAAAAGGTTATTGATAGACATAATAAAGTAATGGCGCACGATGAATTAGGCTGTGAAATGGGTGATGAGGTTAAGATGGTTGAATCTAAACCTATTTCCAAACGCAAGCGCTGGGTGGTTGAAGAGATACTTAGCCGCAGTGTTGCTGGCGCCGAAGACTAAACGGAGAAAGCGATGATACAACAAGAGTCGAGAGTAAAAGTTGCTGATAACTCCGGGGGGCGCACCTTGCAAGTGATTCGTGTGCTGGGTGGCTCTGTACGCCGTTATGCTCGCATTGGAGATATTGTAGTTGGCTCTATAGGCATGGCGTCTCCCGGTGGTTCGGTCAAGGCGCACGAAATTGTCCACGCCGTAGTTGTACGCACGGCAAAAGAGTGGCGGCGCAATGACGGTTCTTCTATCCGCTTTGATGATAACGCTGTTGTCATTTTAGATGCGGATGGAACCAACCCTCGCGGGACGCGTATTTTTGGTCCCGTAGCTCGTGAACTCCGTGACAAAGGATTTATGAAAATTGTTTCTTTGGCGCCGGAGACCATTTAGAGAGCTAGTGAAGCAGGAGTGATAATAGTGAAATACAAATTACGGAAAGGCGATTTAGTTGAGGTCATTAGCGGACGCGCTGACGATAAAGGCGAACGTGGTGAAGTAATCAAGGTTTATCGTAAAAAACAACGCGTTAGTGTACAAGGTGTTAATCTTCGCAAGAAACACCAGGGTCAGATTCAAACTCAAGGTCGCTCTATGACCCCTGGAATTATTGAGTTAGAAGGCCCCGTACATATCTCAAACGTGATGCTTGTTTGTCCTAAGTGCGATGAGCCTACCCGAGTAGGTATTAAACGCGAGGATGGCGAAGCTCACCGGGTTTGTAAACGTTGCCATGCGGTGATTGACTGAGCACTTGGAGCGAAAACATGAACAGATTGAAAGAACTTTATTTGAATGAGGCCGTTACGGGCTTGAAAGAGAACTTGAATTTAGAGAATGTGATGCAAGTTCCTCGCATTGGAAAGGTTGTCGTCAACGTAGGTGTAGGCGAGGCCTTGGAAAATACAAAAGCTTTAGATGAGGCTGTGCGTGATGTGACCACGATGACAGGGCAGAAGCCCATCATCACCAAGTCGCGCAAAAATATAGCAAACTTCAAACTTCGCGCGGGAGAACCTATTGGTGTAACTGTAACTTTACGCGGTAAGCGGATGTGGGCCTTTTTGGACCGTTTGATCAATGTGGCCTTACCCCGTGTGCGTGACTTCCGTGGTGTTTCTCCCCATGCTTTTGATGGACGGGGAAATTATACCCTGGGTCTTCGCGAACAGTTGGTATTTCCTGAGATAGATTATGATCAGGTAGAAAACGTACGTGGATTTGGAGTTAGCATTGTTACGACAGCAGAAGATGATGAAGCAGGACGAGAGTTGTTGCGGATTCTTGGCATGCCGTTCAAGGAGGAAAGATAAAGATGGCTAAGAAAAGTATGATTGCACGGGAAAAAGAGCGTAAATATAAGGTGCGTGAGGTGAATCGCTGTAAGAAATGCGGCCGCCCGCGTGGTTATATGCGCCGGTTTGGTTTGTGCCGAATTTGTTTTCGCGAATTAGCCCTAGAAGGAAAGATACCTGGCGTTGTCAAGTCGTCTTGGTAAGCTGTGTGGAGGATAAATAATGAGTTTTAGTGATCCGATTGCTGATATGTTAACCCGTGTCCGTAATGCTGTACTTGCTGAGCATCCCCATGTGGCGATGCCAAGCTCGAAGATGAAAGCGGCGATTGCGGATATCTTAGACAAGGAAGGCTTTGTCAGTAGTCATGAAGTTGTCGATGATGAGGCCACAGGTTTTAAGGTCCTGAAGATTGGATTGAAGTATGTCGGAGAACATCGGCATAAACGTCCCGTGATCACCAATATTGAACGTGTGAGTGTGCCAGGCCAACGGATTTATGTTGGCAAGGATGACATTCCCTACGTATTGTCCGGGATGGGCATTGCTATTCTAACGACATCGAAAGGCGTAATGACTGGTCGCCAAGCGCGTAAATTGGGCGTGGGCGGAGAGATCATTTGCAAAGTTTGGTAATTAGATTGTAGGTGGTCATTTAAGATGACTTTCTACTGTCAAGGAGAATAAGCTGTGTCACGAATTGGTCGTTTGCCAGTTGAGGTTCCATCTGGCGTAGATATAAAAATCAATGGCTCGCGCGTGCGTGTTAAAGGCCCCAAAGGAGAGATGGAATATACTTTTTCTTCCTCTCTTGAAATTGCCCTCGAAGAAGGACAGATTGTTGTCACACGTCCTTCTGATGACCGGGAAATACGGGCCTTGCATGGAACTACTCGTGCGTTATTAAATAACATGGTTATTGGCGTATCAGAAGGCTTTCTAAAAAATTTAGAGCTGGTTGGCGTGGGTTACCGTGCAAATTTACAAGGCAGCAACTTGGTGCTGAACGTGGGATATTCTCACCCAGTGGAGATAGTACCTCCCAAGGGTATCACCTTCGAGGTCACTGAGAAATCCCGCAAGATCACAGTCCGAGGTTATGATAAACAACGAGTTGGTCAAGTGGCTGCTGATATTCGCAAAGTACGGCCGCCCGAGCCTTATAAGGGCAAAGGAATTAGGTACAGTGGTGAATACATTCGCCGCAAGGCTGGCAAGGTAGGGAAGGTGGTGTAATATGGCAAAGAAAGAATCACGTGCTTCCGCTCGTATTCGACGGCATAAACGTGTTCGTCGCAATATTTTTGGAACACCTGTTCGCCCCCGTGCAAGCGTATATCGTAGTTTGAATGAAATTTATATTCAAGTTATTGATGATTTGAATGCACACACCTTGGTGTCTGCTTCAACACTTGATAGCGAATTGCGGAGCGAATTAGAAGACTTGACAAAGACTGAACAAGCCCGCTTGGTTGGGCAGGCTGTCGCCAAGCGAGCCTTGGAGAAAGGTATCGAGAAAGTCGTCTTTGATAGCGGTGGCTTTAAATACATTGGTCGTGTGCAAGCCTTGGCTGAAGGCGCTCGCGAAGGCGGTTTAGAGTTCTAGGCGATTGACCAGGAGAAGGATATGAGTAACGGTTATAAGAAGAAACAAAAACGAGAACTAGACGAGCGCATCGTTGATATTAGGCGTGTTGCTACCGTTGTTAAAGGTGGGCGCAGATTTTCTTTCCGGGTGACGATGGTCGTCGGGGATAATAAAGGAAATATTGGCATGGGCATGGGAAAGGCAAACTCTGTACCCGATGCCATTAAAAAAGCGGCTTCTAAAGCACGTGATGATATGCACCGCGTGGCTGTTTTTGAAACAACCATTCCCCACAAAGTAATTGGGAAAGTTGGTGGCGCAAAGGTCTTATTGAAACCAGCCTCGGAAGGGACTGGCGTGATTGCTGCTGGCAGTGTACGCGCTGTTGTAGAAGTTGCCGGTATTTCTGATATTTTGACTAAGTCTCTGGGCAGCGATAATGCCTTGAATATTGCCGCTGCTGCAGTTCATGCTCTAGAGCAGATGAAAGATCCTCGCGATGAAGCCGCTAAAAGAGGCGTTGACATCGAAAGAGTAACTCCCTTCTGGAGTAGGGAATAGACATATGGCTACAAAGAAATCATCCCAAGTTCGAATCAAATTATTAAAAAGTCCCATTGGGCGTAATAAACGCCAAAGAAAAACACTTGAGGCTTTGGGCCTGAAGCGCGTGGGCCAAATAGTGGAACGCAAAGATAGTGAGAGTTTACAAGGAATGCTTACCCTTGTGAGCCACCTTATCCAAGTAGAAGACGTTAATTAATAGGTAGTGAATATGAAACTACATGATTTAAAACCAAACGAAGGTGCGAAAAAGAATCGTAAACGGGTGGGGCGTGGACGCGGTTCCGGTTACGGAAAAACGGCCGGTCGCGGCACAAAAGGGCAAAATGCCCGCAGTGGTGGCGGTGTTCCCCTTTGGCACCAAGGTGGAGACACGCCTTTCTTCCGCCGCTTCCCGAAAAAAGGAGGCTTTACGCCCCCTCACCGCACCGAATATCAGGAAGTAAACGTGGAATATTTGGCGCTTTTCCCAGAAGGTACGGAAATCACTCCCGAAGTATTAGAAAAAGTTCGTCTTATCTCTAGTGCAGAAGAAGCGGTTGCCATTTTGGGACGAGGTGAAATTGATGTTTCTCTGACTGTGCGTGCGCATCGTTTTACAAAAGGTGCCCGCGCAAAGATCGAAGCCGCTGGTGGCAGTGTAGAAATTATTGACAACAGTTAAACTTGCCTGATTATATGAGGCTTATAACAAGGAGAAAAATTCTATGAAGCGCTCGGCTTGGCGATATTTGTGGAAAGCAGAAGATATCCGCCGCAAGTTGTTAATTACCCTAGCTATTTTGGTGATCTACCGTCTTGCTTCTCACGTGCCTATTCCTGGCGCTAACCGCGCCCGCATAGCTCAAATTATGTCTGGTGGTGGAGCCGCAGGAACGTTCATTGGCATTTTGGATATGCTTTCGGGTGGTACGGTTTCAAATTTTTCTGTGCTGGCGATGGGTGTTTATCCTTATATTACGGCGCAAATTATCTTGCAACTTCTTGTCCCCGTTATCCCTGCTTTGCAGCGGAGAATGGAGGAGGATCCTCAAGAAGGGCGTAAGTGGATGGAAAAATGGACCTATGTCCTGGCTGTTCCCATGGCTGCCCTTCAGGCCGTTGGCCAGATACGTATCTTCTCCTCTTTAGCAGGAGGAGCGATCATCAGTAATTTTGGATTTAGTGGAAGTTCGCTTTTGCCAACTTTGGCCATCATTTCTAGTATGACAGCGGGAACCATGTTTGCTATTTGGCTTGGTGAACTCATCTCGGAGTATGGTATTCGCAATCAGGGTTTATCTTTGCTGATTTTTGCCGGGATTGTCTCCCGTATTCCCCAGAATTTTGTGCGCATAATGAGTGTCCCTGAAAGCCGTTGGGTAGTGATGAGTTTTATGGTTGTTTTCACGCTCCTGATTATTTTTGCCATTGTATTTGTGCAACAAGGGCAGCGGAATATCCCTGTCATGTATCCGGGCCGGAGAGTGGGGCGGCGCATGTCTATGCCAGTTAGAGGTTCACTTCCTTTGAAAGTCAATATGGCCGGCATGATCCCTTTGATCTTTGCTCAATCATTGCTTACCTTCCCGGCTATTATTGCCAGTTTCTTTATGACTTCTGAAACGGCTTGGGTGGCTAATTTGGCCACCAATATCCAAAATCTTTTTGGCGGGACCAGCCCTTGGTATTGGCTTATCTATTTCGTCATGGTGGTAGGTTTCACGTTCTTCTATACGGACGTGTTATTTGCTCAACAGGATTATGGACGGAACCTAAAGCGTTCTGGGGCACAGATACCTGGCGTTAGTCGCGGGGCACGTACGCAGCAATATCTAACAAGGGTTTTGCGGCGCATAACCTTCCCAGGAGCGTTTTTCTTGGGATTTGTGGCCGTAACACCTTTTATGATTGGCTTAATTTTCCCCGCAACTGGATCAGGAACTATGTTGGTTGCTTCTTCAGGTTTGTTGATTGTGGTTGGTGTGGTGCGTGATACATTCCAGAACATCGATGCTGAATTGAAATTGCACGGGTACGATGAGACTTTATTAGTCCGTTGATCTTTAAAATAATTTGCGCCACCACATAAGAGATGAGCCGAAGAATCTACGTCAAAGACCAAGCCGAAATAGCCAAGATGCGAGTTGCGGGTCGTGTTAATGCCACAGCGTTGGAAGAAGTAAAGTCCATCATTCGTCCTGGTGTCACTACGGCTGCGTTAGATGAAGTGGCTTATACCGTGATCGGCGATCATGGTGGTAAGCCGACTTTCAAAGGATACCCCGGCCCCTATCCGTATCCGGCCACTTTGACGGTGAGCGTTAATCGTGAAATGGTTCACGGTATCCCCAGCGGCCGTGTTTTGAAGGCCGGTGATATTGTTTCTATAGATTGCGGAACAACCCTGGACGGTTTTGTCGGTGACTCCGCTTTCACCATTGGGGTGGGTGAAATTTCTAAGGAAGCCGAGCGTTTGATACGTGTGACCCGGGAATCCCTTGCTAAAGGAATTGCGCAGATGCGCCAGGGGCATCGTTTGGGAGATGTATCATCCGCCATTCAGAAACACGTTGAAGGGCATGGCTATCATGTGCCGCGTAAGTATACGGGACATGGCGTAGGGCGTGAAATGCACGAAGCGCCCCAGGTCCCGAATTTTGGAACCCCTGGCACTGGTCCGCGATTGAAAAAGGGAATGACCATCGCCCTTGAGCCAATGGTTTTAGCGGGCACACCGCGCACACGCGTGCTGGCAGATCAATGGACCGTTGTCTCCAGAGATAATTCTTTGACAGCTCATTTTGAGCACACCGTCGCTGTCACTGGAGATGAACCATTGATATTGACAAGATTGTAAATTGGAAAAATTATTTTGGTTTTAGGGTTTGCCCTAGACTAGAAGGCATAGATTAAGTATAATTGCGTCTTTGGCTGACCCCTTGGTTGGCGAAGAAATGCTAATAGGAAAAAGAGAGTGTGAGATTATGAAAGTATCTTCTTCTGTAAAAAAACGCTGTGATAAGTGTAAGATTGTAAGGCGTAAAGGTAGAGTTTACGTTATTTGTGAGAATCCGAAACATAAGCAACGGCAAGGATAAATAAATATGGCTCGTATTGAAGGTGTTGATTTACCACGTAATAAAAGGGTTGAGATTGGTTTAACCTATATTTATGGAATTGGTCGTACCCGGTCTTTAGAGATTTTAGAGACCTTAGAGATTGATCCTGATAAACGGGTTCAAAATCTGACTGGTTCAGAAATTACTTCTATCCGTGAACGCATTAACAAAGAATACAAGGTTGAAGGTGATTTGCGTCGTGAAGTACAGATGAATATCAAGCGTCTGGTGGAAATTGGTTGCTATCGCGGTATTCGTCATAGACGAGGGTTGCCAGTTCATGGCCAGCGAACCCGGACAAACGCGCGCACGCGTAAAGGCCCCAAGAAAACTGTTGCTGGGCGTGGTCGTCGGCGTGGTATGCAGAAGACATAATTTGCATAGAAATAAAGTAACTACTCACCCATTGTCATTTCGACGAGGAACGAGGAGAAATCTTTGCTATCGAATACAAGATTTCTCACTTCGTTCGAAATGACACCTGAGTAGTTACGAAATAAAGTGATAAGTTAGGTAGTCTAAGAGGTAAAATGGCTAAAAAGAAACGTAAATCAGGTCGAAAAAAACGTAAAATATCGACTGGGCAAGTTCATGTCCAAGCGACATTTAACAACACGATTATTACTGTGACAGACAACCAAGGAAACACAGTCTGTTGGAGCAGCTCAGGGTCTTTGGGTTTTGATGGTTCACGCCGAAGCACCTCTTTTGCGGCTCGCTTGGCGACAAACGAGGCTATCAAGACGGCAATGGGCATGGGTTTGCGCGAAGTTGAAGCTTTTATTAAAGGCCCCGGGCCCGGACGTGAAGCTTCCCTGCGAGCTATGGAAGCCATGGGATTGAAGATACTTGCCATTACCGATGTGACCCCAGTTCCTCATAATGGATGCCGTCCCCCAAAGAAACGCCGCATTTAGAAATTGTCTTTAGGAATTGTCTGAAGATTAAATAAATAGAGTTATAATTACTTAGTTTTAAAGAAGAGGAAAGTTTTATGTCAAGATATCGTGGGCCAAAGTGCAAAGTGTGCCGGCGAGAAAACGAAAAGCTGTTTCTTAAAGGAGAGCGTTGCTATTCTCAGAAATGTGCTTTCGAGCGTCGTAGTTACCCCCCCGGAGAACACGGATACGGATCACAATACCGCCGGAGCCGTCAATCGGATTTCTCCCGCCAATTAAGGGCAAAACAGAAAGCACGCCGTATTTACGATGTTTCTGAGCGTCAATTCCGGCGTTATTACCAAATTGCCCTTAAACAACGAGGTTTAACAGGTTTCAACCTACTCCAACTTTTGGAGATGCGTCTCGACAATGCCGTTTACCGTTTAGGTTACGCTGCTAGTCGTCCTCAGGCACGTATGTTGGTAGCTCATGGCCATTTCGATGTTAATACCCGGCGTACAGATGTGCCTTCCATGACCCTCTCCCCAGGAGATGAAATTACGGTTCGAGAAACTTCTAAGAAGCGCACCTTTTTTAAAGGATTGAAGAAAGAGGCTGAAAACCGTACTCCTGCAGAATGGGTGAATCGTAATTTGGACAACTTGTCTGGAAAAGTTGTGCGCCTTCCTGACCGATCGGAAATCAGCGGCAGCTTGGACGAGCAGCTTATTGTTGAGTACTATTCTCGCTAGTCGTGTCTTCTATCTGGAAGAGCGAGTGGATTATGGGAGGTGAACCATGTTAAGAATGAACGATATGGTAGTGCCAAAGATTGGGCGCACGGCAGAGGCTCAAGCGTATGGAAAATATGAGATTAAACCCTTGGAAAGCGGGTACGGAGTCACGCTTGGCAATGCACTGCGGCGCGTTTTGTTATCCTCGCTAGAAGGGGCGGCGATAACATCAATTCGCATCGTTGAGGTTGATCATGAATACGATACAATCGAAGGCGTGCGGGAAGATGTTCTGCGCTTGATGCTTAACCTTAAAAAATTACGCCTAAAATTACACGAAGGCGATTTTGCCAATCTCTATTTAGAAATTGAAGGAGAAGGTGTTGTTACCGCAGCAGATATTGTTGTTCCCCCTGAGGTAGAGATTGTCAATCCTGATCTTTATATTTTGACAGTAGATGGACGCGAGACACCGTTGTCCATAGAAATGACAGTTGGCCGAGGTCGAGGTTATGTGCCCGCTGAGGAGCACACAGACCGGCTTCCGATCGGCGAGCTTCCGGTGGATAGTATATATAATCCTGTCCGGCGTGTCAATTGGGAGATTTCCTCAGCTCGTGTTGGGCAAAGTTCAAAGTATGATAACCTGACCATTGAAATCTGGACAGATGGAACCATTGAACCCGAAGAGGCCCTGAGCACCAGTGCGCAAACACTAATGCTGCATTTACAGCACTTGGCCGGTATTACCGCTGAGTCTGTGGTTGCCATGGCCGAGGAAGTGATAAAAGCCGAGCCGGAAGAAGAAGAGATCGAGATTCCTATTGAGGAACTAGACCTCTCCGTGCGGGTTTTCAACTCCCTCAAGCGTACGGGAATAACCACCGTTGGTGATGTGTTGGAGTTACAAGATAAAGGCGATGATGCCCTGCTTTCCATACGCAATTTTGGCGTGAAAAGTTTGGCTGAATTGCAAGAAAGATTATTAGAACATGGCTTCCTCAATGAAGAGGGAGAAAGAGTGGAGAATAACGATGCGACATAAGGTTGCTGGAAAAATACTTAATCGAACACCTGCGCAACGGAACGCTTTGCGTCGCACTATGCTCAAGCAGTTTTTTGAGCATGAGCGCATTCGGACTACACGTGCTAAGGCTGAATTTATTCGGCGTCCAGCCGAAAAATTGATAACCATTGCCAAGCGTGCTCACGATTCTGAGCCTGCTCAACAAATTCATGCCCGTCGGCGAGCAGCAGCTCGCATAGATAATGACAAAGTGATCGTCAAAAAACTTTTTGAGGACATCGCCCCTCGTTATCTCGATCGACCAGGTGGTTACACACGGATGATCAAGCTTCCCCCTCGGCGGAGCGATTCTGCTGACATGGTGATCCTCGAACTTGTCGAAGAATAGAACCACTGCACGTTACCAAGCCATACTCGCTTACGATGGAACCCGTTTCCACGGCTCACAGCGTCAAGCTCCCCCAATCCGAACCGTACAGGGTGAGGTAGAAGAAGCTTTACGTCACCTAGATTGGCCGCCAGGAAATTCCGTTTTGTTTGCGGGCCGCACCGATGCTGGGGTTCATTCTTCCGGACAAACGATCGCCTTTGATTTAGCTTGGAACCATTCTGAAGGTGACCTCCAAAGGGCATTGAATTCACATCTCCCTCGGGATATCGCCCTGAGAGAAGTCAAACGAACCGGGGCTGAGTTTCATCCCCGTTTCCAAGCCCAGGAGCGCTGTTACCAATATCGTATTTATTCTGCTCCTGTCCGGGACCCTTTGCGCGAGCGGTACGCATGGCGAATTTGGCCCCCGCTGAATGTAGAGCGTGTAGAAGTTGCCTCTCAGCACTTGCTTGGCGTTCACGATTTTGCGGCTTTTGGTAGCCCTCATAAAGAGGGTGGCAGCACAACCCGAGAGATACGGTCAGTCTCTTGGCAACAAAAAGAAGATGAATACCTCTTCGAGGTCTGTGGAAATGCTTTTCTATACCACATGGTGCGGCACATTGTAGAAGTGCTAGTTGCCATCGGCCAAGAGAGAGAGAAAACAGATGCTATTATGCATTATCTACAAAACCCGGCTGGCCCACCCGCCCCGGGATTAGCCCCACCTCAAGGTCTTACCTTGAAAAAAGTGGTCTATGGCTAAACTAGCTATAGTTGAATAAGTTTATAATTAGAATATGTGGAGCGGATGATTGTGAAGAAAACGTTTTACCCTAAACCTGATGATGTTTCCCATGACTGGGTTTTGGTAGATGCCAAAGACCAAAACCTTGGGCGGCTGGCATCCCAAATTGCCAGCCTTATCTTGGGAAAACATAAACCAACTTTTACCCCTGGTGTAAATATGGGGGATTTTGTGGTCGTCGTTAATGCCGAACACGTAGTTGTCACTGGCAAAAAATTAGACCAGAAAATATATTTTCGCAATACTGGCTACCCCAGCGGATTAAGACAAATAACCCTCCGTGATCAACTTGCCACCAAACCCGAGCGTGTCATCGAACATGCTGTCAAGGGCATGCTTCCCCACAATCGATTGGGGCGCCGTTTGCGGAAGAAATTAAAAGTTTACGCTGGCCCTGAACACCCTCATCAGGCCCAAAAACCGAAACCAATTGACGAAGTTTTACCCTAATGTCATCATGCGCGCACCCTGGGCGGGTTTCCATGAAAGCGCCTGGAAGCGCCGCAGATTATTAGGAGCAGGAAATTAAGGAGTTATTATGACGGAATATTTTGAAGGTGTTGGCCGCCGCAAGACAAGCACTTGTCGCGTGCGGATTATGAACGGTTCTGGCGAATTTATTGTCAACGAAAAAACCTTAGAGGAGTATTTTACTCGCATGGGTGATACTGACACCATTTTAGGTCCTTTTACGGCCACAGACTATAACCGGGCTGACTTTGATGTAAGTGTCCATGTTCGAGGCGGTGGTGTTACCGGACAAACAGACGCCGTTCGTTTGGGATTGGCACGCGCTTTACTAGACATGGACCCCGACATGAGGCCAACCTTGAGCCAAGGTGGATACCTTACCCGTGACGATAGGGCCAAGGAACGCAAGAAACCAGGTCTCAAACGTGCCCGCAAGGCCCCTACCTACACCAAGCGCTAAATTTAATTCACATACAACGGGATGGGCGTTAATTCTTAAAAGAACACCCTCTCATTGACAATAACGCGGAGGACACGAAAGGGGGGATTGGTGTTCTCCGCGTTTCTAGTTGGGAAATCACATGGCGACTACACCCGTATCCCCCCCACAAATCACCATCCTCGGCTTGGGGCCGGGAGACCCTCACCTCCTAACCCGCCAGGCTTGGCAAATCCTGAACGAGATTTCGGAGATCTATCTCCGCACCCGCCAGCACCCCACCGTGGACGGCTTCCCCACCCACCTCACCGTTCATTCCTTTGATCAGCTTTATGAGGCGGAGGAATCTTTCGAGGCCGTTTACCGGGAGATTGTCAGCCGCATCCTGGATTTGGGCCATCGCCCGCAGGGGGTCGTTTACGCTGTCCCGGGAGACCCCTACACCGCCGAGGCGACCACGCCCGAGATCGTGCGCCGGGCCAACGCCCACAACCTTTCCGTCCGCATCGTGACCGGAATCAGCTATCTGGAGCCCTCCTTCGCCGCGCTGGGCATTGACCCCCTCCCGCACACCGCCCTGGTGGACGCGTTGGAGATCGCCCACGCTCACCATCCTCCCTTCCCGCCCGACGCCCCAGCCCTCATCGCCCAAATTTACTCTCCCCGCGTGGCCTCGAACGTTAAACTCACCCTGATGACCCTCTATCCCGACCAGCATCCCGTCCGCTTGGTGCACGGGGCCGGGACATCCTCCCAAATGGTGGAAGACCTCCCCCTCTACCAAATCGACCGCAGCCCCCACATCGGCCTGCTCACCTCCCTCTATGTGCCGCCGCTGGGACCGGGCACATCCTTCGAAGCTTTTCAAGAGATTATCGCCCATCTCCGCGCGCCGGATGGTTGCCCGTGGGATAAGGAACAAGACCACCAATCCCTGCGCCCCAACCTCCTGGAAGAAACCTATGAAGTTCTCTCCGCCCTGGACGATGACGACCCCGACGCCATGCGGGAAGAATTTGGGGACTTGTTGCTGCAAATTGTCCTCCACGCCCAAATTGGCAGTGAGTATGGGGAGTTCACCATGGCCGAGGTTATCCAGGGTATTTACAATAAAATAAGTAGCCGTCACCCCCATGTCTTTGGTGATCTTGAGCTAGATGAGGCTGGAGAGGTAATTTTGAACTGGGAACGTCTCAAGGCTACGGAGCGCCGCGAGAACGGTGCTCAGCAGAAAGGCGTCCTGGATGGCGTGCCCTTAGCCCTCCCCTCCCTAACCCAGGCCTTTACCTACCAGAAACGGGCCGCGCGGGTGGGGTTCGATTGGCCAGAGATCACGGGGGTGCTGGAAAAAATCGCCGAAGAAATGGCCGAAGTGGAGACCGCTCATGACCAAGAATCCCGCCAGGCAGAACTGGGCGATTTGCTTTTTGCCGTTGTCAATCTCACACGCTGGTACGACGTTGACCCCGAATCCGCCCTGCGCGAAGCTAACCTCCGCTTCAAAGAGCGTTTCTCCTACATAGAGAAAAAAGCCCGCGCCCAAGAACGCGAGCTTTCTTCGTATTCGTTGGAGGAACTGGAAGCGTTTTGGCAAGAGGCGAAAGGGCTGGAATTGGGGACAGGGAATCAGGGCTATCCAACCTCCAATCTCTAATATCGTAACCGGTCGCTTCCCTCTCCCAAATGTAGGTCGAAATGGCATTTCGACAGGCGATTTACCAAATCGCCCTACATGGGAGGGTGACCAATTACCTAATATCCAATATCCAGTACCCAACCTACAACCCACTAATAATATCACCAACAAGTTTCCCGCCCACCCCAGCAGCGCCTTTCTTCTCACCCTGGTACTGGGAGAAAGAAGCCGAGGCGATGCGGTCCGCCAGACGGGAGAGCGGCAAGCTTTGCAGGTAAACCTTCCCGGGGCCGGTCATCTTGGCCAAGAAGAGTCCTTCTCCACCGAAGAGGGCGTTCGTGAATCCGCCCACGAATTCGATGTCATAGTCCACCGTGGGCGCGAAGGCCACCAGGCAGCCGGTATCGACGTTGAGAATCTCCCCTTGGGCGAGTTCTTTTTCGATGATCGTCCCTCCAGCGTGGACAAAGGTCAAGCCGCTCCCCACCAGGCGTTGGAGGATGAACCCTTCCCCGCCGAACAACCCCGCGCCTAATTTCTTTTGGAAAGCGACCTCTATTTCCGTGCCGCTCGCCGCGCACAGGAAGGAATCGCGCTGGCACAGGAACGAGCCTCCCACGGCTGATAAGTCCAGGGGGATGATCTTGCCCGGGTAAGGGGCTGCGAAAGCGACGTGCTTTTTCCCCCGCCCATTGTTCTGGAAAGTGGTGATAAAAAAGCTCTCCCCGGTGAACATGCGCTTAACGCCTTTGAAAAGGCCGCCGCCGGTGCCGGTTTGCATCTTGATGCCTTTTTCCATGTAGAGCATGGTCCCTACTTCAGCGCGCACGCCTTCTTGGGGGTCAAGCTCGATTTCTACCATCTGCAGGTCGTCGCCGTAAATTTTGTAATCGATAATGTCAGTCATGGATATTCTCCTTTTGGATAAAGGTGGTAGCGAGGTGGCAGTCACTTCGCAAGTGACTGTCACCTCGCTTTCACAGATTTTACATATGAGCCAAGTTTGTTTGGATTAAGTAACCGTTCAGCCCCTTCCCTAGGGCAAAACTAGACCGGCGGGGTGGTGAACGCTTACTGGGTTTATTGTAGCCTAGTTTTGGCGATCAGGCGGGGAAACTCCGCCTCGATTTTGATTTTTTTGACGCTTTCGCTGACGTCAATGTTGTCTTTCTCGATTCACCGCCCCCACCTCGGCTGCCAATCATCCCCCACGTTCACCGTCAGGCGCGTCAACCCCGTCCCATCAGGGCGGATGCGATAAATTTCGTTGTCCCCGTCCCGGTACGAGGTGAACGCGATCCATGCCCCATCCCGCGACCAGGACGGCCCCAAATTATCCCCCACAGACGTCAATTGTTGCAAGCCGTTTCCGTCGATGTTGATAGTATAAATCTGGTGCGCCCCCTCCGGCCCGGCATAAAAGGTCAGCCGCCCCCCATCCGGCGAAAAGCTGCTCCGCCCGCCCATGTCCGCCAAATCCGTCACCTGCTGCACGTCGCTCCCGTCCGCGTTCATCACGTAGAGCTGCCGCTCCCCCGACTGCTCCGAGGCAAAGGCAATCTTCTCCCCATCGGGCGACCAGGTGGGGTCAAGGTCATTTTCCTCCGAGCCGTACAACAAACGCGGGTTGCCCCCATCCCTATCCATAAGCCAAACCGATTGATTATCGCCCATGTGATTGGCAAAGACAATCTGCGTCCCGTCGGGAGAAATTTCCGGAGCGTATAATTCCCCAATCCCGCTCGTCAGTTGCCGCAGGTTCCCCCCATCCATCCTCATCTCATAAATCTCGAAATCCCCCGTGCGCATCGATGAGAAGACAATCCGCTCTCCGTCGGGCCCAATCGAGGCGTAAAAGCTCGTCAAGGTTGCCTCGGTCAGTTGCACCCGCCCGCTTCCGTCCGCGCCCATGAGGCAAATTTGGTAAACGCCCTCCACCTGGCAGGTGAAAACCAGGTTTGTTTTTTGGGGGGAAGTGGGAGAGATTTCGGGTGTGGGAGACTTCTCTGGCGGTGACGGGCTGGGCGTGGCGGTAGCGAGGGAGAGGCTCCGGGGGGTACCCTGCTCCGCTGGGGGAAGGGTTCCGGTAGGGGCCGATTCCTCGCCGCGTAAAGGCCTCTCCCTCCAGGTCACTGCCCAGAATCCTCCCCCTAAAAGGCACACGGCCACCAGGCCAATCCCAATCCCCACCAATAGAATTTTGTCAAATCTTCTCATGCTTACCTCTTGATATTATAAGTAATATCATCTATAATATCATCGTGAAAATTCCACAGGTCGTTATCGATACTAACGTTATTATTTCTGCCCAACGTTCTAAACGAGGGGTTTCGTCTAAGCTGATGTCTTTGATTGGCACTAGCAGTTTTGAAATTCATCTTTCTGTGTCATTAGCCCTAGAGTACGAGGAGGTGCTGCGTCGCCAACGTGTAGACTTAGGATTGGCCCAAGAAGATGTCAGTGATTTGATTGACGCTCTGTGCGCGTTGTCTCATCACCATCAAATTCACTTTCTTTGGCGACCTCAGCTTCCTGATGCGAGTGATGAGATGTTATTAGAGTTGGCGGTTGCTGCCCAATGCGCCTATATTGTAACGTATAATCAGAAGGATTTCGTTGGTGTGGAAAAATTTGGTGTGAAAGCTATTACGCCAAAAGAATTCTTAGAGGAGATAGGTGAACTACAATGACCATGATGAGTTTAAGACTTCCAAAATCGCTGCATGGTGACTTGAAAGAAATTGCTAAACTAGAAGAAATTTCTATGAATCAATTTGTGACCTTGGCAATCGCAGAGAAGATAGCTGCCCTGAACACGTTGGATTATTTGGAAAAAAGAGCCAAGCGCGGCAGCCGTGAGAGACTGCTAGAAATCTTGGAAAAAGCTCCTGACGTTGAACCTGAGGGGCATGACAGGTTTTAAAAAGCATAGCTCTTCCCCCAAGGCAATATCTAATATCTAGTATCAAATATCTCACTCTAACCTCCACCATCCAATATTAAAACCCTCCCCGTACTCCCATCCACCCGCACACGCTGGCCAGTCTCTAGCCGCGTGGTAGCCTCATGCACGCCCACCACGGCCGGGATGCCGTACTCACGGGCCACCACCGAGCCGTGCGTCATCATCCCCCCCACCTCCATGACCAGGCCACCGGCGGCCAAAAAGAGGGGAGTCCAGGCCGGGTCGGTGCCGGGGCAAACCAGAATCTCGCCGGGGAGGAGCTGGGTCTCGTGAGGATTCAGCACCACGCGCACCTTCCCCTCCACCACGCCGGGCGAGACCGGATCGCCCACAATGGAATCCGTCTCCCCATCCCCCGTTTGGAGGCCTTCGAAAAACACCCGCCCATCGGAGAGAAGAACGCGCGGCAATTGCACCCGCTTCATCTCACGGGCGCGGGTCTCACGACGCTCCTGAATGCTCTCCCTCATGGTCGGTGTGATGGTTTCTTTTTCAGCCGCCTCTTCCAACTCGGGGGCGTAGAGGAAAAAGAGGTCATCCGGATTTTCTAAGAGACCCGCCTCATCCAAGGCGCGTCCGCTCTCGAGAAAACCTTGGCGGATGACGCCCATGACGCGGATGGCGAAAAATTTAGGCGCTTCCCGCAGCCCGGCCAGGGCGCGGTAACGGCCAATTGCCATGCGGACCAGGCGCGACTTGAACCATCCCCAGCGCAGTTGGCGGACGTCGTTGATAAGTTCTTCTCCGGCTTTTCGAGCGGCCTCGGCCCCGCGAGCGAAAACCACATCCGGGGCTTGTTCGGGGTCGGTGATGCTCAGATAGCTCTTTATGGTCTGCATAATGTGGAGCGGCTCCTCCCGCCAGCGGGGACGGCCCAGGTCAATTTCACCCAGGCCGCGCATCCCGTACCGGGACATGAATTTTTCGACCGCTTTTTGGGCAGCAGGGGGAAGTTCTTTGCTGAGGTACTCTTCGGCCAGTTGCCGGGCGGAGGTGTTGGTGAAGGCCTGGTATGCGTCGTCGTTATCCCGTATCGTTTGGGCCGTTTCCCACAAAATCAAATCCATTTCGGTGGTCACGTTGTTCGGCAGCCCGCGCGCGATTTCCAGGTAGCGCTGGGGATGGCCGGTTTGGGCGCTGAAAGGCTGCAAAATGCCAAAAAAGGGAACCATGCCCGCCACCACCGCGCTAACGCCCCTCGGAACGACCGTGCGGGGGAAGAGAAAACGGCTGTCTTGCCATAGTTCGAGATGGGTTCTGAACCTATCCCAAAGACCATGTCCGCGTTGGCTGACGGCTTTTATTTTGGCCATTTCTTCCTCCATGAGCGCGAAGAAATCACCAGCTCCCTGGTGCGGATGGCGCCAATATTTGATGATCCTTCCCCAGAAGGGGATGATGAACTTGAGGAGGTTGAAAATGGTTCGGGGTTTCGGCAACCGCGTCACGGGTGCCAGACGGGGATCGCCCATCAGGTGCTCGAATATTTGCCCCACAGCGGGATCTATAGATTTTATGGCGCGGGGATACGCCTTAAGCCCCAGGGGATGGCGAATGATGCCGGTGACGTTGATCCATATTCGTTCGGCGGCGGTGTAAAAAGCGGTTTGGTTATCGTAAGTATAATCGGCCCCAAAAGCGAGCGCGCCGCCGGTGAGGATATGCTCCATGCTTTGCCGGCCCAGAGGCGTCATCGGCTCGAGGATGCCTTGGACGACGTGGAAGCCAATCATGGCCTTGAGCGGTTCGAGCGGCAGCCCTTCGGGGAGAGGGAAGAGCGTGGTGATGGGCCGGGATTGCAGGATGTAGACCTCACCCCAGGCCAGGTGCGATGCACCTTCTTTTGGGTGCGTTGCACCTGAGTCACCTGTTACCCAAGCCCACTCAATATCTTGGGGGTACTCGTACATCTCGGCAATATTCCGCCCCATCTCAGCCAATTGAAGGATCACCTCATCGGGAAGAGCCTGCCGGTGGGCGCCGTCTTCCTCCTGAACGCGGACGC
>JAANWX010000093.1 GCA_018263575.1 Chloroflexota bacterium | reverse complement strand
CACCTCCATGCAATTAGATCCCATGGTAGGAGGCTCCGGTCCCAATCATGCCTTTGTACATTACCTAGACGTACCTGTCGTGACGGCGGGTATGGGGTATCCCGGCACCAACACCCACGCCCCCAATGAGAACATCCGCCTTGACCTTTACCTGAAAGCGGCCCAGCACATTGCACGGATTATGGTACATTGGTAAATTAGGGATTGGTATATCGGTAAACTGGTCATCCAACGCGACCAATCTACCAATCTCCCAATTTCCCAGTCAACAAGGAGTAAAAACCATGCTAGTCGGTGAACGAATGTCTCGGCCCATTGTCACGACCACGGCCAATGTCCCCATCCCAGAAGCGCACAGTTTAATGCGTAACAACGACATCCGCCGTCTTCCAGTTGTGGATGAAAAGGGAAAGTTGATTGGCATTATCTCGGACAACGACATTATCAACGTCTCGCCATCCCCCGCCACATCCCTGAGTATTTGGGAAATGAATTACCTGATCAACAGTATCGTGGTGGCAGACATCATGACCAAAGACGTTTTCACAGTTGAAGAGGAGGAGACCATAGAAAAAGCCGCCCGCATCATGGCCGACAACAAAGTGGGCGGATTGCCCGTCGTGCGCGAGGGTGCTCCTGTGGGCGTAATCACCGAAACCGACCTCTTCAAAATCTTTCTGGAATTAATGGGGGCGCGTGACCGCGGTTTGCGTGTCACGGTCTTGATCCCCGAAAAGGTGGGTGAATTAGCTGGTCTTACAGGCGCCATCTCCCAAGCGGGCGGGAACTTCATCGCCTTTGGACAATTCCTGGGCGAAGACGCTACCAACCGCGAAGTCACTTTCAAAGTGACCGGGATTGAGGAAGAAGACCTCATTGAAATTGTCTCACCTTTCGTGGAGAAAGTGAAGGATATGAGGATTGAATGAAACGTGTTGCGTGAGGAGTGAGGAGTGAGGAGTGATGAGTGATGAGTAATGAGTAATGAGTAAATGACGATCCGTCAGGTGCATCGCACTCAAAAACACTCCGACTACTCAGATCAATCAGATCATCCGCCGCCAGGTGCATCGCACTCAAAAACAAGTGCAACGCACCTGCCCGCAGACCAATTAGACCACTCAGACCACTATGACCACAATCGTTGCCATTGACCTTGAAACGACCGGCCTAGACTCTTCGAAAGATAAAATTATCGAAATAGGCGCTGTGAAATTCACCTCCTCCCGCGTGGAAGAGGAATGGAGCACGCTCATCAATCCCGGAAGGCGTATCCCAAAAGAGATCACCAAGCTGACGGGGATAACGGACGCCATGGTGCGCGGCGCGCCATATATCGATGATGTCCTCAATGACCTGGAAACCTTCGTCGGCTCCGCGCCAGTTTTGGGACACAATGTCCAATTCGATCTCTCCTTTTTGCGCGGCCATGGCGTTCTATACGCCAATGAGAGCATAGACACTTACGAAATGGCCTCTATTGTCTTGCCCTCGTCTGGGCGGTATAACTTGGGCGCCCTAGGCCAGCAAATGGGCGTGATCCAACCAGCAACGCACCGCGCCTTGGACGATGCGCGTGTGACACGGGGGATTTTCATTGACCTCTACGCGAAAATCGCTGAACTTCCCTTAGGTCTACTGGCTGAAATCGTCCGCTTGGGAGAGGGCCTCTCGTGGGACGGGAACTGGGCCTTCCGGCAGGCCCTGCGCTACCGGGTCGAGGAAACACAGAATCCCTCCCCTTCCGATAACGCCCCCCACCAGTACGCCAACCCCCTCTACGAGATTCCCCCGCCCCAGGAGATGCCCCCCCTCGATCCCCCAGAAAGGCCCCAGGCGCTGGACATCCCCGAAGTCTCCGCCATTCTCGAACCGGGAGGAGCTTTTTTTGACCGCTTCCCCGGTTACGAAAATCGCCCAGAACAGGTAGAAATGTTGCGCTCGACTGCTAAAGCCATCTCAGAAGGGCGGCATATGCTAATAGAGGCCGGGACCGGGATTGGAAAATCACTGGCGTACTTGGTTCCAGCCGCGTTGTGGGCCACACAAAACCGCGACCGCGTGGTGATTTCGACCAATACCATCAACTTACAAGATCAGTTAATTAATAACGACATCCCCGATTTACAAAAAGCCCTCGACATTGACCTGCGAGCGACGGTATTGAAAGGGCGCGCTAATTATTTATGCCCCCATAACCTCGAAGCTCTCCGCAAAGGTGGACCAAAAAACGCGGAAGAAATGCGAGTATTGGGTAAGATTTTGGTCTGGCTGGAAGGAAGCCAAAGCGGTGACCGAGGGGAGATCAACCTAAATGGGCCCAAGGAGAGGAGAATCTGGCGGCGGGTTTCAGCCGATAATGAAGGCTGCACAGCGGGGGGGTGCCAGAAAAGGACAGGAGGAAGGTGCCCCTTTTACCGGGCCCGCCAACGCGCCCACACCGCCCACCTCATCGTCGTCAACCATGCCTTGCTTTTGGCTGATGTGGCCACCGGGAACCGCGTTCTCCCCTCTTATAATACCCTGATTGTGGATGAGGCCCATCATATAGAATCCGCCACCACCAACGCCCTTAGCTTTTATTGCTCTCAAGCCAATATCCGCCGCGCTATTAACACCATAGGAGATGAAGAAAAAGGCGCCCTGGGCTGGCTCTTGGAGTTCGGGGACAAGATTCTCAAGCCGGGAGAGATGGCGGCCCTTAACAAGCTCGTCCAAACCCTAAGCAAACAAGCCTTTAAGGTGGAAAGCCGGTTAGACGAGTTCTTTTATGCTATGGATGGTTTTCTAAGCGACCAGCGGGGGGGGAAGCCCGTGGGACGGTATACCCAACAGGAACGGGTCCTGCCCTCTACCCGGACGCAGCCAGCCTGGGAAAGCGTGGAGGTTGCCTGGGACGACGGGCGGCGGGCACTGAGCCACTTTTTGGAAGAAATGCAAAAGTTGTGGGATGCCATTCGCGAATTGATAAAAATGCTCCCCGAGGATGAAGCCAAAATCGAAGCCCTATTGAACGATTTGCGCGACGCCTACCAAGAGCTATACGAAATATTTGAAAATATCGACGCCATGATCTTCGAGCCTGACGCCAATATGATCTACTGGGCCGAAGCCCATCCCCGCCGAAGTTACATCAATCTCCAAGCCGCGCCCCTGCATATTGGCCACTTAATGGAAAAGCATATTTGGTTTGAAAAACGGGCCGTTATCCTGACCTCGGCCACGCTGACCACGACAGGGAGTTTCGACTATATCCGGGGACGGTTACAAGCCACGGACGCCGAGGAATTGTCCCTTGGCTCCCCCTTCGATTACGAAAACGCGGCCCTCTTCTATATGGTAAATAACATTCCCGAACCGCGCGATTACCACGGCCACCAACGCGCCCTGGAAAAAGGTTTACTGAACATCTGCAAAGCTACCGGAGGGCGAACGCTGGCCCTTTTCACCTCTTATGCCCAGCTCCACCGCACGGCGGAGGCTATCACCGGCCCATTGGCGCAGGAGGGGATCATCGTCTACGAGCAAGGCAGCGGCCCTTCGCCAAATACGTTATTAGAAAGTTTCCGTTCCGCGGACCAAGCCGTTCTCCTGGGAACGCGCGCCTTCTGGGAGGGGGTGGATATCCCCGGCCCGGCCCTTTCGGTGCTGGTGATCGTCAAACTCCCCTTCGACGTGCCCTCGGATCCCATCATTGCCTCCCGCTCAGAGACCTTCCAGAATCCCTTCCACGAGTACACCCTCCCGGAAGCGATTTTGCGTTTCCGGCAGGGTTTTGGCCGTCTAATCCGCTCCAAATCCGATACCGGCGTGGTGATCAGCATGGATCGCCGCCTCCTGACCAAACGCTACGGTCCTATGTTCGTCCAATCTCTCCCAAATTGTACGCGGAGGACTGGCCCGTTGAGCAATTTGGCAGCAGAGGCGAGTAGGTGGTTGAATATTTAGTTGGGTAGTCGTTAGTCTAGTAGTCGTTAGTCGGGTGGTCGTTAGTCTAGTAGTCTAAGTAGTCTAAGTGGTCTGACCAATTCGACCATTTAGACCAACCCGACCAACTAAGAAGGTATGCAAAAGTATCTTTATAGAATTAAGTCCTAATGAACCGAGATATGGCTGTGTCTCCTGACCAGCCATCTAGTCCTGACCGCAGGTCTCCAGGTGATTGAGCCACATTTTTTCCCAAGAGGGGAGACCTTCGGTCACTTCAGGTGCGCGGTCGGGAGACTCTGCGCACATCGAAATAAAGTGACGTAGTCTGAAAGTTATAAAGGAACTTTCAAAGACTTACTTAGACCAATCCGACCAACCCGACCAACTAGACCAATCCGACCAGCCCGACTAGTTCGGCCAATCCGACCAGTCCGACCAATCCGACCATTTAGACCAATATGACCAATGAGACTAATCATTCAAATCCCTTGCTATAACGAGGTTGAGACACTCCCTCAAACGCTTGCTGAGCTTCCCACTCACATCGCCGGGGTGGAAGAAATCGAGACGCTGGTCATTGATGATGGCAGCACGGATGGGACGGCTCAGGTCGCCCGCCAAGCGGGGGTGGATCACGTCATCTGCTTTACAAAGCACAAGGGATTAGCGACAGCTTTTGCCAAGGGAGTGGAAGCTTGTTTGGAACGGGGAGCGGACATCATCGTCAACACTGACGGTGACAATCAATATCCCGGCCAAGATATCCCCCGCCTTGTGGAACCCATCCTGAAAGGTCAGGCTGACCTGGTGATCGGCGACCGCCAGGTGGGGTCGAACATCTTATTCTCTCCCCTCAAACGGGGACTCCAACGCCTGGGAAGCTGGGTGGTCTCCCGGGCGGCAAGAACAAAAATCCCTGACGCGGCCAGCGGATTTCGGGCTCTCTCCCGGGAAACAGCCCGCCGCACCCTGGTTCTCAGCAAATATTCTTATACCCTGGAGACCCTTATTCAAGCCGGAGCACAAGGGTTTACGATAGTGCATATCCCCATCACGCCCAATCCGCCCACCCGGCCCTCGCGGCTTATGGCCAATCCCCTGCATTTCATCGGTAATGCGGCCGGTAACATTCTGCGCGCTTTTGCCCTCTACCGCCCACTGAGGATTTTCATTCCCCTCGGATTCCTCTTTTTCCTGGCCGGGTTCGGCCTCGGTCTGCGTTTCCTCTATTTTTACATCACGGAAAGCGGGCTGGGGCACGTCCAATCCCTTATCCTGGCCGCCGTACTCCTCATTATCGGCTTCCAGACCCTGCTGATTGGCCTGGTGGCCGACCTGGTCAGCTCTAACCGGAAAATCCTCGAGGAAATTCTTTACCGGGTGCGTGAAGAGTGATGAGAGTTTGTTATTTTGGAACTTACCGCGCCGAGTACAGCCGCAACCAGATCATGATAGCCGGTTTGCGCGCCAACGGCGTTTGTGTCTTTGAATGCCATGAAAGGTTGTGGCACGGGATCGATGACCGCGTGGACGTTCTCAGTGGGGGATGGCTGAATCCCATTTTTTGGGGAAGGGTGTTAAAGGCCTATTGGCGGTTGATGGTCAAATACCGGAAAACCCCCGACCATGATTTCCTCGTGGTGGGCTACCCCGGTCAGTTTGACGTCTTCCTGGCCCGGAGGCTGGCGCGGCGGCGGGGAGTTCCCCTGGCCTGGGACGTGTTCATGTCGTTACCTCTCATCGCCACCGAGCGCGGCCTGGACGTGGACAACCCCCTGGCCTTGACCCTTCTCCGGCAAATAGAAAAAGCGGCCTTGCGCCTCCCTGACCTCCTCCTCCAGGACACTGATCAATATGTGAAATGGTTTTGTAAAAACTACTCGCTCTCCCCGGGTCGTTTCCGTCTCATCCCCACCGGCGCCGATGACCGGGTTTTCCGGCCGCTCCCCGCAATGATTCACGCTCCCCATCAAAAAGGCAAGACCTCCGAGGTTTGCACATCAAAAACCTCGGAGGTCTGCCAAGACGCTTTTCACCTCCTCTACTACGGGACCTTCATCCCCAGTCACGGGGTGAAATACATCATCGAAGCCATGCGCACCCTCCCCAAGGATGTCGAAGTCCACCTGGCACTGATCGGAGACGGCCCCACCCGCCCCGCTGCCGAGGAACTTGCCAAACGGTATAATCTCAAGAATATCACCTTCACAGAACGGCTAGAAAAAGAGCAACTTGTCAAACGCATTGCCAAAGCCGATGCCTGTCTAGGCTCGTTCGGGAGCACGCCCCAAGCCTTGATGACGGTTCAGAACAAGGTCTATGAGACGCTGGCCACCGCCAAGCCGCTCATCACCGGCGCGTCGCCCGCCATCGCCGATACCTTTCAACACGGCACCCACCTCTACACCTGTGAACGAGAAAATCCTGCCGCGCTGGCCCAGGCGATCGAAGCCCTAGCCAAAAACCCTTCCTTACGAGAGAAACTCGGCCGGGAAGGGTATGCCTATTTCCAAGAGAAGTTTACGGTTGAGAAAAGTGGAGATTTGTTTATAAATCATTTGTTGGGGTGGTTCGAGTGGTCGGATTAGTCAGAATGGTCTGGTAGTCGTTAGTCCGGTAGTCGGTAGTCTCCTAGTCCCTGCTCCCTGTTTTCCTGATTCCCTGCTCCCTGGTTTCCTGGTTCCCTGGTTTCCTGCTCCCTGTTTTCCTGTTCCCTGTTTTCCTGCTCCCTGTTTTCCTGCTCCCTGTTTTCCTGATTCCATGCTCCCCTCCCATGCTTTTCTCCATCATCATCCCCACCCTCAACGCCCCCTTTCTGGGAAAAACTCTCACCTCACTCCAGGAACAAACCCTTGGCCCCAAAGCTTTCGAGGTCATTGTCGTCGGCCTGGACGAAGCGGGGATCGTTCAAGAATTTAAAGATATCCGGTTCCTTTCCAACGGAGAACCGTTATCCCCCGCCCGTGCACGCAACTGGGGAAGTGAGGCCGCCCAGGGAGAGATTTTAGCCTTTTTGGACGCGGATTGCACCGCCTCTCCCGCCTGGTTGAGCACATTGGTGGAACGATTCCAGGATCCAAAGGTCACCGTGGTAGGCGGTGGCGTGGAAATCCCCCCCGCTAACTACTGGACTCTGGCCGACAACCTGAGCATGTTCCACGCCTACCTGGCCGAGCACCCACCGGGGACCCGGCCCATGCTCCCTAGCCTTAATTTGGCTATACGCAAATCAACATTCGAGGCTGTCGGGGGATTCGACGAACGTTACCCGCGTCCGGCCGGTGAGGACGCTGATCTCAGCCTCCGCTTACGGCGGTCGGGCCATACTTTATATTTCGAGCCTTGCGCTAAAGTCACCCATCATCCCCCGCGACACACGCTCTCCGCGCTTCTTCGGCATGCTTTTTATCAAGGGAAATATTCCATCAAAGTTGACCCCCGTTACCCGGAGGAAGGTCTCCCACCCCTTATCCGTTCCCGCCTCGGAGTCTTGTTCACTTCCCCCGTTTTAGCCGCCGGGGCTACGCACCGCATCTTCCGCCACACTTTTCTTAAAAAATACTGGCCCACCGCGCCAGCCATTTGGCTGGCAAAACTAGCCTGGTGCGGGGGAGCAGCATGGAGGCCAAAGAGATTTTCCTAACCCGTCACTCGTCCTCCGCCTCCTCTCCTCCATCTCCCGCCCCACCCAAAATCTCCATCGGGTCGAAATGCCGAAATACCCCGCTCGTGCGCCACAACTCGTAGGCTTCCATCTCCTCCTCTTTTGCGGTGACATCATAATACACCATACGCTCGAAAACCGCGCCAGAAGAGCCTATCCTCGTTTCGAGGTGTAAATGAGGAACTTCTATGTTATACCCCGTTTTCCCCACCTGGCCCAAAGCTTGCCCGCCCTCTACGCGCTCACCCAGGGCAACTTCGGGCCCTTCCTGAAAATGAGCATAAAGATGGTAAAGTGATTCATCGGGTTGCATGCCGAGCATAAAAACAAACTCAGCGGGAAGTTCTTCGTAAGCGGTCTCGACGATGACCATGTTCCCATAGGGAAAACGACCCTCGATGGAAGCCACCACCACGCCCGAAAAAATGGCCTGGATACCCTCTCCCTCGATCGTCTTCTCCTCCTCTTCCCCCTGAAAATAACAAAAATCTACCCCATGATGCCGGGCATCGTCCCAGAATTCCGGAGGATCGTATGGGCTAGAGACAATTTCGGGGAGTTCGCCAAGGGTGTGTTTGGCCAAGGGAGAATGGATTTGCAAAGGGGGTTCCGTTGGCGTGGGCGAAGGCGATGAGCCGAAGGAGATAGATGAGTACGTAGTGGAAAAGTCACCTGTGGCGGTTCTTACAGTTATGCACAACGCTGGTCTTATCTCGTCAAAACGGGAGGGTAGAAGACTCATTG
>JAANWX010000092.1 GCA_018263575.1 Chloroflexota bacterium | reverse complement strand
CATACCCTCTTGTTTACCCTTCTGTATACCCTGCATACCCCTCGCCCCTCGCCACTTGTAAACTCGCCACTTACCACATGTAACTTGCCACATGTAACTTGCCACATGTAACTTGCCACATGCCACATGCCGCCCGCCACATGCCACTCCTCCCTGCCCCTTGCCTCCATCCTCTGATATAATACCGCTCATGAACATGTCACCTCTCTCTCAACGCCTGGAAGAATTGCGCCAAAAAATTCGGCGTCATAATTATCGCTACTACGTCCTCAATGACCCCCTCATTAGCGATTATGAATATGACCAACTCTACGCCGAGTTGCGTGAGATTGAGGAAGAGCACCCTGAAACGGTCACCCCGGATTCTCCCACCCAGAGAGCGGGCGCGCCTCCCGCTGAGGGCTTTCAAAAAATAGAGCATCCGGCCCCAATTCTCAGTCTCCAAAACGCTTATTCCTATACAGACCTTGAGGCCTGGCTGGAACGCATTTCCAAACTGGACGCGCGTGTGGCGGAAGCTGATTTCACGGTTGAACCCAAGTTGGATGGCCTGAGCGTTGTCTTACACTATGAAAATGGTCTCTTTGTGCGGGGCGCGACACGGGGAGATAGCGAAGTGGGGGAAGAAATTACCCAAAATCTGCGCACCATCAAAGCCCTTCCCTTGCGCATCCCGGTGGGGGATAGCCTGGGACCTCCCCAGCGCCTGGTCGTGCGGGGCGAAGCCTTTCTGCCCATCTCCGATTTCGAGGAGCTTAACCGCCGCCTGGAAGAGGCCGGAGAGAAAACGTACGTCAACCCGCGCAACACGGCCGCTGGGGCATTGCGCCAACTGGACTCCACCCTGACCGCCCAACGCCCCCTTACTTTGCTCGTTTACCAAATTGTGGACGGGACGGGCGACCTCCCACCCACCCAGCGTGAGACCATCGCCTACCTTAGGGAGTATGGATTTCCTACCCCCGAAAGCGTTTTTTGCCAAACCCTGGACGAGGTCATAGAAGTTTGCCAAACGTGGGCCGAACGCCGCGACCAGTTGGATTATGAGATTGACGGCGTGGTTATCAAAATAAATGATCATGATCTGCTAAACACTTTGGGCATCGTTGGCAAGGATCCCCGAGGCGCAATCGCTTATAAATTCCCGGCCCAGGTGGTTACTACCCAACTTTGGGAGATTGGCGTTAACGTGGGGCGGACGGGCGTGCTCACCCCTTACGCTGTCCTGAAGCCGGTGAAGATTGGCGGCGTCACCGTCAGCCAGGCTACGCTGCATAACTTTGATTTTATCGACGAGAAAGATATTCGTGTGGGGGATCGGGTGCGCGTCAAGCGGGCGGGGGACGTTATCCCTTACGTGATCGGCCCGGTGGAGGGGGCCCGCACCGGGGCGGAACGGCCCTTCACCCCGCCGGAGACTTGCCCCGTTTGTGAGCAGCCCGTGGAGCACATCGAGGGGGAGGTCGCCTGGTATTGCGTCAACGCGGCTTGCCCGGCCCAACTCATCCGCAACCTGGAACACTTTGTTTCCCGAGGGGCAATGGATGTGGTGGGGATGGGCATCAAAATCGTGGAGCAACTCGTTCAGGAAGGCTTGGTCCATGATGTGGCAGATATTTACAGCCTCGAACGCGAGGCGCTTTTAGAACTGGAAGGTTTCGCCGCCAAGAAAGCCGATAACCTGCTGGAAGCGATTGAAGCCTCTAAGGATCGTTCTCTGGCGCGTTTGGTGACCGCCCTGGGCGTGCGCGGCGTGGGAGAAGCTGTGGCCGCTGACCTGACCCAGCACTATCCCGACCTGGACGCCCTCAGCCAGGCCACCGTGGATGACTTGCAGACTATTGGAGGGATCGGTCCCAATATTGCTCACGCCATTGTAGACTGGTTCGCACGTCCCGCCAACCAGCGGGTGCTGGCCAAGTTAAAAAATGCTGGGGTGTGGCCCAAAGCTGAACACCCAGCCCGGGCTGAATCCATCCCCCAGCCATTGGATGGGTTGACCTTTGTCATCACCGGCAAATTGACCCAATCCACCCGCCGAGAGGCAAAAGCCCATCTCGAATCGCTGGGGGCGAAAGTGACTGGTTCTGTGAGTGGCAATACCGATTACCTGCTTGTGGGGGAAAATCCAGGCTCGAAGTTGAAGAAGGCCCAAGACCTGGGGGCCCGGGTTATCAGCGAAGACGAATTGCGACAAATGGTATCAGGATAAGAAGCAACTTTTTATGTACTAACTGACTAAGGAGAAACCAGGTCTCTCAAAAAGGCCTGGCTTCTTGAAAAGGAGAAGAGGATGTCTACAAAAATGAAGCGAGTTTTAGAACCGACCGCACCAATTTTTAAACTCTGGGAAACCGCCCGAGAAGAGGGCACTTATTTTTATAATCAGCCTATTCAGGAGTTTTTGGATGATGGTAAAGTGCTCGTAAACGGCAAAGAGATGGGCATGTATGCCTCTTACGGGTATTTGGGTTTGTTGGACCATCCCCGCATTAACGCTGCCGCGCGGCAAGCCATTGATGAATTTGGAACCGGCACGCATGGGGTGCGCACACTGGCCGGAACTTTGCCCATTCATGATGAGTTGGAGCAAACCATAGCGGATTTTAAACACGCTGAGGCGGCCATTACCTACTCTTCTGGCTATGTGACAAATCTCACCGCAATTTCTACCTTGTTGGGGCGGCACGATTATGTGTTTTCCGACAAGCTCAACCACGCCAGTATTGTCGATGGATGCCAGCTTTCGGGCGCGGAGTTCAAGCGCTTTCGGCATCGGGATATGGAGCATTTGGAGCGGCGACTCAAAAAAGCCCCTCCGGATGTCAATAAATTGGTGGTCGCCGACGCTGTTTTCAGCATGGACGGTGATATTATTGATCTGCCGAGTCTGGTAGCCTTATGCGAGAAATACGACGCTTTGTTGATGATCGATGAAGCCCATTCGGTAGGGGTGCTGGGGAAAACGGGGCGCGGCATCGAAGAGCATTTTGGGATGGGCAATGTGGTAGACCTCAAGATGGGTACCCTCAGCAAAACTATTCCCTCCGTGGGCGGGTATATCGCTGGAAAGCAAAAGATGATTGATTGTTTGCGCGTTGTGAGCCGGGCCTATATTTTCTCGGCCGCTCTTCCCCCAGCCCAGGCAGCGGCCGCCAATGAAGCCTTTAAGGTGATTTTAGATGAGCCGGAGCGCGTTGAAAAATTGAGCGCCAACACCGAACAATTCATTTCCGGGTTACAAGCTTGCGGCTTTGACACCCTGGATACGGAGACGGCCATTGTCCCCGTGATCTGTGGCTCCATCGACAACGCTCTCCAGATGACGAAATATGCCCAAGAACATGGGGTATTTGCCTTGCCCGTTATTTCGCCGGCCGTTCCCCCCGGATTGGAGCGTTTACGGGCCACGGTGACGGCCTCTCATGAGCCTGAGGAAATTGACCGAGCCATTGATGTCTTGAGCGCGGCCGGAAAGGCGATTGGGGTTTTGTAGAGAGAAATAAAAACCAGGATTCTCTTTAAGTGAAGCGGCGAAACCTGGTTTTTCATCATTCGGAGTCATCAAAATGACACCCAGCCTATTTCTCAAAAAAGGCCGCCAGAAACCCATTCTCCGCCGCCACCCTTGGATTTTTTCTGGGGCGGTGGAGCGCTTGGGCGGCAATCCCTCTGCGGGGGAGACCCTGGCCGTGCGGGACATTCACGGGCAATTTTTGGCCTGGGCCGCTTATAGCCCAGAATCACAAATTAGGGCCCGTATTTGGAGTTGGGAGGAAAACCAAACGGTGGGGGAAGCCTTCTTTCAGGAGCGGTTGGAACGTTCCCTGGCCCGGAGGTCGCCGCTTTCCCGCGCGGGGGACGACCGCCAGGCTTTACGGCTCGTGCACGGCGAGTCGGACGGTTTGCCGGGTCTCATCGTGGACCAATATGGCCAGACGTTGGTCATGCAAATCCTCAGCGCGGGCGCCGAGCGCTGGCGGGAGACTGTGGCCGAAATTCTGATGGACTTGACCTCCGCCCAATCCCTTTACGAGCGCTCAGATGTGGAGGTGCGCAACCTGGAAGGGCTTTCCCCTCGCACGGGCCTGGTGCGGGGAGTTTCTCCCCCGGAACGGGTAGCGATTGAAGAGAATGGGTTGACCTTCGAAGTAGATGTCCGCCAGGGCCACAAAACTGGCTTTTATCTTGACCAGCGCCTCAATCGGGCCAACTTAAGGGAGTTTACCAGGGGGAAAGAGGTTTTGGATTGTTTTTCGTATACGGGTGGTTTTGCAGCCAACGCGTTGGCCGGGGGCGCAAATTCCGTGTGCTTGGTGGATAGTTCCGGAGAAGCCCTCCAACGAGCCAAAGAGAATCTGGCAGAAAACGCTTTTTCCCTCGAAGAGGTTGAATTCGTGGAAGAGGACGTCTTTCAGGCATTGCGCTTATTCCGTGACCAGGCTAGAGCCTACGACGTCATCGTTCTCGATCCCCCAAAGTTTGCGCCTACGGCCTCGCATGCCAAGCGCGCGGCCAAAGGCTACAAAGACATTAATCTGTGGGCTTTCAAATTGTTGCGGCCTGGGGGGATTTTGGTGACCTTTTCCTGTTCGGGTGGGATTTCTACCTCGTTTTTCCAAAAAATAGTCGCCGACGCCGCGCTTGACGCGGAAGTCAACGCCCAAATCTTGGAGCGACTCTCCCAAAGCCCCGATCACCCCGTGGTCTTGAATTTTCCGGAGGGGGAGTATTTGAAAGGGTTGGTGGTGCGGAAGCAGTAAGCAGTGGTCAGTAAACAGTGGTCAGTAACCAGTATTCAGTAAGCAGTGGTCAGTAAGCAGTGGTCAGTAAGCAGTGGTCAGTAACCAGTATTCAGTAAGCAGTATTTAGTAAACAGAGGATTCCGCTCGGTCACAGACTAGCGCTATCTCCGCTAACGAGAGAATTTTTCACTCATCAGATGGCATTGAGTGACAAGTCAATGTCGTTAAGTTAAGGAGTATGTCATTTCGAACGGAGTGAGAAATCTTTCCGTCGCAAGTAAATGGTAGACTGAAACCAAGATTTCTCCTCGTTTTTCGGCGGTAATCGTGCCGAAACC
>JAANWX010000091.1 GCA_018263575.1 Chloroflexota bacterium | reverse complement strand
TGACGGGGGTGTGTGTTGATTTAGTCATAGTTTAATCTCCTTGTTGTTGTGAGATATGAGATGCGGGGTGCGAGTTGCGAGAAAAACCGTTTAGGAATTTCTGAGGTTTTTGGAATGGCTTTGGATGTTGGTGACGAGTAAGGCAATTATTTGGTCTAATACCACTGTTCGGTGATTGATAACCTTTTCGTTGAGAATATGGCGAGAGCGGAAATACCATCCTTGAGTCTCTCGGGCTTCTCCAAGAGCGATTCGCAAAACGCGGATATAATCTGCAGTTCCTACTCCACGCCCGTAAGCTTCTTCTTGGTTAGCACAAATACTACCTGAGCTGCGGATGATTTGGTTGGATACCGCTCTTCCACGAAAATCCTTGCGAAGTTTTTGGCAGTCTCGCCAAACTAAATCATAGAGATACATGGAGAGTTGATAGTATTTTGAATCCCACAAGGGACTCTTTTTCAGGGATGATGGAACCGTTTCTGTCCATTCTTTGAAATTACAAAACTCTTTTTGTTTCATCTCTACCTCGCCATTCCTACTTCGCAACTCCTAACTCGCACCTCCTAACTCTTAATTCCTCTTAACTTTCCCTGTTCTCAACAAACTCCACATCCTCTCCTGCGTTTTCTCTTCGCCACACAGCGACAGGAACGCTTCGCGCTCCAGGTCTAGGATGTATTGCTCGTCAACCCAGGTGGGTTTGCTAAGTTCGCCGCCGGTCATGGCGTAGATCATCTTCTCGCCGATGTGGCTTTCGTATTCTGTGATATAGCCGCCTTCGCTGAACATATAAATTCCAGCTCGCAGCGCGGCCAGGGTATCACGTCCTGCGGCGTAGATTTTTTCTGGGCGGGGCGGTGTATAACCCGTGTCCAGCATGTGCAAGACTTCTTTCTTGGCTTCGGACAAGAGATGGTCGCGGTTCATGACAATGCGGTCAGCGGGGGCTAAGAAGCCCATTTGGCGGGCCTCCACCGCGCTGGTGGCGACTTCGGCTTGTCCGATCAATTCGAAGACTTTTTGCATAAAGGGAAGTACAGCCACATCTTTGACGCGCATGGCGGGATTGACGATCCGGCGCAGGAGTTCTTTGGTGCCGCCCCCAGCCGGGATCACGCCCGCTCCAATCTCCACCTGACCGAGGTACAACTCCGAGGCGGCCACAACGCGATTGCCGTGCATGGTGATCTCGCCTCCCCCGCCCAGGGTCAGTCCAAAGGGGGCCACTACGACCGGGTTGGGGAAGTACCGCATGCGCATATTCGTGTCCTGGAGCTGCTTCACAATATCTGACAACTGATCCCACATGCCGCCTTGAGCGGCCATGACCACGCCGAAGAGATTGGCTCCGGCGCAGAAAGCACGCTCATCGTCATTGCTGATGACAACTCCCTGGAATTCACCCGTCTCCACGAGATCCATGGCCTCGTTCATCATGTCCAGAATCTCCGTGTCAATCGAGTTCATTTTGGTCTGGAACTCAACGCAAACCACGCCGTCGCCGATGTCAATCAGGGAAGCGCCCGTGTTGCGCGAGACTAATTTTCCGGCCTCTTTTTGGTTTTTGAGGACAATGACGTTGGGATTTGGCTCGATGTTGACGTAATCTCCCGTGGCGGGGTTGTAAAGGCCGACTTTTCGGTCGCCGTCATATTGATAAAAAGTCTCGATCCCGTTTTCCACCATCTCTCCAACCCAACCCGCGGGTGGGAAACCGGCTTCTCGCATGGCTTCGATGGCTTTCGTGAGGCCAATCATATCCCAAATTTCAAAGGGGCCGGCCTGGTGACCAAATCCCCAGCGCATGGCGTCATCAATGGGTTTGGGTGTATCCGCAATTTCCGGAATGCACTCGGAGGCGTAGGCCAATCCCTGGTAGGTCATAGCCTGCACCAATTGCCCGGCGCGGTCGTCGGCCGCCAGCAGAACTTCCAATTTTTCGGCCAGGGTGTCTTTGCCCTTTGCCTCGCCAATGGAGTCGAATTTTGGCTTTTCTTCAAGTTCATATTCCAGCGTTTCTAAATTTAATGACCAGAATTCTTTTTTGCCATCTTTTCTGACCATCTTGTAGAATCCCTGTTTGGCCTTGTTGCCCAGCCAGCCATTTTCTACCATCTGGTGGATGAGGGTATTGGCCTTCTCGGAGCTGAGGTAGCGTTGGGCGTGTTCATCGTGGGGGATAGCTTTTTGGAGGTTGGTGCCCACGTGTTCCCACACGTCCACCCCCACCAGGTCAATGAGGCGGAAAGTGCCCGTCTTGGGGCGCCCGATGGCGGGGCCGGTGATGGTATCCACCTCCTTGACCGTGTACCCATTCTTGAGGATGTAATCCAGGGCGAAGGCCCCCGTCCCGAACCCCAGGCGGTTGCCGATGAAGTTGGGCGTATCCTTGCAGGGGACGATTCCTTTCCCCAGACGGAATTCCCCGAAGTGATGGATGGTCTCGACCACTTCCGGGAGCGTGTCGGCGGTGGGGATGACCTCCAACAGCTTGAGGTAGCGGGGCGGATTGAAGAAGTGGGTGCCCAAAAAGTGTTGGCGGAATCCCTCGGAACGACCCTCCGCGATGTCTGTGACGGGGATGCCCGATGTGTTGGTGCTGACGATGCAATGCTCCGAGCGCACCTCATCAATGCGAGCCATGAGGTCTTGCTTGATCTTCAGGTTTTCGATGATGACTTCGATGACCCAGTCGGCTTCGGCGATGACGTCGAAATCGTCTTCCAGGTTGCCGGTGCTGACCAGGCTGGCCAATTCCTTGGCGTGAAAGCTGGCCGGTTTTGATTTTATAGCGCGTTCTAACCCCTCATTCACGATGCGGTTACGCACGGCAGGGTCTTCCAAGGTGAGGCCCTTGGCTTTTTCTTTTTCGGTCAATTCTCGGGGAACAATGTCTAATAATGTGACGGGGACGCCGGCGTTGGCGAGATGGGCGGCAATGGCTGCGCCCATTGTTCCCGCGCCAACAACTACGGCTTTGTGTATTTTGTAGGTCATAATAACTCCTTGCTATGTTCTAACTTTGGATTTAATAGAACGCGGATTTGGCGGATGTAGCGGATTCTCGCGGGTTTAAAAACATAAAAAAGGTATTTATCCGCGAGAATCCGCTTAATCTGCGTCATCCGCGTTCTATTATTTTTGCTACGATTAACGCAACTGACTACCTCGATAACCAAGAATGTGACGGGCTACGACCAGGCGGTTGATTTGCCCGGTGCCTTCGTAAAGGTCGGTGATCTTTGCGTCGCGGAACCATTTTTCGAGCAGCATGTCGCGGCTATACCCCAGCGGGCCTAGCAAAGCGACTGCTTTCTGGGTGATTTTGACGACCACGTCTCCGCCTATGACCTTGGACATGGAGGCTTCTTTGGGGTTATGGATTTTATTATCCGCCATCCACAGCGCTTTGAGGGTCAACAGCCAGGCTGAACGGAGCTGCACTTCCATGTCGATGACTTCTCGTTCGATGTTGGTCAATTTTTGTCTGGGCGTGCCGTAACGGATGGTGACGCCATTTTTCTCTAGTTCCTCTTTGAGGAGCTCTAAAGTCGCCCGGGCAATGCCAACCGCTTGGGCGGCGATGATGGGGCGAGTGGCATCGAAGGTTTTCATGGCTCCTTTGAAGCCTTTGGTTGTTTTCTTGACGGTAGGACTACCGAGGATGTTTTCGTAGGGTACGCGGCAATCTTGAAGGACGATGGAAACCGTGTCACTGGCGCGAATGCCAAGTTTTTCTTCCATTTTGGTGACGCTGCAACCCGGTGTTCCGGCTTCGACGACAAAAGAGCGCATTCCGGCCCGGCCGGCATCTGTGTCAATGGTGGCCCACACGACGATGAAGCCGTTGGACTGTTCCAGGGCCTTGTCTCCGGCGGTGACGAAGATCTTTTCGCCATTCAGGATCCATTCGTTGGTTTCTTCGTCCAGGTCCGCTGTGGCGCGGATGGCGGAGGTATCGGAACCGGCTTGGGGTTCGGTCATGGCCATGGCGTCGAAGACGGGTTCATCACCCATGAAGCGTGTTAGGAAGCGTTTTTTCTGTTCCGGTGTCCCTGCGGCGGACACGGCGGCGGAACCGAGCATGCCGCCTGGGACGCAGAGGTACATGCCCGCGTCACCCCATGACAGCATCTCTACCATGTGCGCCAAACGCTGGTATCCGATGGGGGGGTGTTTTTTCTTCTTTTTGTCGGCATCCTTTTTCTTTTCTTTTTTCTCGTCAGGAGCCATGGAGATTCCGCCCATGGACTTGACAGCCGTGTGCATAAAGTTGATGAAATCCCAGGGAATCTCGTGCTCGTTCTCGTCGAAATAGCGGGAAACGGGCCGCATCATGTTCACGGCAACCGTTTCTACCACGTTGTTCATTTGCTTAATTGGTTTGGGGGGGCTGAAATCAATCATATTAGTCTCCTAGTCTGATAGTCTAGTAGTCTAGTAGTCTAGTAGTCTCTAGTCTGTAGTCTTAGTCTAGTAGTCTTGTAGTCTCTAGTCTCGTAGTCTTTAGTCTCGTAGTCTCGTAGTTTCTAGTCTGGTAGTCTGACTAGCGACTATCCGACTAATGACTACCCGACTAAACTAAACCATCGCTAATCCTGAAAAAGTGGCAAATCCTCGCCCGTTGCGCATCCAGAGTTCTACGGGGTGTTCTCGAATATACCCGTGGCCGCCGAGGATTTGCACGGCCCGGTCGGTGACCATCATGGCCATATTGGCCGCGCCGGTGAGGGCCAGGTAAGCGGTTTTGCTGGCTTCTCTTTGCCCATTGTCCAGCATCCAGGCCGCTTCCCAGACTAACATGCGAATGGCCTCTATCTCGGTGCCCATTTCGGCAATCATGAAAGCGATAGCCTGTTTTTGGGCTACTTTGACGCCGAAAACTTCTCTGTCTTTGGCGTATTCGACCGCGTAATCGAAGGCGGCTTTCGACATGCCAACGGCCATGGCGGCTAAGGCGGCTCGCGATGAGTCAATGATGGGAGCAAAGTCGTGTCCTTCCGGCCCGCCGAGACGGTCCCGCTGCGGCACACGGACACTTTCCAGGTTGACGGTGAAAAGCGGTAGGGCGTTGAGGCCCAGGAGTTTCTGCCGCTGGCCGACTTCCACCCCTTCTCCATCCGCCGAAACGATGAAGCCTTGGGTTTCCCCGTCCAAGTTGGCGTAAACGATCATTTTCTCCGCCTCTGCGGCAAAGGGCACGAAAGCTTTTTCGCCCCTTAGGACGTAGTCTTCCCCATCCGCCTCAGCAACGGTGGCGAGGTCATTGGGGTCGAAGTCGAATTTTGGCTCCATGAGGGCGGCTGTGTAGGGTTTCCATTCCGCCTCGATGACGGGAGGGATGTGTTCCTGTTTCTGCTCCTCCGTGCCGCAAAACAAAAGGGGGAGGACGAAGAGGTTGGGAACCATCACCGCCAGGGTGCCAGAGAGGTCTCCGTAGGCCATGGCTTCGGCTGCCAAGACGCCGGTCACGGCCGAGTGTTCTCCAAAGCCAAAATACTCGTCTGGGACGGAGGCCTGGAGCACGCCCATCTCCCAACCTTTTTCGATGATGTTGGGCGGAAAATGGGTTTCTTCATCAGCTTCTCGGGCAGCGGGGCGAAGGTCGTTTTCGGCATACCTCCCAATGGCGTCAAGAAGCATTTGCTGTTCTTCTGTGGGACTAAATGAGTACATAGTTTCCTCCTGCGTAAGCTTTCAATAATCCGGGGAGCAGCCAGGTGCCCTGAAGCTGCGGGCGAAACCCGGTTACTCCTACAAAAGTGAGTAATAGATGGGAAGAGGGGTCGAGTTTTCCTCGAGGTCTTCCAGGTTGTGAATACAGAGTTCGCCGCGCTGGTAAAGGTATTCTATGTGAGCGCCGGCTTCCTCTAGGGCCAGAAGTTGGTTGTAGCCGGAGTATCCCTTGACCTCGCCAAAGAGGATATGGGCCAGCTCGGCGATGGTGTGCGGGGTTTTGAGGATGTCTTGGATTTTTTCTAAGCGGTGAGCGTGAACTTCTTCGATCTCATCCAGGCGGGCCTTCAAGTTGGGGATTGGGTCACCATGACCGGCCAGGCTGAGGCGCACATCCCCCGTCCAGGCCCGCAGGTCTTCCAGGGATTTCAGATAATGCCCCAACCCGGTGAAGGCGGTGAGAGATTCTGGGGCTTGGTGGGGGCTGATTTCGCCCAGAACGTGGTCGCCGGTAAAGAGCAGGTCTTCCAGGCGGATGATGACGTGGCCGGGGCAGTGACCCGGAACGTGGAGCATTTCGAAGGGGCCGAGGCGCATGCCCATGGCTTCGTAGGTGAAATCCACCGGCACAGATTGATAGGTCAGCTTTGCCATGCGGTAGGTCTCCAGCAGGGATTCCCGTTGGGCGTCGGCGACTCCGGCCTCCCGGAGGAAGTTGTTCAGGTGCTGGGAGGTGATGGCCAGGCGTTCTTCTATGTTGGTGATAGTGCGCTTATCCAGCTCGTGAACGCCGACCTGGGCCGGGCTGTTTTCTCGGATGTGGGGGAGTCCGCCAAAGTGGTCGATGTGCCCGTGCGTGAGCAGGACGTGCGTCAGCGTGGCTAGGGAGATGTCACGGTCTTCAGCGTCCCCGGCCAGAGCCAGGCCGGCCTCTAGGTCTTGGTTAGAAACCCCAAACCCTGACCCGGTATCGATGAGCATTGTCATGTCCTCAACCAGGATCAAATAGGCATATGTCCAGAAGTTGGGGAAGGCGTTCAGCGTCAGGCGGTAGATAGGGTATCCGGAGGCGGTGGTGAATTTGTGGATGGCGGGGCTGGTGGGCATATTTTTTTGTGGTTTTGTACACGGATAACACGGAGCACACGGATTTTTCCTTAAAGCTACGGAAAAAGCACCGTAACTTCAAAGCTTTTTCCGTGTAACTCCGCGAATTCCGTGTACAAAAATCTCTGAGAATCTTTGTGACTTCTCTGTGATACTCTGTGTAAGGTTTTGCGTGCGGCGTGGTGTGTGAAGGGTAAAGAGTAAAAGGTAACTTCACTCGTTACTCATTACTCGTTACTCATTACTCATTACTCGTTACTCATCACTCATTACAAGTTAACAACCCGTTCAGAAATACATTCGCGCTTTGGTCAGCGATTTCCGCTGGGGAGAGTGGGCCGTTGGGGTTGAACCAGGTGATGGTCCAGTTGAGGGTTCCCAGGAGGGTGCGAGTCACCTGGGCCGGGTCAGTGGTCTTGAATTGGCCAGCATCGATTCCCTCTTGGATGATCTCCCGCCAGATACTTTCAAAATCGTCGCGGCGAGTAATGTGGGCGGTTTGATACTCTGGTTTTAGGGAACGGTGTTCTAATAAGAGAACGGAGGATAGCTCTATATTGGTGGTCAGAATTTCCAGATAAGCACGCATGGCTTGTCTGATTTTTTGTTCAGGGGCTAGGTTTTGGTCGGCAACTTTTTCCAGGTGGGTGATGAGGAGGTTGAGGGCCTGTTCGAGGAGTTCGAAGAGAATGTCTTGTTTGCTGGAAACGTGGTGATATAAACTCCCTTTTTGGAGCTGAACAGCTTCGGCGATATCGCGCATGGATGTGGCGTGATAGCCGTTTTCCCCAATAATTTTTGCGGCTGCATCTAAAATATCTTCTCGACTCATAAGGGATCTCCCTACCGACCGTTTGGTAGGTGAATGATAGCAGGGAGGGAGGGGGTTGTCAAGATGGGTGGTGGATGTTGGATGTTGGAGGTTGGATGTTTAGTGTCCCTGTCCAAGGTGCGTTGCACTCCCGTTTTCACAGTGTGCGCCTGTGGTGTGGAGTGCATTGCACCTGGTGTATAGACACTGGATAAAGAGAATAGAGAATTCTTGATGAAAGGTATCCAAGAGAAGGGTAATGATTTTTCTCTAAATCAGACTGTCAATGCTTTGGTCAAACAAGGCATAGAAATTTCTAAAGCGCTGACATAAGACTTGATAGATTTTTAAGAAATGGCTTGCCAATATCCCCTCTAAGAGCTATAATGCTCGTCACCTTCGGGGCGTGGCGCAGTCCGGTTAGCGCGTTGCAATGGGGTTGCAAAGGCCGTTGGTTCGAATCCAATCGCCCCGACTTAGAGAGACCGCTCAGAGGAGCGGTCTTTTGGGTTTAATGGGGTGCTGGGGAGCGTGGGGGCTGGGGAGCGGGGGAGCTGGGGAGCGGGGGTGCGGGGGAGCAGGGGAGCGGGGGAGCAGGGGAGCGGGGGAGCAGGGGAGCAG
>JAANWX010000090.1 GCA_018263575.1 Chloroflexota bacterium | reverse complement strand
ACTTTGCACCGAAATACCATTTCGACCTACATTTGAGGAGAGAGTAATCAGTCAATGTCATTTAGTTAAGGTTTTTGGCCCAGACCTGACAGGTTTTAGAGCACACTTTTAGACAGAAATATGCTCTTGGTTGCACCGAATCGAGTTAAAAATGTCGCGTCGGGAAACCTGTCAGGTCTACAACCGAGCTAAACTTAATGACATTGAGTAATCAGTTACAAAGAAACTATGCTCCAAACCTTAACTTAACTACTGGATAATACTATGTGGAATGCATTTATCAGTTTGATGATCAACGTTTTGTTGTATATTTACGAATTTATAGGCCATGACTTTGGCTTGGCCATTATCATCTTCACAATTCTTGTTCGTCTTTTGACCTACCCGCTTACTGCTAGTCAAATGAAAAGCAGTAAAGGTATGCAAGAACTTCAAAAATCGAAAAAGTGGAAAGATATCCAAGAAAAATATAAAGATGATAAAGAAACGCTCGCCCAGAAGCAAATGGAGATCTATAAGGAAATGGGTATCAATCCCCTTGGATCCTGTTTACCAACCCTGATCCAATTCCCCATTATCATTGGGCTTTACCAGGCTGTCATCCGCACGCTGGCTGTGACGCCTTTGCAGCTCATAAAACTCTCCCAGCACATCTCGGACGGGTCCAGCCTCATCCCCATCAATAACCATTTCTTATGGATGGATTTGAGTGAGCCCGAACGTTTAACTATTTTTGGCGTCGGTATTCCTCTTTTGGCCATTATTGTCGCCGTCACCTCCTTCTTCCAAACCAAGCTGATCTCCACCACAAACCCCAGCACGGGAGGAGACGACCAGGCTGCGCAAATGGGCAAAGCTATGCAATATTACATGCCCCTGCTCATGGGTTATTTTGCCTATAATTACGCTGCTGGATTAGCCGTTTACTTTGTCGCCAGCAACCTGACTTCCATACTCCAATACGCGCTTATGGGTCGCATAGATTTTAAGGAATTATTACCATCTAAATCGTAAAGACGTAAAACGTGATACGTGATACTTAAATCCTGATACACAAAGAGGTTTCTATGACTAACAAACGCGCAACTTTAGAAGTGATTGCCCCCACAGTAGAAGAAGCTATTCAAGACGGTCTAGAAGACCTGGGCTTACCCAGGGAAAAAGTAACAGTAGAAGTTTTAGACGAGGGCAGCTCAGGGCTATTAGGATTAGGCTCTCGTCAATCCCGGGTTCGTATCTCAATCAAGAGCGGAGAAGACGCGGAACAAGAAACTCCTTCGGAGATCGCAGGCGAAGTTGAGCCAACACCCGAGGCCGAAGCAGAAGCAGAGGATGCTTATCACCTCAACTTGGCCGAAGAAGTCGTCACTGACCTACTGGATAGAATGGGACTCACCGCCCAGGTAACAGCCGAGCTCGGTGAAGCGAGGGAAAATTTCCGCTACAGGCCCATAAAAGTATCCATTACCGGAGACGACCTAAGCATTCTCATTGGACGACGAGCCAAAACCCTAAATGACTTCCAATACATCACCCGGCTCATCATGGGGAAAGAACTTCAACACGGCATTCCCCTTGAAATCGACGTAGAAGGTTACCGTGGGCGTCGAGAACAACAGGTACGGCAGCTAGCACGTCGCGTGGCAGAACAAGTTGCCAACACCCGGCGTCGCCAAGCCCTGGAACCCATGCCCCCCAACGAGCGTCGTTTCGCCCATATTGAACTTGAGGATAATCCCAAAGTATACACCGAAAGCACCGGTGAAAATCCCTATCGTAAAGTTGTCATTTATCCGGAAAAATAACATCCTCCCCTTCCTGCACCCTTAAGCACGAACCCTCTTAATAAGTGTTCGTGCTTTTTTGTTTCATGGTCGGTCAGTATCACCTCAACTTCCCAATCCCAGTTTCCCAATATACCGACATCAGGTATAATGCAGGAAACATAAATGAGGCAACGCGTGCCATTTGTCCATTCGTCTATTCGTGATACAAAGGCAATTGAAAACTGTTTAGCAATAGCACATATCCAAGAGGATTGACATTCAATGGGTAAAATTTACACAATCGCTAATCAAAAAGGGGGAGTAGGAAAAACCACCACCACCATCAACCTGGGAGCTTATCTTGCTTATTATGGGAAAAGAGTTTTGCTGGTAGATGTTGATCCCCAAGCCAATGCCACCTCATCACTCGGCGTCGATAAATTCGCGATCAACGGCGGAACCTACGAAGCCCTCCAAGGCGAGAAGGAAATTACGGAATACGTTTTGCGCAACCCACGCCTCAAGCTTTCCATATTGCCAGCTTCCCCGGAACTGGCCGGAGCAGAAGTTGAGCTGGTGAACGAACTGGGGCGCGAAAACCGCCTCAAGCAAGCTCTGGCACCCCTTAAAGACAAGTATGACTACATGTTAGTGGATTGTCCTCCCTCGCTGGGGTTGCTCACCCTCAACGGGCTCGTCGCCGCTGCGGATGGGATTCTGGTTCCCGTCCAATGCGAATACCTCCCTCTGGAAGGGTTGGGACAACTCATCTCAACCATTGAACGCGTCCGAAAGGCCGTATTCCCCAACCTCACAGTCCGCGGCGTGGTGCTCACCATGTTCGACAGCCGCACTAACCTGGCCAACGATGTCGTTGAAGAGGTTAAAAAGCATTTTCCCAATAAAGTTTTCAAGAGCGTCATCCCTCGCAGCGTCCGTTTAGCTGAAGCACCCTCCTACGGCGTCCCAGTTTCCATCTATGCCCCCAATTCCAGCGGCGCCAAGGCTTACAAAGGATTAGCGAAAGAGCTAATGAACGGCGATGGAGTCAAGGTCCCGGAGTTATAAAGCATAAATCGGAGTCTTCTCATGTCCAAAAAACGTCCCGGTCTCGGAAAAGGCCTCGAATCTCTACTAATCTCTACGGAAATTTCCACAGAGACAACAGAAGAAGGAAAAAGCAGTGTTTTAGAAATATCCGTTGACGATATTGATACCAACCCCCACCAACCTCGCTCGCGCTTTGATACTGTCGAGCTCAAAAAATTAGCTGCTTCCATCCGCGAGCACGGCGTCATCCAGCCCCTGGTCATCACGAAAGATGATGAGGAAAACTATGCCCTCATCGCCGGGGAACGCCGCCTAAAAGCCGCCAAAATAGCTGGATTAGAGACAGTCCCCGTCATCATCCGTGAGGCCGGAGAACAAGATAAACTTGAGGTAGCCCTCATTGAAAACGTGCAACGCACCGACCTCAACCCCTTGGAAACCGCCGCAGCTTACGAGCAACTCTCCCAGGAGTTTGGCCTCTCCCACGAAGAGATCGGTGAACGGGTGGGGAAAAGCCGCACCACAATCACCAACACCCTCCGCCTCTTAGAACTGGCCCCCGTGGCTCAACAAGCCCTCCGCAAAGAAGCCGTCAGCAACGGTCACGCCCGCGCTCTGCTTTCTCTCCCCACCACCCAAGCGCAATCCGCCGCCCTCCAAACCATCCTCACCAAAGGCCTCAACGTCCGCCAAACAGAAGCCCTGGTGAAAAGACTTAAGGGAGAAAAAACATCCTCCAAGCCCAAGAAGAAAGCCATAGCCCCTGAACTCAAAGACCTGGAAGACCGTTTGCAATCCTCCCTAGGCACTAAAGTGCGCCTCAAGAGTGGAGACCAAGGCAAAGGCACTATCACCATTCACTACTATTCCAACGAAGAACTTAATGCTCTCTTAGACCGCTTTCTAGAAGAATGAAATCTAAAACCTTGGAAAACGCCGAATGATCTCCGCTGTATTAGGTAAGGCCACTCGCTCGCCTTCACTGAGTTCAGCCAAATTTTTACTGGGGCGTTTCGAAACATCCTGATAAATATAAATCAGCGTGCCTCTTTTGGCAAAGTTCCTGCGCACATAGGCCTGACCGAGAAAGTAACCCTCACTGTCGGTGGCACAGCTCGTCACCCAGCCAATGACCCGCCCACGCCCATCCAAAACTGGGTCACCGTAATGCGCTTTGCGAATTCTTTTATCGTCAAAGCGGAAACGGACGACCACACCTTCTCGTTCCTCTTCACGGGCTAAGAAAGCTGACCGGCCAATGAACCAGGGTTTGTTAGTTTTCACATAGGATGCGAAACCGGCCTCGCCCACGCCTAGCGCCATCTCCCCACCCATCTCATGCCCATACAGAGGAAGCCCCGCCTCCGTGCGCAGGGAGTCACGCGCGCCCAGGCCACAAGGCTTCAGGCCCAGCGGTTGGCCCACATCCAGCAGAGTCTTGAACAACGCCTCCGCCTGGTCAGGGTGCACAAATAGCTCATAACCAACCCGCTCACCCGTGTATCCCGTCTGGGAGACCACCATTTCCATCCCGTTCACGGTGACCTCACTCAACTCGGCCCATCGCAGGTGGCGGATTTTCCGGCGATCCTCCTCACTTATCTCAAGAGAAAATAATATCTCCTGCGAAAGGGGGCCTTGTAAGGCAATATCTACCAGCATATCCTCACCCGCTTTGGGGTCACGAAGGTTACGCAGGGTCACGTTCCGCCCAAAGGTGCGCGCCCAAGGGCGGGCGTCATCCACCTTGACCTTACCGTCTCGCACGGCGTTGAGCCAGGCCCAATCCTTTTCGTCATTGGAGGCATTGACCACGGCCATGTATTTCATCTCCCCCCGCCGGTAGACCAACAAATCATCAATCACGTTGGCTTGCGTGTCAAGGAGATGTGTGTATAAGGCCTCCCCAACTTCGAGTGAGGAGATATCATTGCCGCACACGCTATCCAAGAAAGCCATCGCGTCAGGGCCCTCAGCTTGATAAACGCCCATATGCGCCACGTCGAAGAGACCGGCCGCCTCCCGCACAGCCATGTGTTCCTCCATCACCGTGTCATATTGAACGGGCATTTCCCAACCCGCAAAAGGCACCATCCGCGCTCCCAGCTCCCGGTGGAGGTCATAGAGCGGCGTGCGGCGGGGCTGGTCATGCTCCTTATCTTTCCACTCAAATTCAGGAAGCTCTTTTCCACCGCTACCTTGCGTACGGCATTCTCCTTCGAGGATGCCCAGGGAATAGGGTTTAGCGGCCCAGTGCCTGTCACCGGATTTGAGCACTTCCAAGGCTTCATCAGCCTCTCTAACGCAAATGGGGCCGGGAACTTTACGCCGCACATCCTCCGCCACCCGCACATACCCATCTGAAACAGACCGCAACCAGGCCAAGGTTAATCCAGCGTCTTTTACTGGAACAGTGAGTTGGAAACGGTGAGTGTTAAGGCAAGTCAGTGTTCCATCCACGCAACTTTCCGGCGTATAAAGCTGAGTGGGCTGGCTCTGGCCAGCTTCTAGAGATTCAATATCACTAGAGAGCATAAAACTCAGAAATTCGCGTATTTTTTCTCCGGTGAGAAAATACGAAGCATTAGGCGCTTCTTCATCGGCTTCGTCATCCAGATAATAGAAATGGGGATAACCAGCTTCACCAAGCTTATAGTCAATACCCGCCTCGAGGGCTAACTTACGAACTTTGAGCTTAGCATCTTCTAAAACGCCGAAATCCACTTTAGCGCGTAGTTTACGGCCCTGGTAATGCGGTTCGCAAGCCCACAATATATCGGCAATAATATTGGCTAGTTGACGTGTTTCTTCTTCTCTAAAGCCGCGCTGCGTGATCCAGGGAGTGCCCATACGCACGCCAGAGGGGTTAAGGGCTGATTTATCTCCTGGGATTGTGTTACGGTTGGTGACTATTCCAGCCACGTCCAAAATACGGGCCGCCATATCGCCGCTCAACCAGGCGCCGTCTTCGCCTTTGATACATTTTGAATCAATATTTAAGAGATGTGTGTCCGTACCGCCAAAGGGAATCCGAAAGCCGCGCTCTTCAAGTTGGTCAGTGAGAACTTTGCAATTGGTGACAATTTGTTCCTGGAGAGCCCTAAATTGGTCGGTTTTAGCGAGTTTGAAAGCCAAGGCCATGGCCCCAAAAACGTTGACGTGCGGGCCTCCCTGTTCCCCAGGGAACACGGCCCGATCGATCTTTTCGATAATTTCTCGCTCGGTGCTCATGAGGATTGCCCCGCGTGGGCCGCAAAGGGTTTTGTGGGTCGTGGAAGAGATGATGTGGGCATGCCCAATGGGGGACGGATATTGCCCGGCGACGATCAACCCCGCCACGTGGGAAATGTCGGCCAGGAGGAAGGCTCCCACTTTGTCGGCAATTTCGCGGAACCTGGCCCAATCCAATTGCCATGAGTAGGAAGAGACGCCTGCGATGATCATTTTAGGTTTGCTTTCCAGGGCTAGCCTTTCCACTTCGTCATAGTCAATGCGCTCTGTTTCCGGGTCGACTGAATAAGAAACAATATCATAGTACTCTCCCGACCGGTTGACGCGCGAGCCATGGGAAAGGTGGCCGCCATGTAGCAAGTTCATGCCCATTACAGTTTCGCCAATTTCAACTAAGCCATGGTAAACGGCATTATTGGCCGGCCCGCCCGAAAGCGGTTGCACGTTGACGTAGATATCAAGAGCCGTTTTCCCATTAGCGGCAAAAGCCTCAGCCGCCCGTTGGCAGGCGACAGCTTCCAGCAGGTTAGCATACTCTACCCCTTTGTAATAACGGTCATCAGAATACCGTCTATATTCAACCAAGCGTTCATCGTAGTCGAAAATTTCTTCTTCTGTCAATCCCCCAGTGAAATCATAAGAATAGCCCTCAGCATAGATATTATGAAAGCCAGAGGCCAAGGCTTTGCGTACGGCCAGCGGAGTGTAGCTTTCGCTAGGAATTAGTATAAGACGCCGATATTGGCGCTCTTCTTCAATATCAATTAATTCAGCAAGTTTTTGGTCAAGGTCGTTTATGTCGCCTCTGAAAAGGAAGTCTTTCATTGTGGTCTCCTGGGTGGGGGGTGGGTATTGGATATTAGATACTAGATATTGGGAACATTTTACCACGCCTTCTTCCCCACCAGCACAGCTCTGTCAAGTTCTTCTATTTGATATCCCTCTAATTTTTGAGTAATGAAATCTCGAATGTCAAATATTACTTATCCGCAGGGATGTAGGGGATCAGCCCTTTTTCGAGAGCAATTTCTTGGATTTCATACGGCATATTCCGAATATCAACGATAAGACCATTGACCATTACCATCCAAACTGAAGAGCTAGAGTCAATTCTGCTAGGGAGCATCCAGGTGTGGTCAAAGTAGTTAATCTTGAGCATCTCTCGAATAAGTTTGGCTTTGCCTGCTCCCGTGCTGCTAGCAACACCAAAACCTTCGCCTAATTCGCTGGCTTCCAGGTGCAAAGGCTGGGATTTGTCAAACAGAAAATTAACCTGGCCCAGGGCATAAACCACACCACAAGCCCAGCTTTTCGTCCATCCCTTGAGCAAAGGAGAGGGACGTTTGCGGGATAATTTAGCCGTCATCTTCCGAGCAAGTTCTGCATATTCTTCGCTGAGATGCTTCTCGCAGAATGCGTCGGTCAGGGCTGTAATTTCATCAAATTTGGTCTGCATTTTCTTGGGGACCTTGTAAGGGTGTTTAGAAGCCATCAAATTTCTCCTTGTATATCGAGACCTGCATTGCACTTCACGTCTATCCAAGTGCGTTGCAGGTTGGTTTTTTAAGTCCGATGTGCAACGCATCTAACAGCAGATGCAATGCACATCTCTCATGAGATTATATTACCCCGAAAACGCCAGCAGTAGCGGCGGGGCATCTTCGGGGCCAGTGAGTTCGTAATGGGTCACACCGTCTGATAAGGGAATGAGGTCGCCAGGGAAATCGGCGCGGGTTTTTTCGTTAAGGGTTTGGGGTTTGTTTTAGGGAAAGGAAAGACACAGTGGGAATCTCCGCGGTCGCATGCAATTATTCAGTTAGAAGCTCTTCATACGTCTAACGCGGAAAGACATAAAGATACAACTAACCTAATATGTCATCAACCTTAATTTCAGTTTCAGGAAAAGACAACATGGGTAATTGTTCACCGGGAAGGAAACGGCGAATCATGCGAAACCCTGCCTCCGATGGTTCGCGGTAAATGTCGATCTTATCATTTGCCAAATCTACAATCCAATATTCGCGAATACCGGCTTTTGCGTAGAGATCACCTTTTACGTCACGATCGAATTCCAGGGAG
>JAANWX010000009.1 GCA_018263575.1 Chloroflexota bacterium | reverse complement strand
CCAAGAGGGGCACCCTGGAGGGTATGCTTCTCTAAAGAGATACTGCGTAATCGCGAAGACCTTCGGTCACTTCAGGTGCGCGGTCGGGTACCCCCGCCAAAGGCGCACACCGTGAGGGCATGCTTCGCGAAGACACTGCGCACATCGAAATAAAATGACGTAGTCTGAAAGTTATAAAGGAACTTTCAAAGACTTACTTAGTGAAATACTGAAAATATTTTGCCATAAAATAGACGTCTTGGGAAGGTGGGATTCATTTCAATGTGATCCTGGATTTGGCTCTCCTTTCTCGTAGCTTGCCATAGCTTTCAATCCTTGCCCGATTTCTTTTAGGCCCATCTCGCCTTGAGCGATTTTCATCGTAAACTCAACTACTTCTTCATTGCTTGCGGTTATGGTCCCCCCATTGCGTTCCAAGAATAGACCCCCTGCAACAACGCCTACCCGTTTATTCCCATCCACAAAAGCGTGGTTCGAGATGAGAGACTCCATCAGCGCGGTGGCTTTTTCCCACAGTGTAGGGTAAAGTTCTTTTTGGTCAAAAGTCGCTTGGGGACGAGCAACTGCGGACTCTAATAAGCCAATATCCCTTATTCCCTTACTGCCGCCTGTGCGCTGGATAAGACGGGCATGAATGACGGCTACTTCAGAAGCTGTGAGATACTTCATAGCAAAGTCCTTAGCCGCTCAGTCCTTGGCCAATTCATCTAGGGCGGGGCGATAGCGATCAATAAATTGGTCGATTTCATCGAGTAAAGCAGGTGTTATTTCTCGTGAGGTCGAGGTGATTGGTTGAACGATGATGTGATTATGTTGAACATCCGTAACAACACTTACCTCATCGCCTATCCTTAAACCTAAGTCGTCCAAAACCTCGGGTGGTAAGGAGACTACGGTGCTATTGCCGCTGCGAAAGATTGTACGTGTCATATCCACCTCCATTAGTGCTTACTGTGTGCTTACAAATGATTATAACACAGGAGTTTGGGTTTTTTTCGATAGCTGTGTTCTTGGGAGCACGAAAAGGTTGTTAGTGGTTCTTCGGCTCTGAAACCTCGGAGGTTTCCGAGACCTCCGAGGTTTCAGAGCCAGAGGATTTGCCCGCCAAACGAGACGCCTTAGATTTTCAGCCCTATATCGACACCTTGGCGGATGTGATCTCCTCACCTAATACCCAAACGCCACTGACCATCGGTGTCTTTGGTGGCTGGGGTTCAGGGAAGACCACCCTGATGGGCTTGGTCGAGAAAGGCTTCCCACATGGTGGGTTGGAGTTTCCCCGCCCCATCCCGCAGCAGCGGTTAGGTCATCCCGCTCCATTTCTGGTTGCCGGTATGTCAGATACGAAATTGATACGAAGTATGTATAGGCCTTGCCAAAGAATGAATCGCCCCCATAAACGTCAGACCCGGATGGATCTATGATGTTGGTGTCCCCCCAGATTAAACATGGGTTCATTCCCTTTGCGCTTAGCCAAACTTATAATTTACGCCAAAACCGCCGCGAGGATATTTCCACGAAATATTGAAGTAAGGGCAAAGGATGCGGCAGGTACCGCATTCGATGCAACTTTGGACTGCAATTTGGACTGTATCTCCGTCTTGGGCCCGATAGCATCCCACCGGACAAAAGTCAATGCAGGGTTTATCAACGCATTGCTGGCAAACTTTAGGGTCAATGATCTCAAGATGGAATTCATGCTCATCTGTATAATATTTTAGCGACATCAAAATGTCGTCAATATAAACTTCAGGTAAATCTTCTCGGTTAACTTTGTTCTTTTTATCCATTGTGGGTTACCTTTCTTTATATACCAATCACGGCTCGACCAAATGAGACCATATCGCCAATTACTTTAAGCAAAGAACGACGACTGGTTAAGGAGCGCCAAATCTCTTTATAAAGTTGTCGTTTCGGTTTACCAAAGCTTGTAAAGAAATTCCCCATGGCATCGTTTAAGAAGGTGGGGTAAATTTCCATGAATTCGGGGTGGTTTGCCAAGAATTTAGACATCCTTCGGTATTGACGCAGGTCTTTCATGACAAAGCGCTCTTGGAGGCCATCCTGATAACTTGACAAAGTTTGGGCTGAGAAGTCTCCTTTTTGGTGAGCTTCGATCGCAGTAAGGCCAGCTTGTTTTCCGGCCACAATAGCCATGTTGGTCCCCTCCCAGTGGAGGGCATTGACCATGGAGGCCGCGTCCCCGGCCACCATCGCCCCTCCGGTGAACAACTTGGGCATTTCCTTCCAGCCGCCTTCGGGAATAAGGTGGGCGCCATATTCCATCAATTGTCCGCCTTCGATGATGGGGGCAATAGCGGGATGTTCAAGATAGCGCTGGAGCAATTCGTAAGGTTTTATTTGCGTTTCTTGGAGGGCATGGAGCGTAACACCCACCCCCAAGGAAACGGCTTTATCCGCCGTGTAGAGGAATCCCAGGCCGGGCATCCCCATAGAAACGTCGCCCACAACAGAAATTGCCATTCCATGCTTCCGGCTGGGTAAGCCCAGGCGCGCGTTTATGGTTTTGGGCGAGAGCGATATCAATTGCTTTACGGCCAGTGCGGCCTTGGTGGGCTGAATATCGTGATCAATGAGGCCTAATTTCTGGGTCAGGATATTATTGACGCCCTCACAAATGATTATTACTGGGGCGTAAATGTCCCCTTGCGGGCGATCGGTGGTTACACCTACAACCTGTCCTTCTTCGTAGATGAAGTCAGTGACCAGGGTTTTGGGAATGATGAAAGCACCTTCTTCTTCAGCTTGTTCGGCCCACCAGGAGTCGAACTTGGCCCGCAACGCTACGTAAGCGTCAATCGGTTCATTGTTGATTCTGCCACCTTGGACGGTGGCTTTGACCATCCCATCCTTGGACAAGAACCAGAAACCAGTCTCGGTGACGGGACGTTCGAGCGGGGGTTTGCGATCCCATAAATCCGGGTAAATTTCTTCCAGTGAATGGGTATAAAGTGCACCGCCAAAGAAATTTTTCCCACCGGGGCTTCGCCCACGCTCAATGATGGCTACGTCCAACCCATGCCGGGCCGCAATAGCGGCCGCGGTCGAACCGGCCAGACCGGCTCCTACGACGACAACGTCAAATTGAATTTTCTCGTTGCTCATGCCTGTGCTCCTTTGCGGTCGCGGATTTTTTCTAGCATAGCGGGAATGACCTCGTATAAATCGCCGACAATGCCTACGGTAGAAACTTCAAATATGGGGGCGTTAGGATCGGTATTAATGGCGAGGACAAAGTCTGAGTCTTGCATTCCTACCTTGTGTTGAATAGCGCCAGAAATTCCTGCAGCAATATAGAGTTTAGGGCGGACAGTTTTTCCAGTTTGCCCTACCTGGTGAGCGTATGGGATCCAATTGGCGTCGACACAAGCGCGGCTCGAGCCAACCACACCATCCAACTCATCTGCTAGCTCCTTGATTAATTTAAAACCTTCCGGGTTGCCCAGACCTCTCCCCCCGGAGACAATCACATCGGCATATTGGAGGTTGATTTTAGAATATGCGTCTGAAGTGATGAAATCAACCACCTGAGCGGCCATCATATCCGGCGTGATTTCTATCTCCTCGTGGACGACCTCCCCTTCAGGTTTTCCTGGGAGAGGGCAGGCGTCGAAGATTCGTGGCCGCACGGTTGCCATTTGGGGAAGATGATCTTGGCAGACAATGGTGGCAATTACGTTGCCGCCGAAAGCGGGGCGTGTGGCAAGTAATAGTTTCTTTTTGATGCGGCGTGTTTTACCCATTTCCAATTTCGTACAGTCCGCAGTGAGTCCCGTGTCTAATTTGGTGGCAACAGACCCAGCTAAGTCGCGGCCCATGATGGTAGCCCCGATTAGAAAAACTTCGGGATTGTACTTATTGACTAAGGAGACAAGAGCCTCCGTATAGGGCCGGCTCAGATAGTGTTTAAAGGGAGGAGCATCTACTACGTAAACGCGTTTGGCGCCAAATTCAATGGCTTCTTGAGCCAGGTCGGTGACCTCGTGTCCAACAAGAACCCCTTCAACTATGGCTTCCTCATTGTCTTCTTCTAACTCGTCTGAAATTTCAGTTGCCAAACGGCAGGCTACGCCGAGTAATTCCCCAGAAACTGGGTGTATTTTGCCTTCTTCTTGCTCGATAAAAACCCAAAATCGTCTTGTCATTTCCTTACTCCCATAAAGAGGCTACGCTGCTATTAGAGATCATTTTTTCAAATACCGTGTCTACCGATTCCTTTAATCCAATCTCTGCGACCTTGAAAGTTTCCCCAGGTTCGTGCTGCTTTGGGGTTCCTGTTTTGGAGACTTTGGTGGGAGAACCTTTCAAGCCAATCTTTGTTTCATCGTAAATCACTGGATCTTCAGCAGTCCAGGTTTCTGTTTCATAGCGCAGGGATTTGATCAGGTCAGGGAGTGCTGCGTAAGGAATTTCTGCGATCTCTTTTTCGCAGGTTAGCAGCGCTGGTAGAGTTGCTCTGATAATCTCTGTGCGCAACTCCGTCTTACGTTCAATCAGAACAAAGCCTTCGTCTTGATTGATTTCTCGGATGTTGGTTGCATAAGTGATCAGGGGAAATTCCAGGCGAGTGGCTACGCCTGGGCCAACTTGAGCCGTGTCTCCGTCAATGGCTTGTTTGCCGAAGAAGAGCAAATCGATGGGGTCTTCTTCATGTATTTTGCGAATGGCTTCAGCTAGCACATAGGAGGTCGCCCAGGTGTCGGACCCGGCAAATTTGCGATCAGATAGCAAGATACCTCGATCAGCACCCAGCTCAATACATTCTTGCAAGGCCAAGGTTGCCGAGGGAGGCCCCATGGTGATGATTGTGATTTTCCCACCCAGTTTGCGTTTCCATTCCGCAGCTGCCGCTACAGCATGGGCATCATATGGATTAAGAATGGCGGGAACCCCTTTCCGGATGAGACTTCCCGTCTCTGGGTCAATGCGGATGTTTGTTGTGTCAGGTACTTGTTTTATACTAACTAATAAGTGTATCAAGGTAGCACCTCGCTATTTGAATTTGTGAAAAATAATACGATTGTTAAGGATACAACGAGATTTACAAGCTGTCAACCCTCTTTTTTCAGGGTGTTCCAGGGCAATCGCATATGGGAAAATACACTACGGGATAGCGAAGGTTTTACGGTGTACAGCCCACGGGCTAGTGCCATGGGCACGCCTACGGCGCAACCGAGTGGTAGAGGGCAACGCGACCGTTCGGTGCAACCCAAGGTCGTGCTACGCGAGGGACACCTTCACTATCCTGAGGAGTCAACAGGTCATATGCAATCGCCCTGCAGGGTGTTCCAGGGCAAACGTCCCTGAAAAGCAATCCGCGAGAGATAAAAGCAATTTACAGGACTGAAATCGCCAAAAATTAAAGCAGGTGTTACCGAAATATTCATCGCCGAGGGTAAAATGCGTGATACTTTGATTTGCTAACCCGATTTACGGCTGTTTTCGTAACGGAATCTCAAAAACCACCGGAAAAATAAGCGAACCATGAGTACTTTGGATGGTGTCTTGGAGGATTTGAAGTTCGCTGGGGTTAGCGGGATGCGTGTGGTGTTCAATTTTTTTTGTCGCGAGCTGCGTGATGCTCTTGGCTAGCATTGCGGCATTAGATTGAAGAGTACTCGAAATCCACTGGGCTATGAAAAAGACCCCCAAGAATCCTATGCTCCCTAAAATCACCAAAACTACGCCAGCCTGTTGAACACGGTCAATCAGATATCCCCCCAAGACCAGGAGGAGAAGGATTAAGATACTGGAAAGGGTAAGAATTTGCCAACGGATTTGGCGTAACATACGGGTCACTTCCCGGCCATCAACCCCGGAAGCATAATTTCGGGGAGGATCAGGTCGGGATAATATGTACGGGCTAGCTTAACAGCCTCATACCCGTCATCCACAGTTTTTACTTCATATCCCACATTATTGAAAGTATAGCTGAGCGTATCGAGCAGCTAGGGGTCATCTTCAGCAATCAATATTTTTTCAGTCATTGCCTCTATCCAGAATTATTTATCATCTCCGCAATACTGTACCATAAAAGGTCGCAGAATACAGGGCTAGTTTATTTTGATAATTTAGTAACTACTCACCCATTGTCATTTCGACGAGGTACGAGGAGAAATCTTTGTTAGCGGATGCAAGATTTCTCACTTCGTTCGAAATGACATCTGAGTAGTTACATAATTTATTGTAATGAAGGAATGTGTACCGAATCGATGATGCCGACGATGACCGAGATGACGCACCCATCCGGTTGGTTGAGGACTTGGCGGGCGGCGTTGCCTTCCCGGTTGACGAGGACGGTGTCCCCGATCCCTGCTTGGGTGTTGTCCAAGGCGACGAAATCCCCCTCAGGTGGGTCGCCGGGGAGGGTTAGGGGTTGCACGACCAATAGCCGTCGGTTCTTGTAGTGCGGGTGGCTGATGGTGGTGACGATGGTGCCGGTGACTTTGCCAATGGTCATATCAGGTATATCTCACGTACCCTTCTCGAAGGGTGTAATCAAATTCCCCGTCAGGGCGGACTGTTAATTCATCCACAATGCCCACCAGGGCCAAATCTACGGGGACGAATTTATGCTCTCTCATGGCCAAAGCGGCTTCGCGGGAGCGCACCATAACGCATAGATCACCCGGCCCGGCCTGAACCACGTCCACGGCGACTTGCAGGGGGCCGGTTGACTCCAGCTCTTTGTTAAGCGGCTCAACCACGAGCAACTTCATTCCCTTGAGGTCGGGGTATTTTATGGTGCAGATGGCGGTTCCGCGCACTCTTCCAAAAAGCATTTTCTACTCTCTTTTCACCACAAAGGCACAGAGCACACAAAGTTTTTCTTTGCGTTCACAAAGAGTCTCTTTGTGAACTTTGTGCCTTCGTGGTGGGCTTCACGTACTTACGTTCTGTAGAACGCGCTTGATGATCGTATCCAAGAGCTGATGGTCCACTGTATCGCCGAGGCGGGCCATAACCGCCTCTCGCACGCGGTTATACAGTTCGTCACCGCTGGTGGGGCTGGCCTGACTCGTGTTGGCCGGTTTTGTGGCCTTCGCCGCGCTGGGAGAGGGCATCTTGGCGATATAAGGGCGTTCGGGCGCGGCGGGTGGCTTATCGTCTGGGCGAATAAGATCAAGGCCCAGGCGTCTGGCTTTATCGCGGGCCAGATCTGTGAGGACGACATCATCATCAATTTCTAAGGCGCTGACACCCTGTCTGGCCAGATCTTCAATATCACGTTCGGTATAAAATGTCTTCGGCATGGGATACTCCCAAACTAGTCGAATTAATACTTCTCAACGACGCCTTCTAAACTTTCTAAGGATTGAATAGCAGCATCACGGGCCGTTCTCGCCTCAGATTCAGTGCCCGAAAGCCACATACGCCCAAAGCGGCCCACCGAGCTGACATGGACAATGTTAATGCTGGCTTTCTTCTCCGCCTCATTACAGGCAAAATTGATATAGGCGGCCGGATAACATTCCACGACCAACAAAGTCTGCCCAGGAACCAACATACTGCCGCGCCGGAAGCGATTCAGCAACTGGGCCTGGTAGGGATCCACGTTGGTGATGAGCTGGGTAGAGGCAATTTGGGGGCGAATCCGGTCTTCAATGTTGAGGCCCAAACGTTCCAAAACAATGCGCCCTGATTCAAGGACGGCGGCTTGTCTTGGGGAATGGATTTCGAACATCCCAAATTCGCGCTCGACAATCTGCGCGCCAGGTTTGGCCTCTGTGGCCTTGACGGCAATATCCACAGTGCGGAAGACCTCGTTCCCAGGAGCCATCTCAATATATAAAGAGGCCATGCCTTCTGTCGGCAAGTCTCCTTGGGTAACAGTACCCACAAAGGCCGCGTACTGCGGCTGCATGCGGTTAAGGTAACAATAACAACGAAGTGAAAATTCACTAGCCATAAAAAACTCTCTTTTCTAATAATAAGCGTTCACCGTCCCAACGCTATAGACTTCAAAAGTCTTCAAACGAACGCCTTTGGCATTTGAACGCTCGGAAACGCTCATAAAGTTTCTCCCAAAGCAACCTCTGAGACTTTTGAAGTTTTCCTTAGAAGGAAGGGCTGAACGGTTACTTCTAATATTCGGGGTCCAGGTCGTGCATGGCGATTCCCAGCGGGGTTACAAAAACAGGTCGCTCCGGAACGTGGGTGGGAATGCCGGTATAGTCGGCGATGACCGTATCCATACGCGGGTAAGCACAAGTGCCGCCCACCAAGACCAAATTGTCAACGGGGAACTGGCTCTTGGCCACGTGGCGGGCGGTGATGCTGGCCACTTTTTCCATCACCGGGCGCAAAACGGGAAAGAGGCGGGATTGCTCGGCGGGATCCACCTTCAGGGCCTCAGCCTCTTCGAAGGGGATGTCCCTGGCCCCAGCTACCACAAGCGAGAAATGTGTCCCTCCTGTGGCCTCATCCGCCGTGTAGACAACTTCCCCATCTTGTAGAATGGCGATGCCCGTGGTGCCGCCCCCCACATCGACAATGGCCCCATTCTCCAATCCAAGCAGGGCGTTGGCCGCGGTAGGTTCATCTACGAGTTGGGTGCAACGCAAGTTGGCGGATTCCAGGACGTTGGCAACGGCCCGCACCTCAGGCCGGGGAACTCCCGGGGGATAGCCGCTGGCGGCGTGGGTGAGCGTCCGGCCCAGGCGATGCTCCACGCGGGCCTTCATCTCCCGCAGCCGATCCACCGCGCCAATAAAGTCCACCACCAGACCATCGCGCACTACTTGGGCAAATTGGTACTCGCCCGCCAAGGGCTGGTGGTGCTGATCGAGAACGACCAACACCAGATAGGCGGTGCCGAGATCGACCCCTACGTGGAGTGGCCCCTGGGGGACGGTCTCCAGGCGGGGCGGTTCAGGATCGGGAAGCCAGCGGATGACTCGCTCTGCGCGGGATAGGGTCTGGACGACCTCAGGCCGGGAGAGATAGTCTCGCGTCTCTATTTCTCTTCTCCGCCAGTCTTACCGCCAAAGCCGCCTTTCGTGTTTTGGGGGAGGATCATCTCCACGTTCTCATGAGGGCGGGGGATGACGTGGACGGAGACCAATTCGCCAATGCGTTTGGCCGCCGCGGCTCCAGCGTCTGTGGCGGCCTTGACCGCGCCGACGTCGCCACGCACCATGACGGTGACGTAGCCGCCGCCGACATATTCTGAACCGATCAGAGCCACATTAGCGGCCTTGACCATAGCGTCCGCAGCTTCCACGGAGCCAACTAGCCCTCGTGTTTCAACCATTCCTAGGGCGATGAATGCAGGATCTTGTGCCATAATTTTTTCTCCTAACTAAATAGTCTTATAGTGATGGGTAATGAGTAACGAGTGATGAGTAAGGAATAAGTTCACATTTCACTTTCTCAAAGGATAACGAAGCTCTGTGAACGAGCGAACTCCATTTATGCGGTAGTGCCGTTCGGTGGGGACACCTTCACTATCCTTATCCTTAACCAAATCTAAGCCCGTATTACTTCATTGACAATTTCTCTAACAATCCCTTCTATCTCATCCGGAGGGGGGGCGTAAACGGGACCGGTGGGAACGGTGCTGGCCCGAAAGGCCTCCTCGGGGGGACGTTGGGTCTCGTAAGCGATTCTCTTGACATTGTATAAATGATGAACGTTGACATTGTCGCCCGTGATCGCGCCGCCAATTCCGCCCGGGCCGAGGGTCAGGGAAGGCATGATGTTCGTGGTCATGCCGATCATTCCCAGGGTGCCCATGGTGTTGACGCCCATGCGGAAGACGGGCTTTTCCAGGCCAAAGGCCATAATGGGGCGTTCGGCGGTGGCGTGGATGATGAGGCTGTGCCCCCGCCCGCCAAAAGCGATCAGTTCCAGGCACCGCTCGCAGCCCGCTTCCCAACCATCGGCCTCGTACCAGCCTAAGACCGTGGTCAACTTCTCGCGGGAGAGGGGCTCCTCCCGGCCAACTTTATTTAAGCTGGCTACGAGAATTCTGGCTTGCCCAGGCACGCGAATGCCAGCTAAGGCGGCCAGGTATTGGGGCGATTTTCCCACCGAAGCCACGTTCATGCTGCCGTCGGGATGGAATAATGTTTTGCGCAGGGCCTCAGTCTGGGCCTCATTTACAAAATACGCGCCTTGGCTTTGCATCAGTTCTTTTAGGCGGGCGGCGATGGGCTTGTCGGCCACGACTGACTGCTCCGTGGCGCAAATGGTGGAATAATCGAAAGCTTTGCTGCCGACAATGTATTTGGCGGCTTTTTCCAAGTCCGCGCTGCGGTCAACGTAAACGGGGACGTTGCCGGGGCCGACTCCATAAGCGGGTTTCCCTTGCGAGTGGGCCGCGCGCACCATGGCGGAGCCGCCTGTGGCCAGGATGAGGGCCACCCGTTTATGGGCCATTAATTCCTGGGTTCCGGGCAAGCTGATGTGAGTCAGGCAATTGATGAGGTCGGGTGGGGCCCCGGCCTCCACCGCCGCGTCAGCCATGATCTTTGCGGTGGCTTGAGAACAATTCACTGCCGTGGGATGGGGGGCAATCACAATCCCATCCCGGGCTTTTACCGCCATGAGCACCTTGTTCATCACCGTGGAGGTGGGGTTGGTGCTGGGGATCAGGGCCGCGATCACGCCCATGGGCCAGGCCACTTCGATGAGTCCGCTCTCCCGGCTGCCACGGATAATACCCACGGTTTTTATATCTTTGATGCTCTCCCAAATGTATTTGGAGCCAAATTGGTTTTTGAGTTTTTTATGCTCGGGGACACCGAAACCCGTTTCCTCCGCCGCCATCCTGCCCAGCCGTTCCGAGGCCGAAAACGCTGCCTGGGCCATGGCCGCGCAGACGCCATCCACCTCTTGCTGGGTAGCATTTGCCCAGGTTTGCTGGGCCTGGTAAGCGCGCTCAGCCATGTGCCGGGCTTCTTGCATTGAACGGAGGTCTTTATCGTACTGAGTCATAGTTCTCTATGCTCCAGGTGCAACGCACCTTGAGTTACTTGATGTGGGAAGGTCTTCGCGAAGCATGGCCTTGGGCTGCCCGACCGAAAACTTTATGCGACCGCAGGTCTCCAAGTGATCAGTTGCGCTCTCAGGTGCAATGCACTCCAAAAGCGGGAGTGCAGCGCACCTTGAAATTACCCTTTTTGATAAGCGACTTGACCATCAGCAACGGTATGATCGATCACGGCCATGATCACGGCATCGACCGGGGAATTCTGGGTGATATCGGTCTGCCGGCCGCCGGAACCGTGGGCGGTGAGCACCAGGTCACCGATCCCGGCATCCAGGGTGTCAACCGCCACGTAGGGCTTGCCGTAGACTTTCCCTTTTTCGTCCGCCGGGCGCAGGATGAGGAGTTTACGACCGACGAGTTTTTCGTCTTTGATGGTGGAAATTGTCGTTCCAATTACTTTAGCTATGCGCATAATTTTGTCCGCTAATCTTCACGAATTTTTGGTTTCTTGGGCTGAGCATATCCTTTCCATGATATGGCTGTGTTGTGTAGCATGCCTTTGGCATCCTGACCAGCCATCTAGTCCTGACCGCAGGTCTCCAAAATTTTGAGCCACATATTTCCAAGATAATTACCCCGGAGGGTTTGTTTTGCGGAGACCTTCGGTCACTTCAGGTGCGCGGTCGGGAGACGCTGCGCACATCGAGATGTTATCTGCGTGAATCAGTTTAATCCGTGTCATCCGCGTTCTATTCCAATCGTGGCTGGGCATTACTGCGTTCGAAAAACGACTTCGCCATCCACTTCCAAATGGTCAACGACAGCCGCTATCACGGCATCTACCGGGCATTCTTTGGTCAGGTGCGTTTGGCGAGCAGCGGAGCCATGGCCTGTGAGGACAAGGTCTCCCACACCCGCGTCGACAAGGTCAACGGCCACGTAGGGCTTGCCGATCACCTCACCGGTGTGAGTGGTCTGGCGCAGGATGAGGAGTTTGGTTCCGTGCACCCGGTCACTTTTGATGGTGGCGATGGTTTCGCCAATAACTCGCGCAATGCGCATTTTAATATGCCTTTTTCTGGGCCGAGACTGCGCCGTTGCCGCCCTGGGCTTCTCGTTCACCCTGGGCAATCTTGATGCCCGCGCTGGCTCCAATGCGGGTGGCGCCCGCCTCAACCATGCTTACCGCGTCCTCGTACGTCCGTACCCCGCCGGAGGCCTTAACGCCAATCTCCGGGCCAACAACCCGGCGCATGAGTTCAATATCCTCAATTGTGGCCCCGCCACCGGAAAAACCGGTCGAGGTCTTGACGAAATCCGCCCCGGCTTCTTTGGCCAACAAGCAGGCGGTGACCTTCTCATCGTGATCGAGGAGGGCGGTTTCGATGATCACTTTGAGAATAGCGCCACTTCCGTGTGCCATTCTGACGACGCTGTTGATGTCCTGGGCCACGAGGTCAAGATCTTTGGCCTTGAGCGCGCCAATATTGATGACCATATCGATTTCGGTAGCGCCATCCTTGAGGGCCGTTTCCGTCTCGTAGACTTTTACTTCGCTGGAAGACGCGCCCAACGGGAAGCCGATGACGGTGCAAACCTTCACCGGGCTGCCCTTCAGTAAATCGGCACATAACTTGACATGGGTGGGATTGACACACACTGAGGCAAATTCATATTTACGGGCCTCATAACATAACTGGGCAATCTGATCCCGGGTGGCGTCGGGCTTTAACATGGTGTGATCAATCATCCGCCCCACGCTGGGATCATCGGGAATGCTGCCCAGGGAAGATGAGATGCGCTCAGCGCCGGCCCCGACCACGCGCCCAATGTTGTCAAAGCACGTTCTAACGCAAATCCCTTCAGCGCATTCTTCGGTGCAAGTTTCTCCATTGTGAGGCAAGCTGGATTGTCCCTGTTCGGATAGGGCAACCAGCACTTCGCGGGTGACGACTTCTACTAATTTCTCTACAAATTCAACTTCTGGTGACATATTCTTTTTCCTACGATTTTTCAATAGCCATAATTTTATTCACTCGACGGGCATGGCGTCCCCCGCCAAATTCAGTCTTCAACCAGGTTTTCACGATCTGACGAGCTAAATTCTCGCCGATCAAACCGGCGCCCAGGGTGAGGACATTGGCATTATTATGCTCTCGGCTGTTCACTGCGGTGGCATAGTCATAACACATAGCGGCTCTGATGCCGGGCACTTTGTTGGCGGCCATGCAGCTCCCGATCCCGGCCCCGTCAATGATGATTCCTCGCCAGACCTCTCCCTGGCTGACTTTTTGGGCCACAGCATAAGCGAAATCAGGATAATCTACCGACTGTGTGCTGGAAGTGCCGCAATCTTCAACCCGGTATCCTTTTTCCTGCAGGAATTCATTCAAGGTCTCTTTGAGCGAGAAGCCGCCGTGGTCGGCGCCCAGGGCGACGATTTTTCCCTCTGTGACCTGTCCCGGTCCAGCTTGGGAAGGTTGAAGATCTGCGGCCGGTTTGGGGCGGGAGGGCAGGGGCGCAGCGGGGAGACCTTCGCCGTGCATGGTTTGGCGCACAATTCGTCCCACAATTTCGTGTAGCTCAACCTCAGAAGGTATATTCATGTTTTTCAAACCTCTGCTGGGATGGGCAATCTTCGAAAGGCCAATTCTTCTTCGGGCGACTGCAAACACAAATTCGCCCAAAAGCGGAAGCGGTCGCCGCGCAATTCAGAATCGACATATTCAATCACTTGACCAGACGCCAGGCGCGTATCCCGGTGAAAGACCAAGACGACGGCCGGAAGTTCCAAGTCTAATAACCGGGCAACCTCCGAGGTGGCTAAACTGGCTTCGATGACTTGTTCAGCGTGGTTGGGCGTTTTGTCGTACACTGTGGAAAGCGTGTTGTAAAGCGACTCTTGTGAAAAATCATGCTCCAATATGCCTGGGCAAAGCTCATGCGGCAAATAGGAACGTTCCAAAGCCGTTGGTTCGCCATCCATCAGACGCACACGGTAAAGGAAAGCCACCTCAGCGCCAAGTTGGATTTGGAGCCGCCGCGCTAAAAAGGAATCAGCGCTGATCAGCTTGGCTTCCAGCACCCGGCTGGTTACCCGTTTCCCATGTTTCGACATCTCGCTGGAAAAGCTGTACAGATGTTGGGCCGTTTTTTCCAGGCGGTGGTCGGCAACGAAGGTGCCCACGCCGGCCACCGTCTTCAAGACGCCTTCTTGGGCCAACTCGCCGATCGCCCGGCGGACCGTATTGCGTCCCACGCCGTGTTTCTGGGCTAGCTTATGCTCCGAGGGGAGCTGGTCATTGGCCTTCAATTGCCCATCTTCAATTTGGGCAAGGATTGCCTCGGCAACAACTTGGTAGAGGGGTTTGGCTGGTTTGTCATTACTCATAGGCGGGGGCTTTTTACGTGACCTGTTCCTACATGTTCCCACAGGTTTTTAATAATTATAACGCTCCTCTTTTTAGGAGTCAAGTAGGTAACTTCTCAACTTCTCAATATTCCGGGGAAATGTAGGTCGAAATGGTATTTCGACTGGCGATCGCGGTGCTCACGGTGTGCAGCCCCTAGGCTGTGCCTTTGGCGATACCAAATCGCCCTACATCAGCTGAAACCTCGGAGGTCTCCGAGACCTCCGAGGTTTCAGAGCCGAAGATCCGCCAACAACATTTTCGCGCACACATACCGTCAAATAATCTGCTACAATTAGTAGAAATTTCATAGCCTGGACATCATAGTAGTGATGTATGTTGGCCTATTCCCACCGGGTGGAATATTTATAGCGTGACCTTTATACGTCGTCTATTCAGAATCGGAAATCAGAGAATGAGTTAGGAGATTGAGATGAACACCACACAAGCCACACCCCCCGCATTATGAAAGTTCTTCAAGTAGGCACGAGTATCCTATGGATCGTGATTAGCATTGCCGCCCTGGTCTTTGGCGGAGGCCTCCACCTCCGTCGCCGATACCCGCCCTCTGGTGGAAGAATCTTCCCAGGTGATCACGGAAGATTTGCCTTTAGCCCTCGAAGGCATGCAAGACTCCATGCCCACGTTGATTGAGACAGCCTCTGCTGTGGATAGTACCCTGAGACTTTTGTCCGCTGTGAATCTAAGCATCCCCAACCCGTTAGGTGAAAATTTCTCCTTTGGCCTGGGAATAGACTATGCGCCGGACGTCCCCCTTGATCAAGCCCTCGAAAGTCTAAACACCAATTTGGAGGGGGTTCCAGAAGACTTGCGCGGCTTAGAGGACAATCTAGAGACCGCCGATGCCAACTTGCGGGTGCTGAGCGAGGATCTTATCGACTTGGAAAACGACTTAGGGCGCGTAAACCAACAAGTACAAGATCTCAACCCCCGGGTCGAAACGCTGGCTGAAAACACGCAGAACATCCAAACCACCCTAGAGGATAATCAAGACAACTATAAACGCGCTCTGTATATGACCCAAGCACTATATTATTTGTTTTGGGCACTCATCCTTCTTGGCCACATTCCCTCGGTCCATAAGGCTTGGGGGAAGCACTAGCAAGGTCAACGTAGGGCGGGTTTTCGCGTAGCATACCTGAAGAGGTACGATACCCGCCACAGCGAGCAAGATTCTGATTCTTTTTGCATCACTACGGTTAAGTGCAGTGGTGTGCGCTAAAAAGTTGTTGTAATGTTTTTGTACACGGAGCTTCGCACGCTTTCAGCGAAACACGGATGTCACAGAGGCTTTGTTTTTAAGGTATTAAAAGTATTTTTCCGTGTTTTCAGCGCATTCCGTGTACCAAAGTTTTTTCGCGCTAACAACACTTTCGCTCACACAGTGCAGTGATACCGTTTATATATCATAACGTGCTATAATACAAAACATGTTCACAAATAATAAAATTACTTTCGTTGGACCCGGGGTCATGGCCGAAGCCATGATCGCCGGAATTATCAGAGAAAAAGTCGCCCTGTCCTCTGTTATTGCTGCTTCGGGGCCACGCCTCGAGCGCGGTGAGGAGCTGCGGGACCGGTACGCCATTCAGACCTATTCCGATAACGCTGAAGCGGCGCATGACGCTGACGTGATCGTTTTATCCGTCAAGCCTCAGCATTTAGAGCAGGTTTTTGATGACCTCCACGAAAACCTAAAATCTTCAGCGCTTGTCCTTTCCATTGTCGCTGGGGCAACGCTGGCGAAGATAAGCAAAGGGCTTGCGCATGCTAGCGTGGTGCGTTCCATGCCTAACACGCCCGCCCAAATAGGGGAAGGCATTACCGTGTGGACTGATTCTCCCGCTGTATCCGAGCGCCAAAATGAGATGGCGCGCCAAATCCTCGGCGCTCTGGGAGAGGAAATTTACCTTCAAGACGAGTATTATCTTGATATGGCCACAGCTCTCTCCGGCACAGGCCCGGCCTACGTCTTTCTTTTCATGGAAGCCATGGTTGACGCTGGAGTCCATCTCGGTTTTCCGCGGCGCATTGCCGAGCGCCTCGTCGCTCAAACTGTCCGAGGGTCGGTGGATTATTACCAAAAACGTGATCATCCCGTCCACTTGGCCCGGTTGCGCAACCAGGTGACCTCCCCGGGCGGCACCTCCGCCGCAGCGCTGTATTACCTCGAAAAAGCGGGTTTCCGGACGGCGATCTCTCGCGCTATCTGGGCCGCCTATGAGCGTTCTCGGGATTTGGGCATAGATTCGGAATCCAAACCCCCGGAGCAGGTGGATTCTCATCCCAAAGAGTAGCAGTTTTTGGGTAGTGAGCCAACCGTGTTAGCGGAGAGGCCATTCGCCAGATGCCAATCGCCCAATACGATTGGGCTGCTACCCACGAATGTGACGTTGTCAAGCTAAACGATATTTTATACAAGGAGAAAACAAGATGACCAGTCAAGGATTCGCGCTTAGCGATGAGCACAAAATGATCCGTCAGGCGGCGCGGGATTTCGCTCAGAATGAGATTGCACCCATTGCCACAGAGATCGATGAAAGCGGGAAATTTCCCTTGGAAACGATCAAGAAGATGGGTGAAATGGGCTTCATGGGCATCCAGGTGCCGGAAAAATATGGCGGAGCGGGGATGGACACCCTCTCTTATGTTTTAGCCTTGGAGGAAATATGCAAAGTGGACGCGGCTCATGGGACGATTATGTCCGTCAATAACTCGCTCTATAATTATGCCTTGCTCCGTTTTGGGACAGAAGAACAGCGCCAAAAATTCATGGCCCCTGTGGCTATGGGTGAAAAAATTGGCGTATATTCTCTCACCGAACCTATGTCTGGGTCGGACGCAGCCACCATGCGCAGCCGGGCCGTCAGAGATGGTGATGAGTACGTCATCAATGGCCGCAAGTCCTGGGTTTCCGGAGGGCCGGTGGCGGATTTTGTGCTTCTCTTCACCATGACCGACCCTGAGAAGAAGCACCGTGGCGTGACGGCCTTCCTCATCGAAGCCGATAAGCCGGGATTCGTGCGTGGAAAAAAAGAACCCAAACTTGGCATTCGCGGCTCCGCCACCAGCGAACTGATTTTCGAAGACTATCGCTGCCCCGTAGAAAATCGTTTGGGAGAAGAGGGCGAGGGATTCAAAGTTAGCATGACGGTCCTAGATGCGGGCAGAATTGGCATCGCTTCCCAGGCTTTGGGGATTGCTGAGGCAGCCTACGAGGCCAGTGTGGAATATGCCAAAGAAAGAGATGCTTTTGGAAAAAAGATTGGCCAATTTCAGGGCATCAGCTTCAAATTAGCTGACATGAAAACGCGCATCGAGGCTTCCCGCCTGCTCATTTACCAAGCAGCCTTCAAGAAAGATGAATGCTTGGAAACCAAAGGACGCTTCACCTTGGAAGCGGCCATGGCCAAATTATATGCCTCCGAAACAGCCATGTTCTGCGCCCACGCGGCGGTGCAAATCCATGGCGGGATGGGCTACTCACGAGAACTGCCCATCGAGCGTTATTTCCGGGATGCGAAAATCACCGAAATCTATGAAGGCACGAGTGAGATTCAACGCCTGGTCATCGCCCGGTTGGAAACGGGCTTGCGGTAATATGCCCCAACAACTCACACCACAGAAGCAGAAACGACCTTGGCCCATAACCGTCCTTGCCGTGATCACTTTCCTCTTTTCCGTCGTGCATTGGATGAAATTCATCTTGGCCATTCAACAGTGGGAGACCCTTGAAAATGCCCCTCTCTTGGTCTCCCCCCGCTATTTGGCCCTGATGGGGTTAGGGTGGGGGGTTTTGAGTCTCGCTCACGTGTGGGGACTGTGGCGGGGCAAGCTGTGGGCCTGGTATGGGATTCAAGTTTCTGGCGCGCTCTACTACCTGGCTGTGTGGACTGACCTGCTGTGGGCCGCTCCCCCAGACCTTGCCCGCACCCGTTGGCCTTTCACGTTGGGAGTCTCTCTCCTGGGGTTGATTTACCTCTTTGCCACCGTCCACTATCCCCCAAGCCGCCGTTTTTTTAAGAACTAGTCTTTCAATGGGGCTATTGCATTTGCCTTACTCTCCAATCTTACCCATGATAGAATATCCTGCGTAGCTATCTTTTAAAAAAGCGGGGCGTTGGTTCCGATTCAAACACACTAACAAAGCACAAAAAAGCAGTCTTGGGAGGTTTCTTATGTCTAATATGGTTGAAGTAGTCATTGACAGTATTCGTGTCAGCTTAATGTCCCACCAGCGGGTTATCATCCTCAAAGAAGTGGGCTTCGAGCGCTACTTGCCTATCATGGTAGGGGTATATGAGGCCGAACACCTGACTCTGGCTTTACAAGAGGTGGAAATCTCTCGCCCCCTGACCTATGAGTTATTTGCCAACGTCCTTGATGACCTTGACGCTGAACTCATGCACGTTGAAGTAGTAGACCTCCGTAACGAGACCTTTTTTGGCAATCTGGTCTTCAACGTGGGCGGAACCATGCTTACCGTTGACTCCCGCCCCTCCGACGCCATCAACCTGGCCGTGCGCATGGACATTCCCATTTTGGTTGACCGTGACGTGCTGGATGAGGCTGGGCTTATCCCTGAAGAAGACCTCACCACACCCGGTCATGACCCTGATGCGGCTGATGGGGAGCCTATTGAAGAAGAACGCCTTTCCGTCTTCGAGGATTATTTAGACCAATTAGGCCCTGACCAAATAAATTCCGAGGACGAAGAGGAAGACGATTAAATTATAAGTATTTCAGTTTGGCGATACCCATGGCAGACAACATAGAATTCGAAGCCCCTCCACAAAGTTCTGGCCCCAAAATACATCCTCACAGCCGCGAAGCGGAGGAAGCGGTCATTGGAGCGGTGCTCATTAATCCTGAGGCTTATTACGATGTAGCCCAGTTTTTACAGAGCGACGCCTTTTACATCCACCGCCACAAATGGATTTGGGAGGCCTTTGTGGCCCTCCATGACCGCAACGAAGCCATAGATTTTGTGACCGTCACCGAGGAACTTGAGCAAATGGGTCACCTGGCCGATGTGGGTGGGGCGGCCTATATCACCAAACTCACCAACGCTGTCCCCTCCTCGCTCCATGCCGAAGCTTATGGCCGCCGCGTAGAAGAGACCGCCATTCGCCGGCGCATGATTGAGGCCGCCAACCGCATTGCCAAATTGGCGCATGAAGAGAATGTCACCCTGGAGACCGTCATTGACGACTCTGAAAAGGCCGTCTTCTCGGTCAGCGAACAACGCCTGGGCCGCGACTTAAAACCCATCCAACAGGTTCTGAGCGACTACTTCGACCGCATTGAGGAGCTTTCCCAACGCGATGAGGAACTGGTCGGCGTCCCTACGGGTTTCATTGACCTCGACAAAATGCTGGGCGGCCTGCAGGATTCTGATTTGATCATCGTGGCGGGGCGCCCCGGTATGGGCAAAACCGGCTTCCTGCTCACCGCGGCTAAAAACGCCGCCCTCAGGTACAAACAACACATCGCCGTCTTCTCCATGGAGATGTCCAACGAACAACTTGTGCAGCGCATCATTTCCCAAGAAATAGGCATTGGCACCCATAAATTGCGCACAGGAGAACTCGAAGCGAATGATTGGGGGCTTTTTACCCAGGCCATAGAAGTCCTTAACGACACGCACATTTTTTTGGATGATACCCCAGCCCTCACCCCGCTTCAAATGCGCACGAAGTGCCGGCGTTTGCACCTGGAGCACCACCTCGACTTGATTATTGTTGATTATTTGCAGCTTATGACCACCGACCTGCGCACCAACAACCGCGTTCAGGAGGTCTCTGAAATCTCCCGCAACCTTAAAATTCTCGCCCGTGAGCTGAATGTCCCCGTCCTGGCCGCGGCCCAACTCTCGCGCGCCGTCGAACAACGCTCCAACAAACGCCCCATCCTTTCCGACCTGCGAGAATCCGGAAGCCTGGAGCAAGATGCCGACATTGTCATGTTCATCTACCGCCCCGAAGAGTACGAAGAGGACACCATCCAAGAGAATTTGGCGGAAATTATTGTCGCCAAGCACAGAAATGGCCCCACCGACACTGTTCATCTCGTCTTCCGCAAAGAGCTGGCCACCTTCGTCAACGCCGCCCGTGGTGAATATGGCGAATAGGGAGAAGTGATGAAATTTCAAGGTTTTCCGGCTGGAAAAGTGAGCTTCACATCCCTCCCCACCCTCTTTTTCAGTGAACTTTTGCCCCATATTGACAATATCCACGAGCTAAAAGTGACCCTCTATGCCCTGTGGCAAGTGACTCGGATGGAAAGCACTTTTCGTTATCTGAGGGAGGTGGATTTTGCGGAGGACGAGCGTTTTATGGGCGGGATGGGAGATGCTCCGGGTGAGAGGCACCGTGCCCTCCGGGATGGCCTGACTCGCGCGGTGGAGCGGGGCACGTTCCTGACCGTTTCCCCGCCAGGAGAGGGCGACCCCTCCCCCCTCTATTTTTTCAACTCCCCCCAGGGCCGGGCCGCTGTTAAAGCTATCCAAGAGGGAAGCTGGCGCCCCGGTGAGAGCCATCCCCCCAGCCCGAACCTGAGCCTGGAACGCCCCAACATCTTTCAGCTTTACGAGCATAACATTGGCCCTCTTACTCCCCTGATTGCCGATGCCCTCCGCGACGCTGAAGACCTTTATCCCGAAGCCTGGATCCACGAAGCGGTTGAAATCGCCGTCAAAAACAATGTCCGCAAGTGGAGATATATAGAAGCAATTTTAAGTAGTTGGAAAGAAGAAGGCCGCCATGAAAGAAAAGATAGAAGACATTCTGAAAAAGACCGCCAAAAATATGTCGACGACGAGTTCTTCGAATTCACAGAGCATTAGCCAAGTAGAAAATTCTTTGCCGGGCGACCCAGGTTGTGAGATATGCGAGGGAACGGGATACGTGCGGCGTGACCTTCCGCTGGGGCATCCTGAATTTGGGAAGATAAGTATTTGCAAGTGTCGCCAGGCAGAGGTGCAGGGGAAGATTCGAAAGCGGCTTTTTAAGCTGAGCAATCTCGATGAACTCAAATATCTCACCTTTGATAATTTTGACCCCGGAGGGCGGATAGGGACGGGGCATGCCCAGTCTAAGTCTATAGAAGGGGCCTTCAACGCGGCTCAGCAATTCTCCCGCACCTTAGATGGCTGGCTCCTCCTCCAGGGGCGCTTCGGGTGCGGTAAAACGCACCTGGCGGCAGCGGTGGCCAATTTTGTGGTGGATATGGGGATTTCGACTCTCTTTATCACCGTTCCCGATTTGCTAGATGCCTTGCGTTTTTCTTACGATGATCCCACCACGCCCTTTTCCCAACGTTTCGAAGATATTCGCCGCGCCCAGTTATTGGTCATGGATGATTTTGGTACCCATAATGCCACCCCCTGGGCGAAGGAAAAATTATTCCAAATTCTCAATTATCGCTATATCAACCATTTGCCTTTGTTGGTGACCACCAATTTGGCCCTGGATCAGATTGAAGGGCGCATCCGCTCTCGCCTCCAAGACCCGGAGCTTGTCAGCCGCGTTCAAATATTGGCCCCGGATTATCGACGTCCCGCCGATGACACTGGTCACCCTGATCTTTCCTCGCTGGCTTTATTAGGAGATCGCAGTTTTGGTAATTTCAGTCTCCGAAAAAACGAAAACTTGGAAAAAGAGGATATTAAAGGTCTTGAAAAAGCTTACCGCGCGGCGAAAAAATATGCTGATACTCCCCAGGGATGGCTGGCTTTCCTTGGTACCTACGGGTGCGGAAAGACACACCTGGCGGCGGCGATTGCCAATTATCGGGCCGGGCAAGGGACTCCGCCCCTTTTCATTATGGTTCCGGATTTGCTAGATCACCTTCGGTCAACCTTTAGCCCCAATAGTAATGTCAGCTACGACCGGCGTTTCAATCAGATTAAGACTTCCAAACTCCTGATTTTAGACGATTTGGGCACCGAATCGATGACTCCCTGGGTTAAAGAAAAACTTTACCAGTTGTTCAACCACCGCTATAATGCCAACCTTCCCACCGTGATCACATCGGCGGACCCGCTTGGTGAAATTGATCCCCGTATCCGCAGCCGCATGATGGATAGACGCATTTGTCGCATTCATACCATCTCTGCCCCTGCTTATTTGGGATAGGAAAGAAATCATTTGCATTTTTTGGCAAGTTAAGTTACACTTAAGTTACTTTAAGGTTAAGGCTCTTTAGAATTTAGTGTGGCGCTTGTTTCAAGTTAAGGGGATTGGCTGTCCCCTTAAAGAAGTCCCCCGTAAAATTCTAGAGAACTACCGTTATTTATGGGAGGGATGTAAGATGAAACGCATAACTTTTTTGGCAATAATTGCCATACTTGTTGCATTTCCTGTGGCCGCTTTTGCGCATAGTGTCGCTCAACCGGCCGAAAGCCCGTCGATGGCCGCCCCCGGAGCGATGCCGCAAGCTATTCCCACGTTTGTAATCACAGATGTCGTTCAGGATACGTCGGTCACCATCCAGACAGACAATTTCCCAGCCAGTGATACCTTCGAAGTTCACATGAACTTTTATGGAACGCAAGGGATTGGCGGGACAATCGTTGACACCATCAACACTGGAGCAGGCGGGAGGCTTACGGAGACGTTCTCAATTCCGGCTGTCTTCCATGGCCAGTATAAGATCGCCATCCGGCTGGAAAGCACGACTTCAGCGTATTATGCCTATAACTGGTTCTATAATAATTCGACCAACGGCGGGTCTACGGGTGGGGGCAGCATTCCCCCCGGCTATTCGGGATACCCCACTTTTGGGATCGCGGATGTCACCGCAGACCAGGATGTGACCATCACGGGGTTGAACTTTCCCGCTGGCGATACTTTTGACGTGCGCATGAATTATTATGGTACGTTAGGGGTGGCGGGACAAATTGTGGAGACGATCACAATTCAACCAGATGGGTCTCTGCCTGATTCCAAATACGATATTCCCGTCTTCCTGCATGGTGAATACAAAATTGCCATCCGCCTGCAAAGCCCTACTTCAGGCTATTACGCCTACAATTGGTTTTACAACAACACCAGCGGGTCTACGGGCGGAGGAACCATCCCGGCGACTTACACGGGGCATCCAGCTTTTTGGATCGCTGCCGTAAGCCAAAATCAGTCCGTCCAAATTACCCCCTCGAACTTTATACCCAATGACACGTATAACGTGCGCATGAACTATTATGGAACAGGCGGATACGCTGGCACTGTGGTGGAAACAGTTACAGCCGCGGCAGATGGGTCTCTTCCCGACCTTGTATACGCTATTCCACCCTTTCTCAATGGCCAGTATAAGATCGCCATTCGCCTGGAAAGCCCTACCACGGGCTACTATGCTTATAATTGGTTCTATAACAACACCACGTCCCCGCCGGCGCCCGCGCCTTAAATGGGACGTAGTTTCTCAAAAAAACACCCCCCAGCTATCAGACTGGGGGGTGTTTTTTTTAACCCAAGCGCTGGCGCTCTTCTTCGGCCACACTTTTCTCCAGTTTCTGGAAAAGGGGTTTTGGTTTTTGGAATGCTCTTCCGGCTGGTAAGGCGCTTGGTTTCCAGAGTCTTAAGGTCTTAACGCTCTCTCGACCTTTAGGGTCTTGGTCTTTGTTGGGAAGATAACGGAGCACATCATGTTCACCCAGTTTGTCGGTGTGAGTTTCCACTTTTTGCGCGCCGAACAATGGCTCTGTATAGCCTAACATCGTGTGCAGTTTTTCGCACGTGAAAGGGAGCACGGGGGCCAGAAGGATCTTGATAGAATCAATGGCTTTGAAGGCCGTGTATAGCGTTGTGGCGGCAGTGGTTTTATCTTCTTTGATCTCAAACCAGGGGGCCATCTCATCCAAATATTTATTAACCTCTCTGGCGAGATTCATGCTCTCTCTGAGGGCCGCCCGCAGCTTGACTTTATCGTAGAGTTGGCTGACTTTCTCGAAGCCATTTTCTACTTTGTTGAGGATGTCTTCATCCTCTGGACGGAGGTCTCCCGGCGTGGGGATGTGGCCGTCCCAGTTTTTATAGGCGAAAGAGAGTACCCGATTGGCCAGGTTGCCCCAGGTAGCGACCAAGACATTATTGTTGCGGGCCACAAAATCATCCCAATCCCAGTCACTGTCTTGTGTTTCTGGCATGTTGGCGGTTAGATAATAGCGCAGGGGGTCAGGATCGTAGCGGGATAGAAAATCCAGGGCATCCACCATCCAATTGCGGCTTCCGGAAATCTTTTTCCCCTCCATGTTCATGAATTCATTAGCAGGCACATCGTAGGGGAGCGTCAGGCGCAGACCTTCTTCTTCTGCAAAGAATTTCCCAAAGGTTTCACCGACGCCGTGCAATTCAGCGGGCCAAATCACGGCGTGGAAGGGGATGTTGTCCTTGCCAATGAAATAATAGCTTCGGCTGTCGGGATTAGCCCACCACGCTTTCCAGTCATCTTCATCCCCCGTGATCATGGCCCATTCAATAGAAGCGGCCAAATAGCCGATGACGGCCTCGAACCATACGTAGAGGCGTTTCTCCTCCCAACCCTCGACAGGGACGGGGATGCCCCATTTCAGGTCGCGGGTGATTGGCCTTCCATGCAGATCTTTGGCCAGGATTTGTCCCAGGGATTGGCGGAGTACGTTAGGCCGCCAATAGTCTTCTCGCTCCTTGAGGAAATCCACGATGACTGGTTGCAAAGCGCCAAGATCGAGGTAAAAATGTTCCGTCTCTCGTAATTCCGGTTCGGAGTCATCCATCTTGGAACGGGGGTCAATGAGCAAGTTGGCTTCCAACAGGCTGCCACATCCATCGCATTGATCGCCCCGTGCACCCTCATAACCGCACAGGTAACAAGTGCCCTCAATGTAGCGGTCAGGTAAAAAGCGCTCTTGGGTTGTGGAATACCATTGCTCCTGGATTTCCGCGTAAAGATACCCATTCTCTTTTAGGGCCGTGAACATGGTTTGGGCGACTTCGAAGTGGTTTTCGGTGTGGGTGCTGGTGAAGAGATCATAACTCAAACCTAGTTTTTGGAATAACTCCAGAAACTCGGCATGGAAAGTTTTATATACCTCTTCTGGGCTTAGGTCTTCTTTATCTGCCAGAACGGTGATGGGAGTGCCATGGGAGTCGGAACCGGAAACCATGAGCACCTTATTCCCCATCAGGCGGTGGAAGCGGGCGTAAATGTCGGCTGGCAGATAAGAACCGGTGACATTTCCAACGTGGATATGGGCGCTGGCATATGGCCAGGCTGCGGCGACAAGTATATTTTCAGTCATAATAGCTCTCCTAACAGATAAAAATTTCTCCTACAACAAAAAAGGCTGTCCAATTTCGGACAGCCCGGTGATTAGCGGTTTTCAAGAGGATCAGTGCTCTTTTCTCTTGGTGGCTGCCCAAACTTTTGCGCGCATCATCACGCGCATGGTCATGTCCATCATCATAACCATGGAAACCATAGCAGCCGATATCATCAAAAGAACTTGGATAAACATTGTCAAAAATTCTCCCGTGGGAACACTTAATCCTGGTACTTAGTCTATCGGGAGATGAGGTATTTGTCAAGTTTAGAATGGGCGTATTGACATCTATGTTACAATTAAAACCATGGCTGAAAAAAATAAGAATCCGTTTATCATAAATACACGCTTGGCTTCCGCACAAGCGCCGGACGGTTCCCATACCGTTGACTATAATTTTCCGACTCTCCACTTCGAACCTGATTTAGATCTACAAAATTTTGATGGAACGGTCACTGCTATTGTTAGTGATGATGGCATTATGGTCGAAGGGGGCTTGACCGCTGAGACCGAGCTAGCGTGCACGCGTTGTTTGTGCACATTTACCCATCAAGTAAAAATTTCCTTTGCCGAGCTATACGTGTATTCCCGTTCCAAGGAAAAGATTGAAGATGAGGGAGATCTGGAAATACATCTTCTTCCCGCCGATGGTTATATTGATGTCAAACCCCTTTATCGCCAATACGCCTTATTGGATATTCCCATCAAGCATGTTTGTTCTTCAGAATGCAAAGGCCTTTGTCCCACCTGTGGATGTGATCTCAACAAAGAAGATTGCGGTCATAGGCAAGAGAAAATAGACCCCAGAATGGCCGTGTTGGGGCAACTTCTGGAAGAGGAGGAATGAGTTTTCATTATCGTTGACGCTCCCTCCGCCCCATGATAGAATATTCCCAGTTGAGGCCCCATCGTCTAGCGGTCTAGGACGTGGCCCTCTCAAGGCCAAAACCGGGGTTCGATTCCCCGTGGGGTCATTGCAAATTCGTCGCCGAAAGGTGGCGTTTTTGTGTTTAATGAGGGGGAACAGAATATTTTTATAGAAGAATCATTGAGGATGATAGGTTTTAGGTAATAAA
>JAANWX010000089.1 GCA_018263575.1 Chloroflexota bacterium | reverse complement strand
ACACCAAAGCGACGGCGATATTGCTGGTATACTTTGTCGGCTGACCAATCTTAAAGGATGATTATAAACGATAACCACTTGCGGCGACGTTTCCCTGTTTTATCGGGCACCAAAGATGCTTTCATAGTAATTGTAGCCTGGGTTCCGTCAGTGAATGTATAAGAAGTTATGTAGCTTTTGCGACCACGACATAATGCCCGTGTCCCGCCGGTTTTTCCACGAATTGGATTAGCAATGATAGCTGGTTGTTGTAACTTGGTCAGATATCTCACTATCGCGGTAGAAGCGAAACCTTTATCCAAATACAGCACTTTGGCCTTGAAACGAAGATTTCTGAGGTAAAAAAGCAGGATTTTGAGTACCAATGCCAAGATGTTTTTTCATAACTTGGGATGTAAATGTACGAATATCCTCGGCTTTTAGTTCATATTGGTGTATCATGTTTAAGGGTTCCTTAGGTTATTGGTTTTGGTTGCTCATTACCTTTTACCAAAGTTTCCCCTTTTGTCAATCGAATCTGGGATTTATTGAATTTAAGGAATTTTATGAAAAAGCCACCGTCATCAAAAAACAAATTAACGCCTTGATAGCCTATCTATATAGTTCCAGATCGAATAAAATTTCCGAACCTCCTGCATCATATCAAATTCACCTCCCCGACCACTCCGACTACTAAGACTACTTAGACCACTAAGACCAATTCAACCTATCTCCAGGTGCAATGCACTTTAGACTGCAAGTGCAACGCACCTTCGACCACTAAGACCACTCAGACTACTCAGACCAATAAGACCACTATGACTACTCTGACCAAACAACCAAACTCAAAGCACTGTTTCGTCTGCGGCGTTGACAACGAACACGGCTTACACCTTAAATTTTATGAGAAAGATAACGGGGATGTTGTCGTAAACTACACTGTTCCTGACCATTTTCAAGGATATGATGGTATGACCCATGGCGGCATCGTGGCCACCCTTGTCGATGAGACCTTGGGCCGCGTGCACATGGGCCCGCCCGACGACACCCGTTTCATGGTCACAGCGAAATTGAACATCACCTACCGGAGACCCGTCCCCACCGGAAAACCGATTAAGATTGTGGGCCATGCCCAAAAAAGCCGGCGCCGCTCCGCCACCTCCACAGCCGAAATCTACGGCCCTGGCGGTGAACTTCTAGTAGAAGCCGAAGCCTTGCTGGTCGATGTCCCCTCGGAAATGCTGGCAGGTGTGGATTTGGAAGAACTAGGATGGAAAGTGTATCCGGATTGAGTCAGGGAATCAGGAGATCAGGAATCAGGAAACCAGGAATCAGGAAACCAGGAAACCAGGAGATTAGGAAACCAGGAAACCAGGAATCAGGAGATCAGGAACCAGGAAACCAGGATCAGGAACCAGGGAACTTCAAGGTGCGCTGCACTCCTGCTTTTGGAGTGCGTTGCACCTGGATCTGACTCTTAATCAGGTATACAAAAGTATCTTTCGACTAACGACCACCAGACTAACGACTACCAGACTAACGACTACCAGACTAACGACCACCAGACTAGCGACCACCAGACTAGCGACTACCAGACTAGCGACTACCAGACTAACAACCCTAAAGCGAGCTAATTATGATTATCGAATACCACCGCCCCCAAACAGTAGAAGAAGCCTTAGCCTTACTTGCCCGTTCCCAGCCAGTGGCCGTTCCCCTGGGAGGCGGAACCGTGCTCAATCAACCCTCCGAAAAGGATTTCGCCGTGGTGGATTTACAATCCTTAGATTTAGGGACTATTGCGCAAGATGGCCGGGAAATGACGCTTGGGGCCACGGTCACTTTGCAGAATTTACTCGACTCGGGGGAGGTGTCCCCAGCGCTGGCCAGGGCTATTCGCCACGAAGCAGCCTATAATCTGCGGCAGATGGCTACTGTGGCCGGGTCATTGGTAGCCGCCGATGGCCGTTCCCCGTTTGCGACGGTCATGTTAGCCCTTGACGCTCATTTATCCATGGCACGCCACGAGAGCGACGCAAAAAAAGTCCCCTTGGGAGAATTCTTGCCGCTCCAGTCGGAGCATGTACCGGAGAGCCTGATCACGAGCGTTGCCATCCCTTCCCAAACTCAATTGACCTATCACTATGTGGCACGTTCCCCGGCGGATTTACCCATCGTCTGCGCGGCAGTGGCGCAGTGGCCTTCAGGCCGGACGCGGGTTGCCCTTGGCGGACACGGTGAAATTCCCCTTCTGGTGCTGGATGGACGCAGCCCTGACGGCGCAGAAAAAGCCGCCCGCAGTGCCTACAGCCAAGCGGGTGACCAGTGGGCCAGTGCCGAGTATCGGAGCGATGTGGCCGACACCTTAGTGAGGCGGTGTGTGCAGGAGTTGGGCGAGTAGCGGGTGGCCGAGTAGCGAGCTGCGAGTTACGAATGACGAGTTTCGAAGTTTCGGATTCGGAGTAGATAAATTCGCCATCCGCCTTCGCGGATTAGGCCAACCGACGGAGGTCGGTTTCGCAGAACAGCGTCGATTTGAATCGACCCCCCAAAAGGAAGAAAACGAATTGAACAGGAGCACTTATGATTATCAATTTACGCATAAACAATAACCAGCACGAAATAGAAATTTCCCCTGGAGATTCATTATTGAAAGTTGTCCGATCTCTGGGCTACCACAGCATCAAATTTGGCGACGAACATGGCCTAACCGGATCTGACACCGTTTTAATGGACGGCGTACCCGTCAACGCGGGAATTATGCTCGCCGCCCAGGCTGAGGGCCACAAGATAGTCACCCTGGAGGCTTTAGGCGAGCATCCTGAACAGGGCTGGAAGGAGTCCCAGGGTTTGCATCCCCTTCAAGAAGCCTTTGTGGAGACGGGCGCTATTCAATGCGGGTACTGCACGCCGGGACAAATTCTGGCAGCCAAAGAATTACTCGACCGGAAGCCCAATCCCACGGAGGGAGAGGTGCGGGATGCTCTTTCGGGCGTGCTTTGCCGTTGCACGGGATATAAAAAGCCGGTTCAGGCCGTTTTGCGTGCGGCGGCTGTCTTGCGGGGGGAGGATCTTCCCCCACTTGCCGGAACCATGCCCGCTCCCCCAGAGTGGACGGCGGGCCCTGGGGAACCATCGTCCACCGACGGGGAGTGGCCGGTAGGGAGCGATCCATCCCCAGCGGGGGCGGTTGACCTCTTCCAGAAAGTGATGCCAAAAATCAGCCTGGCCACAGAGTCGGATGCTTGGCAACAGGTGGGGAAACCTGAACCTAAAGTGGACGCTGTCAAACTAACCCAAGGGAAACCCGCTTTTGTGGCTGATTATGAAAAACGCGATACGCTCATCGCCAAAATCCTCCATAGCCCCCACGCCCACGCCCGCATTACCCACATTGACGCCAGCAAAGCCAGAGAATTGCCCGGCGTGGCTGCGGTATTGACGCACAAAGACCTTCCCCGGGTGGCCTACTCCACGGCAGGGCAGTCCGACCCCATCCCCGGCCCCCTGGACTGTTTCTCGTTGGATAACAAGGTGCGCTTTGTGGGGGATCGGGTGGCCTTTGTGGCCGCGGAAACTGCGGAAATTGCTGAGGAAGCGTTAGGCCTGATTGACGTAGAATACGAAATCTTGGAACCCATTTTGGACGTTCGGGAGGCCATGAAACCTGGCGCTCCCATCATTCATGACGAGCCGGATTATGTGGATTTTGCAGACTCTGACCCGGAACGCAATCTGGCGGCCGAAATCCGCATTGATATTGGCGATGTGGAAGCCGGATTCGCGGAGGCCGACCGCATCTTCGAGCATGAGTACGTTGTTCCCAAGGTGCAGCAAGCCCACATTGAACCGCACGTTGTTCTCACTTATTGGGACGAGGACGACCGCATGGTGATCCGCACCAGCACCCAGGTGCCCTTCCATGTGCGGCGGATGATTGCCCCTGTGCTGGGGTTGCCGGTCAAGCGCATTCGGGTCATTAAGCCTCGCATTGGAGGCGGATTTGGCGGCAAACAAGAGATGCTCATCGAGGATGTGGCCGCTCATTTGACCATCGCCACCGGACGCCCCGTTTTGTGCGAATATACCCGGGAGGAGGAGTTCATAGCTTCTCGTTCCCGGCATCCTATGCGCGTTAGGTTGAAGACTGGTGTTAAGGAGGATGGCACCATTACGGCCAATTCTATGTACGCGCTGTCGGATACGGGCGCTAACGGCGCTCATGCCCTGACGGTGACGGGGAACACGGGGCATAAATCTATGGCCTTATATGTGGGGGATGGCCCTTATCGAGAATCGCCCAATATCCGTTTTTACGCGGACATTGTCTACACCAACACTCCCCCCAGCGGTGCGTACCGAGGGTATGGCGTTCCCCAGGGATATTGGCCCGTGGAACGCCAAATTGAAACCATTGTCCAGGAATTGGGTTTTGACCCCCTTGAATTTCGCTTGAAAAATACCCTGCGGGCGGGGGAATTACATCCCTTTAGCACGGCTTGGAGCGAGGGACGGGAACCTGTCCCGGAGACTATCGTCACCAACGAACTCCCGGAATGCGTGCAGCAGGGAAAGGCGGCCATAGGTTGGGATCAGAAATATGGGGATGAGGATTGGCAGCAAGTCCCCGGCCAACCGCACTTGCGGCAGGGGATCGGTGTGGCGACCATCATGCAGGGGACGGCGATCCCGTACCTGGACATGGGCGGCGCGAGCCTTAAGCTCAATGACGATGGCTCTTTCAACTTATTGATTGGGGCCACCGATTTAGGCACCGGCTCGGACACGGTTTTGGCGCAAATGGCAGCCGAGGTCTTGGGGGTCAATGTGGACGACATCATCGTTTATTCCTCGGACACCGATTTCACCCCCTTTGACAAGGGAGCCTATGCCTCCAGCACGACCTATATCTCGGGTGGGGCGGTGGTTGACGCCGCCGAGAAGGTCGCTGGGCGATTGAAGGAGCGGGCCGTTATGCTCTTGAATGAAGTAGAGTTATTTGACCCTGTTGAGGCCGAGGAAATAGAGCTGCGCCAGGGCCAGGCTGTTTCCCCAGATGGGCGGGCCGTGTCCTTGGCGAAAATTGCCTTGCACTCTCTCCACCACGCTGACCAAGAGCAAATTATGGCTGTGGGATCGTATATGTCGCCCGTTTCCCCTCCCCCCTTTGCGGCCCAGTTCGCGGAAGTAACCGTGGATGTGGAAACCGGCCAATTGGTCGTTGACCGGCTGGTGATGGCCGTAGACGCGGGTGTGATCGTCAATCCCGTGACGGCTTCGGGTCAGGTGGAGGGGGGGATGGTACAAGCCCTGGGCTATGCTGTTTCTGAAGAGATGGTCTATGACGATGAGGGGCATCCGCGTGAAGTAGATTTCCGGGATTATCACATCTTCCGTGCTGATGAGATGCCCGAATTAGAAGTGATTTTCGTAGAGGTCTTCGAACCTTCCCATCCCTTTGGCGTAAAGGCTGTGGCGGAAATCCCTATGAATGGAGTAGCCCCGGCGGTCGGGAACGCGGTCTTCAACGCTTGTGGCGCGGCCATTAGCGATAATCCCGTTACACCGGAGAAAGTTTGGCGGGCGTTGCGGAGTTAGGGGTTAGGAGATGCGGGTTAGGGGTTAGGAGGTGCGGGTTAGGGGTTAGGAGATGCGGGTTAGGGGTTAGGAGATGCGAGGGAGTCGACTTTGCAGGGCACCTCTGGTGTGCCTACGGCAAGGCCGCAGTTTATTCGCGGCCGCTCGGTTGCGCCAAGGGCGTGCCTCCGGCACTAACCCGTGGACTCGCTCTGCTCACGGTGTGCAGCCCCTAGGCTGTGCCGTAGGCACTAGCCCTTGGGCTGTACACCGTAACAACGTAAAACCTTCGCTATCCTCCTCGTTACTCTTGACTCATCACTCACCACCTCACCCTTCATCACTCCCATCCATGGTATACTTACTGGAGATTGAGATGGTTCAAAATAGGATAGAAATTGGTGGACACTTTTCATCAGGGGTAGACGCCCAATCGTATTGGGCACGCCTGTCATTAGACGCCAACGCGGTTGGCTCGCTACCCAGTGTGTAAAGTTAATTGTGAACCATCCCTGGAGATTTATTGTGCAGTTGATCAGAGTGGATTAGGAGGAAAAAGATGAAAGATCTTGTTTACGTTATTGGCCACGTTAACCCAGACACTGATTCTGTGGCCTCGGCAATTGGTTATGCTTGGTTGTTACGAGAGAGGGATGGCCAAAACGCGGTTGCGGCCCGGGCTGGGTCGATCAATCCCCAAACGGTTTGGGCCCTTGATCGATTGAGTATGGAAACTCCCGTAATGTTGACAGATGTTTCTCCTCGTTTTGAGTCTGTTACCCGACGTATGGATACCACCACGCCTGATACGTTTTTGCGTGAAGCCTGGGACATTGCCACCAGGACGGGCGGTGTAGCGCCTATTATCAGAGAGGACGGTATCCCTTATGGCTTGATTACAGGCTTGACCTTATTTTCGTTTTTGACTGAATTGATTGGCCCTCATCAACAACGACAGGAGATGAAAATCGCCGAAATTTTGGAACTGTCTTGCCATGAAGTGGCTGATACTGGGGTTCCAAAATTCAAGGAAGGAAGCCGAATTCGGGATGCGATTAGAAAAGTATTGCATGAGGAGCGAAATTATTTTTTTGTGGTGAATGAAAAGGGTCACTATACAGGAATTTGTCGCCAACGTGATATTCTTAACCCGCCTCGCGTGCAGGTAGTTCTTGTAGATCATAATGAGTTCGAGCAGGCCGTAGGGGCCTTGGAAGAAGCTGAGTTGTTGGAAGTGATTGACCACCATCGCCTTGGAAACCAGGATACACGCCAACCCATCCGTTTTACTATCGACGTGGTAGGCAGCACGAGCACTTTGATTTCTGAACGCATCATTGATGCTGGGTTGAGTGCTCCCCCTGAGATTGCTGGCGTGCTCTTGGCTGGGTTGCTTTCTGATACGCTTATGTTGACTTCTCCAACGACGACAGATCGGGATAATCACGCCGCAGAACGCTTAGGCCGTTGGGCCTTTTCTTGGGATAGTCCTCTTCAGGGTGAGACATTGGAATCTTTTGGTGAATCGCTTCTTGAGTCAGGGGCTGGTTTATCTACGCGCGATCCCCAAGAGATTGTCAACACTGATTTGAAAACTTATGAAGAGGAGAATATGGAATTTGGGATATCTCAGGCGGAAGTCACTGATCTTATGCAAGTTAATAAACATCTTCCCGCCCTTAAAGAGGCCCTCGAGGCTATGAGAATCTCGCGCGGTTTGGATTTTTCTATGTTGATGGTCACTGATGTGGTGCGCGGCTCCAGCCGTTTGATTATATCTAATTCTCCTCCAACTTTTGGAGATATGCCCTACCCAGAGCAGCCAGATGGCACGCGATTGGCTGAGGGCGTAGTGTCACGCAAGAAGCAGCTTTTGCCAGTGGTGTTGAGCTTATTAGAAGGGGCAGTGTGATTTAAAATTTCTATGTGGAAAAAATACTATAACGTATCAAAAACTGACGAGGTTTTAGGACATTTAGCTGCGTATGGGAAGCAGGCGTGCATTATGGCCGGGGGAACCGATTTGGTGGTGGAGATGAAACATGGCGCCCATTCGGAAGTAGAGGTACTTATAGATATTTCCCGCGTGCCTGGTTGGGATGAGATAAGGCTTGATGATGAGGGCCAACTTCATCTTGGTCCCATGGTGACTCATAATGATTGCGTGGCTTCTCCACTTGTTAGAGACTATGCAGCACCTTTAGCGAAGGCTTGTCGGGAGGTGGGTTCTCCGCAAATTCGTAACCGGGGGACGGTTGCGGGGAATTTGGTGACGGCTTCTCCCGCTAATGATACGATTTCTCCCTTGATGGCGATGGGCGCGAAATTGATTCTGGTGTCAGCACGCGGGGAGCGGGTAATCCCCTTAGATGACTTTTACCTGGGCGTGCGGGAGACGGTTCTTTTCCCGGATGAGATCGTTAGGGAGATTGTCTTTCCCGCCATGGCTGATAATCAGCGCGGGACGTACCAAAAGTTGGGCTTGCGAAAGGCACAAGCTATTTCTTTAGTGAACATGGCTGTTATTCTGACCATGGATGGCGATACGGTAAAAGAGGCTGTTATCACCCTGGGAGCGGTGGCCCCAACCATTATTCATGCTGAGGAAGGCGAGGCATATTTGCGGAACAAGGTGCTCGATGAAGAGACTATTGCCCGCGCGGCATCATTGGCGGAAAGAGCGGCCCGGTCCATTGATGATGTGCGCGGGTCGGCCAGTTACCGTAATGAAATGAGCAGGGTGTTGGTTGGGCGTGGCCTGAGGGAGATTGCTGCGGGTCAAAAAAAGGTTCCCCCCCGGGGGCCTTTCCTTCAGGGTCCACAGAAGGCTCACGCTGCAGGCAATTTTTCCGCAACGGGCTTAAGTTCCCCCCCTTCCCCCATAAAAACTACCATTAATGGTGAGACGTATGTCTTCGAAAGCGGACATGAGAAAACGCTGCTTGACCTTATCCGGTATGAGGCGGGATTGACAGGCTCAAAAGAGGGCTGCGGTGAGGGAGAGTGTGGGGCTTGCACGGTGTTTTTAGACGGGGAAGCAGTCATGGCTTGTTTGGTGCCGGCCCCTCGCGGGCATGGAGCAGAGATTGTGACCGTGGAAGGGGTTGGCCAGGAGGGTGAGCTGCACCCAGTTCAGGAGGCTTTTATCTCGGCGGGAGCGGTTCAGTGTGGGTTCTGCACACCAGGCTTTGTGATGTCTGCCGTGAAATTATTGGAGGAAGAGCCTACCCCCACACGCGCTCAGATACACGAGGCGATTTCAGGTAATTTATGCCGTTGTACAGGATATTATAAGATTGTCCAAGCTATAGAATCCGCAGCTAATGGAAGGCTGCAAGGAGATGCCTGATGGGAAAATATGAGCGAGGTGTGATAAGGAAAGAAGACAAGCGGCAAGAAGGAACTCATCCTATTTGGCGGGGAATAGGATGTATTATGATTATCCTGATTTTGGCTATGTCTTACGCTGGGGCTTCGTTGTTGGTGGATGAGAATAAAGTCCAAAAGTGGGTGCCGGTTCCGAAAGAGATTCAGGGCGGCCCTGCTTGGGGAGCTTGGGCGGCTGACCTTTATACGGAGTTGTTTTTGGCTTTCTTTTTGGCTCTGATTGGGTTTGGCCTGTTTGTGATCATTTATTCTATTATTTTTAAAGCCAGTAGTCCTAAAGATAAAACGAATTATTATTAAAGGATATTTTGGAGGTGTACTATGCCGCAAGACGTTCTTGATATGGAAAAGATCGAGCAGTTGAAAATGGTAATGGGGGAGGACGCTGCAGAGGTGATTGGAGATTTAATCGATACATTACTGGATAGTGGTAAGTCTCAAATGAAGGCAATTAAAGAAGCTTTAGCTGAGGGAGACTTGGAGACGGTTAAACTTAAGGCCCACACCTTGAAAGGTAGTTCCGGGAATATGGGTGCTCGTGAATTATCTGACACGTGCTCAGAAATGGAAAAAAGGGCTGAGAAGGGTGAATTGCGAGGTGCGAGAGCTTTACAAGATACCCTTTTTAGTGATTTTGAGCAGGCCATGCTTGCGCTTAAGTAATTGAAATTCTGATCAGAGGAGTTATTATGTCCGATACTATCCAGATGTGGCTTGAGATCAGTTTTGATGTTCTTTATTTGGTGGTGGTTTGGGGGCTTGTCCTAACCATGAAGTATAGAGAAGAGGTCGTTGTCCCTAATCGGCGGCAGATGGCAAAACTGATTCGATATGCTTTTTCTTTGTTAGCCTTTGGGGATACCTTTCATGTGGGTTCTCGCGTTATAGGCTATTTTATGCCGCAGGGATTAGACGCGACCATAGCTCTCTTCGATCGGGAGGTTGGTTTGGTAGGATGGTCGGCTTTTGTGACCGCGGTCACTGTCTCCTTGTTCTATAATGGAGCCGGCAAATGCCTGTTCAGCCATGGTCGACATTCCGCAGTATCCCGCTGATTATTTTGGGTTTAGGTGTAGCGTATTTGATTTTACGTTCTTCTGTGGCCAGGGGTGACAAAGCATTCTTATGGATAGGGATCATGATCCTTGTTTCCTATGCGTGCTTTTTGCCAGTGGTGTTGTTTGTGCAGAAAGTTCCCCTTTTGGGGATGTTGATGATACCTAAGACAATGGCTTATGTCGCCGTTGGATTTATTGCTTATTTTGACCTTTATAAATAGGACCGATTGATGCGATTTACTTTCAACTTTTTTTTTGTTTACCTTTATCACAGCTTTTTCAACGCAGATAAGACCCCTCGGCGTTTATCTCCCAGGCGGCTGGCGGTTTTAGCCTTTATCTTTTTTGTGTTTCCGTTCTGGCACTTGTACTTGCGATTGGGATATTTATTGGACAAAGTGTTTTTTCCCGCTTACCAGGAGCAAGAGGTGAGTGCCCCCATCTTTATCATCGGGAATTATCGGTCTGGAACGACTTTTTTGCATCGCTTGTTGCTCAAAGATGAGCAATTAACTTGTCTCAAGACTTGGGAAATCTATTTCGCTCCGGCGGTTACGTATAGGAAGCTTTTTAAGTGGATCAACGACGCCTTAGGCGGCCCCCTGCGCCGACTTGGTAAGCGCTTCGATCAAGACCTTGCAGCCTATGCGCCGATTCATAAGACGGGGATGGAGGAAGGGGAAGAGGACAGCCAAGTGTTTTTCCATATTCTGTCTTCTTATAATATGTTTGCTCTTTTCCCTTTTCCGCGTTTTGCTAAAAAATATATTTATTATGATGAGCGAGTTTCTCCTGAGCAGAAGGAAAATGACATGGGGTATTATCGCGAAGTGCTCAGGCGGCATGTTTTTTTGTCGGGCGGAAAACGTTATGTGTCGAAAAATCCGGATTTTTCTCCCCGTGTTGAGGCGCTGAAAGAATATTTCCCGGACGCGAAGTTCATCAACATTGTGCGGACACCGGCTAAGGTAGTCCCTTCTACAATCAATATGTGGTCGGCAGTGTGGAGTTTCTTTGGAAGCCCTGAGGAAACATATCCCCATAAAGATATTTTGATTGAACACGCTAAACATTGGTACCAATACCCTCACCAGCGCTTGAAATCTCTATCACCAGACCGGTACGCTGTGGTCGAATTCTCTAAATTCGTCGCCAATCCCAAGCAGGTCATTACGCAACTTTACGACCAATTTGGTCTGGATATAACGGAGGAGTTTGCCCAAATTCTCCAAGAAGCCACGGAAGAATCCCGCCAGCACAAGAGCAGTCATTCGTATTCGCTGGACGAGCTGGGATTAGATGAAGTTACGGTGATGAATGAGTTTACCCCTGCTTTGGAGGGGTATGAGATTGATTTTTAAGTTAGTAGACTGGGAGATTGGCAGATTGGGAAACTGGGAGATTGGGAAACTGGTAAATCGGTAGACTGGGAGATTGGGAAACTGGTAAATCGGTAGACTGGGAGATTGGTATATTGGAGATTAACGGGAATTGAGTACCAATACCACCAGTTCACCAACTCACCAATACCACCAATTGTGCCTGCTCAATATGCTGGTGGTGTAGCCGGGGTTTCTACGCCGGAGGCGCACAACGTGACCCCGTGGGCGCGAGATATAGAAATCTCGACTACAGCCCACTACCACTTTGAGCAATTACCACCAATTTACCAACTTACCAATTTACCAACTTACCAATATCACCAACCCACCAACACTATGGAAAGAACAGTACCCTACACGGCCTCCGAAGAAGTAGAACTATACCTGCGGACGTATTACTCGTTGTTGCGAACGACGGACGCTATCCAGATTCGCACTTTGGAAGAAGTCCATTCTGGGATGGGATCGCTCCTGCACGCTAACGCTCGAGGTGAGGCTCCGGATATGTCGGCCTTTATTTATGCTTTGCTGCGTCTCCCGGATTGCGTGCGCCATGTGGACGAAATCGTCCTTGGCCAAAGCTTGGCTGTCTTTCAGCAAACGGGTGTGGGTGACGTCACCCAGTGGGAACCAGTTTCCGCACCCGCCCGACGTCGCCGATGTTTTTATAATCCCGAAGAAAAAATAATGGCCTGTATCATTGCCAGTCGTTCCGATATTGACGATATCATCCCCCTCCTCACTGCCTATCAAATCGAATGGAATAAACTGCACCGCCTATTACAGCATGCGCCGGATGAAGTTCGTCGCCCAAATTTAAAAGATGATGCGGCATTGGCTTGGAAAACGCATCGGAAACTGGCCGAAACCCTCAATATGTCCGTTGAAGATTTGGAACGCTGGCGTACTGTTTGCGGTCAGGATTTTTCTTCTCGTTTGCGGGAGATTCAAGAAAGCAGGCAGCATTTCCGCGTGCGCTTGCTCAGTGGCTCCCTCATCGAGTACAACCGCGCCACGGATGCCTGGTGGAACAATATCGCCGCGGAAGTTCCCGAGTTGTTATCACGTCCCATTTACTTTATCTCCAGCAATACACATAGTCTCACCAACCTCCTCTCCGGGTTTGCCCTCCTGAACAAAGAAGAAATTCAAGCATTTTTGAGGGAGGATGGCCACCAGGAATTAGTAGAGGAGTGGAATCAAATTAAAGCCCAAGAGATTCCCTCCAGTGAAGAGAACTTCTTGTACTATGCTTTTAAAAAATATCTCCAGAGTAAAAAGGGCCCTGAGGTTTACGCGCGCCGGAATGAACATGAGGCCGATTGTGGGATTGTGCGCGTGGATAGCGAGCATTTTTTTGATGTCGATATGCAGTCTTTTTCGCTCTCACAGCTCAATCCGGAATGGTTTGACCCACGTGTCACGGGCGACGAGGAAGATTTAAGTTTCTTGCAAGATAGCGATGCCATGATTTTGAACATTGACTACCCTCTGGGATTGTCGGCCTACAACATCCTCATGGAGGTCGCCGAGCATGTGGGGAAGATTCTGGGCGTTTACATCATGGGCAAAGCGGCCACGCTCAATGGTGTGGTTGGGGATGTGATGATCCCCTACGTGGTGCACGATGAACACTCCCGGAACACCTATTTGTGCCCCACGGCTTTCTCGGCGGCGGACGTTACCCCCTACCTGAATTATGGCACGGTATTGGACAACCAGAAAGCGGTCACCGTGCGGGGCACCTTCTTGCAAAACCGAACGTACATGGACGTTTTCTACCGGGAGGGGTACACCGATATCGAGATGGAAGCCGGTCCCTATCTTTCGGCGGTTTATGAGATGTTCCGACCCAAGCGCCACCCCGTGGATGAAATTGTCACCCTGGATAAAATCCCTTTTGATCTCGGCATTTTACATTACGCCTCCGACACCCCCCTCAACAAAGGGCATAACCTCGGCGCGGGCACCCTCTCGTATTACGGGATCGATCCCACCTACGCCACCGCCTTGGCCATTATCCGTCGTATCATTCATTTGGAGAAGGAGAGGTTGGTAGGTTAGTAGATTGGGGATTGGTAGATTGGGGATTGGTAGATTGGGGATTGGTAGATTGGTAAGTTGGTAGATTGGGGATTGGCAGATTGGGAACCAATTTCCCAGTATACCAGTTTCCCAATCTACCAGTCTCACCAGTTTCCCAATTTCCCGATACACCAATCTACCATCTTACTCATCACTCACAAGGAACTCCCATGAACACCATCGGAAAATCAATCCAACGCCTTGACGCACACGCCAAAGTCACCGGAGAAGCCCTATACCCTTCTGACATCAACCTGCCCGACCAGGCCTACATGAAAATCCTCTTTGCCCGGCGGCCGCATGCCATCGTGAAGGCCGTGGATACCAGCGCGGCCGAATCCATTGACGGGGTCATTGCCATCTTCACCGCCAAAGATGTCCCCGTCAACGAATATGGACTGCAAATCCAAGATCAACCGGTCTTGTGCGGGCCAGGCAGCGACATAGCCTACGCCGACCGAGTCCGCTTTGTGGGCGACCAAGTTGCCCTCGTCATCGCCGAGAGCGAAGTCATTGCCACGCAGGCTCGCGACCTCATCCGGGTCGAATACGAAGACCTCCCCGTGGTCACAGACCCCATTTCCGCCGCCCAAGAGGATGCCTTCTTGCTCCATCCCGACCAGGACACCAACATCATGGAATCCAACCGCGTCCGCAAAGGTGACGTGGAAAAAGGATTCGCCGAAGCCGACGTCATCATCGAATCGGAGTATTACACCCCCGTTCAGGAGCACGCCTACTTGCAGCCCGAAGCTGGCTTGGCCTACATGGATGAGGAAGGCCGTGTTACCATTGCCGCCGCAGGCCAATGGGCGCACGATGAGTGCCATATGGTGGCCCATGCCCTGGGGTTGGAAGAAGAACGAGTGCGGGTCATTCACCCCGCTATCGGCGGCGCGTTCGGCGGGCGGGAAGACCTTTCCATCCAGGCTGTACTTGGTCTGGCGGCCTTACGTCTCCATCAGCGCGGTATCGACCGTCCCGTAAAGATCATTTGGAGCCGTGAGGAATCCATTATCGGCCATCACAAACGCCACGCCTACCACATGAAAGCCAAGTGGGGCGCAAAGGCAGATGGCACCCTCACCGCTGCTGAGATCGACATCACCGCCGACGGCGGCGCCTACATGTACACCTCCAACAAAGTCCTCGGCAATGCCACCCTCATGTGCACCGGCCCCTATGAGATTCCCAATGTCAAGGTCGATACCCGCGCCGTTTACACCAATCACATCCCCGGCGGCGCCTTTCGAGGCTTTGGCGGCCCGCAGGGAGCGTTTTTGGCCGAAACCCAAATCAACAAAGTAGCCGAGGCCTTAGACATAGACCCCGTAGAGATTCGCATGCGTAATCTTTTGGGGGATAATTCACCATTGTCTGTCCAGACACCACTTCCGGGGAGTGTACCTCTCACAGAAGTGGTAGGTCTGACGGCCCAGAAAGGCGGTTGGCGCGCGGCGGAAAGTGGCTGGGAGCGTGAACCATCCCCCGTTAAACCTTCCCACACCAAGCGCGGGGTGGGCTTTGCGTGTGGATTCAAAAACGTGGGCTTCTCGTTTGGCTACCAGGAGAATTGTACAGCCACCGTAGAGATTTATGGCAAAGCAGAAATCGAGCGCGTCATCATCCGCCACGCTGCTGCCGAAGTCGGGCAAGGTACCCACACCGCCATCTCCCAGATGACGGCTGAGGCTGTGGGCATCCCCCTGGAGAAAATCGAATTCATTGGCGAAGATACTGGAGAGACCCAGGATTCTGGCAGTGTATCCGCCTCACGCATGACCTTCATGTCCGGTAACTCCGTGCGCGGCGCGGTGGAGGGCGCTCTGGAAAATTGGGAAGATGAGGAACGCCCCGCCATCTGCACCTACACCTACTACGCCCCTCCCACAACCGATTTTGACCCTGAAACCGGCCAATCCACCCCCAACTTTGCCTATGGCTACGTGGCCCAGGCCGTGGAGGTGGAAGTAGATACCGAAACCGGGCAAGTACATGTCCTAAACGTCATCTCCGGCGACGATGTGGGGAAAGCCATCAACCCCCAACAGGTCGAAGGCCAAATCGAGGGCGGCGTGGTTCAGGCTGTGGGATATGCCCTGCTGGAGAACTTTATCCAAGAGGAGGGCTACCCCCTTACTACTGAACTCTCCACGTACCTTATTCCCACCGTCCTGGATGTCCCCGACCAGGTGCAATCGTTGATCCTGGAATACCCCGACGAAAACGGCCCCTGGGGAGCGCGGGGCATGGCCGAAATGCCCTTTATCCCCATTGCCCCGGCCATCATCGCCGCCGTTCACGACGCCACCGGCGTTTGGTTCAACGACTTTCCCCTCACGCCGGAGCGTGTCCTGCGGGGGTTGGGGAAGATACGGTAGATGTGCATTGCACTCCGCAGTTTGGAGTGCGTTGCACATCGGATTGGATAGCCGACCTGCAACGCACTTCGGCAAACGTGAAGTGCAATGCAGGCCTTGGAGATGTGCGTTGCACCTGCTTTTAGGTGCGTTGCACATCGGATTGAATATAACCGACCTGCAACGCACTTCGGCAAACGTGAAGTGCAATGCAGGTCTACGTAGGAGAATCTATGCCTCAACCACGGCCACCTTATTTGCCAGGTCATTATTACCACTTTTACAACCGAGGTGCGCATGGGGTATCCATTTTTCGGGAGCCAGAAAACTATGTTTTCGTTTTGAGAAAAATGAAACTGTATGCGAGAAAATACCAATTGATGGTTATTGCCTATGTTTTGATGCCCAACCATTACCATTTTCTTGTACAGCAAATGGGCAAACACCTTGCAAGATTTCTCCCGCAGTATGTTTTTAACAGCTATTCCCAGGTTTACAATAATCACTATAATCATTCGGGAACACTGTTTGAAGGTAGTTACAAAGTTAAACCAGTACAAAAAGAGACCTATCTTTTACATCTTTGCCGTTATATACATGGCAACCCCGTCAAAGATGGATTGGTAGCAGACCCTGCTGATTGGCCATACTCCAACTATCTTGAGTGGATTGGCGAAAGAGACGGCTCACTCTTTGATCCTGATTTTATGAACGACTATTTTGCATCCCCCAATGATTATCGTGATTTCGTTTTTGATGACTTGTGGGGGCGTGACCTGCCCGACGATGTGAAGATGTATTTAGAAAACTTTAAAGCGTAGATGTGCATTGCACTCCGTAGTTTGGAGTGCGTTGCACATCGTATCTAGCACAACCGACCTGCAACGCACTTCGGAAAACGTGAAGTGCAATGCAGCTCTTGGAGATGTGTGTTGCACCTGCTTTTAGGTGCGTTGCACAACGGATCGTTTATAACCGACCTGCAACGCACTTCAGAAAACATGAAGTGCAATGCAGGTCTCCCCATTACAGGAATTTATGAAATCTAATCACCGCGAACGCAAAAGTATTTTAGCCATCAATATTGGCTTAGGAGCTAATTTCCTCCTGGCCGCCCTTAAGAGCATTGTGGGAGTCGTTGGACACAGCCCGGCCCTGCTCG
>JAANWX010000088.1 GCA_018263575.1 Chloroflexota bacterium | reverse complement strand
GGGAGGGTCACCCCTCACCCCCAGCCCCTCTCCCACAGGGAGAAGGGACTGGCCACACCAAGCGCGATTTTCTTTTTCGCCCTCATCCTACCCTTCTCCCACAGGGAGAAGGGACTGGCCACACCAAGCGCGATTTTCTTTTTCGCCCTCATCCTACCCTTCTCCCACAGGGAGAAGGAATCTGTCTCCCCTCTACCTGTGGGAGAGGGGCTGGGGGTGAGGGGTGACCCTCCCATGTTTATCCAATAGCGATCATCCGCTCCACGGCCTGAGCGGCTTTTACGCGAATCTCCTCCGGGACTTCGATGACGTATTGCTCCTTTTGCAACGACGCCAGGGTGTCTTCCAGGGTGATTTCGTTCATGTGCGGGCAGCGCACGCGGCAGAGGCGCAGCATCTCTTTTTCGGGGTTCGCGGCAGCAATGTTATCTCCCATGGCGCACTCGGTAAGCAACAGGTAGCGGGGGGCGGTGGTCTCTTCCACGTGGCGGATCATGGCCGAAGTGCTCCCAGAAAAATCGGAGGCTTCGACCACTTCGGGGCTACACTCCGGGTGGGCGAGGATGACCACGTCGGGGTATTGGGCGCGGATGTCGGCAATGTCTTGGGTGGTAAATTGTTCGTGGACTTCACAGCGCCCGTTCCAGCCGATCAATTGGGCGTCGATGGTCGTATCCGCTTCTACGCCTGTCAGGGTGGGGAAGATGATGTGCTTGCCGGTCTCCTGGGCCACATTGCGAGCCAAATATTCGTCAGGGAGGAAGATGACCGTGTCCGAGTCCAATGAGTCCACCACGGCGGCGGCGTTGCTGGAGGTGCAGCAGATATCGGTCTCGGCTTTGACATCGGCGTAGGTGTTGACGTAGGTTACCACAGGCACACCGGGGAATTGTTTCCGCAGGGCACGCACGTCCTCGGCGGTGATGCTGGCCGCCAGGGAACAACCGGCCTCTTTTGCGGGGAGGAGCACGGCTTTCTCAGGGTTGAGGATTTTGGCCGTCTCGGCCATGAAGCGCACCCCGCAGAAAACGATGATGTCCTGCTCGGCCTCAGCGGCGATGCGGCTCAACCCCAGAGAATCGCCCACGTAGTCGGGGATGGAATGGAATAAAGCTGGTTCCATGTAATTATGTCCCAGGATAACGGCGTTCTTCTCTTTTTTTAATTTGTTGATCTCATAAGCTAACTCAGCTTTGATCCGTAACTCTACGTCGGGAACAACGTCGCTGAGTTTGGCTTTCATTTCTTGGTATATTTTTTCTATAGACATAGCTTTTCCTTTACTCATCACTCGTTTACTCGTTAAGGGAGAATTCTTTCCGTGGACACCAAGGTTACTCGTCTAACACGAGAAAGATTTCTCCTTGTTATTCGGCGGCAATCGTGCCGAAACCTCGTCGAAATGACATGATTAATTGCCTAACTTAACGACATTGACTGCCTACCGATTACTGCTCACTGCTCACTGTTCACCGCTCACCTCACCAACATACTCACATCAAATACCGGCGCCGAGTGCGTCAGGGCACCGCTGGAGATATAGTCCACGCCTGTCTCGGCGATAGCGCGGACGGTTTCTAAGTTGACATTCCCGGAGGCTTCTAGGGGAACCCGTCCGGCGGATAGATCCACCGCCTGGTGCATGGTTGGCAAGGACATGTTATCGAGGAGGATTCGGTCAGGTTCCAGGGCCAGGGATTCTTCCACTTCTGCTAGGGTCTCGGTCTCGATTTCGATGGGATAGGTATCACCGTATTTTTGCCGGACACCCCGTACGGCTTCGGTGATTCCGCCCGCGCCCTCGATGTGATTCTCTTTGATGAGCACCATGTCAAAAAGACCCATACGGTGGTTTTGCCCTCCTCCCATACGGACGGCGTATTTATCAGGGCGGCGGAAACCGGGCGCAGTCTTGCGGGTGTCGAGGATGATGGTGGAGGTTCCGGCCACAGCGTCCACGTAGCGGCGGGTCAGGGTGGCGATACCCGACAAACGCCCCAAAAAGTTCAAGGCCACCCGCTCCCCGGCCAGGAGGGAACGCCCCGTACCGGTCACCACGGCCAAAACTTCCCCCGCCTGGACGGTTTCCCCCTCCGCCTTTTTGTGTTTAAAGGTGATTTGGGGATCGAGCAGGGCAAAAATGGATTCCGCCACAGGCAAACCGGCCACCACACCCGCTGCCTTGGCGATGATTTCCCCCGCAAGGAGCGTGACGGGGGACAAAGTTGCCGCGCTGGTCACATCTCCCAGGGACAATTTTGGGGATATTTGAACAGAACTGATGTGCGGGGAAAGGTCTTCGAGCAGGCTGAGTTGAATGAGGCTTAACACAGTGTCATGCCGCAGCGGTGGGGGGAGTTTTTTTCGAATTCGTTCGAGGCGCTCGTTCAAGGTGTTTTCTCCGTGAGGTAGAACTATCGCATATAGATTTAGAGACGTTCCTTCTCCACGCTCAAGATGGATGGACACATCCATCGGAGGCGGAGTTCGGGGATCTACGGTGTACAGCCCGCAGGCTAGTGCCGATCCCCTTTGAGCAGTTAAATGATAGTTTTCCATCGGGTCAACGCCAAATACAATCACTTCACTCCTTGAGGCGTGAATGACCACAGTTTACCATCAAGTATGATAACATTTTTCAGGAGTTTTCAAAGAGTATCAAGAAAAAAAGCGAGGGCAATCTTAGGATTGCCCTCGCTTTTATACAACAGGTTTAAAGAAAATTACTTACTATCCGCACCCAGTTCAACGGCTGTATTGTTTAATTCTTCTAGTATCAAAGGTATTTCTTCAGGACTACTATAGACTATATCCTTAAAAGCATCAAATACAGACCAGCGTACCGATCCCCAAGAAGACATACTCGTTTCCACTTGTCCATATTCCAATAGCTCAATCCCCGTCGACCATTGAGGGTTTTCAGTCATATTGTCTTCCAGTAAATCCTTTATGTCATTACGAACAGGATAAAAACCACTATATTCAACCCACGTTGCTTGTGCCTCAGAAGACATAAAGTATTTTAAAAATAACCAAGCCGCCAAGTTTTCCTCAGGGGTAGTATCAACTATTCCCAAAGTCTGTCCAAGAGTATTGATAGCTTTATTTCCATCAGGGCCAGGAAATGCGATAAGTACCCATTCGTCATCCGTGGCGCCTTCGCCATCAAAAGCAGCAAGTTGGTAATGTAAATCAGCAGAACTTCTCATCGTAAATAATGCTTTGCGAGTCGCAAATTCAAGATTGGGATAAGTCTCGGTAGAAAAAGAGCATCCTTCGTCCCACATCTCTTTCAGGTAGATAGCTACCTCTTGGATCGTTTGTGAGGTGAAATCATACCCTGTACCGTCTTCAGTAAGGCCATCATCACCGAATGCAAATATCCAAGACATAATGTTATTAACTCCCGGATAAAAGACCATGCCTCCAGTACCATCATTACCAACATCGTCATCTACATTATTGGCCTCTGCAGCAGCGCAGGCTTGCTCTTTCAATTCTTCAGAGGTTTGTGGGGCATTCTCATATCCCAATTCTTCTGCCCAAGTTTTGTTATAGAATAAGACGGTGGTTGACAAACTAATAGGAAAACCGACCTGAAAACCACTAGGAATCATAGCACTGTCCAAAGCACTTTGATAGAGATCCAATTTCTCTTCTTCCGTCAAACCAACAACAGGATTTTCAAGATAAGTATTGATGTCAACAACATTTTCAGTTATGTACCAACTAGCCAAAACCGACGGGTAAGCTAAAACTACGTTGGGCGATTCGCCAGATTGAATAGCAGTGCGAAAATCATCTTCTAAATTTTCATAAATATCTAATTCAACAAAAATCCCCCATTTATTTTCTGCGTTAAATTCATCTGCGATAGACAGCATCCCTTCAGCTCGATCCCCATAAGTCCAAATATGCCAAAATTCTATTGTGGTACCTTCAATATCAGAAATTTCAACTCCCAAAACTTTAGATATAGGGGTCTTCGTAGGAAGAATCTTTGTAGGAGGTATCTTTGTAGATTCTTTAGTTTCTACTTCCTCTTCGTCTTCAATTATGCCCTCATCTTCTGTTAGGATAGTCGTTTCTGATACTGGGGTAATTGTCTCTGTCTGAGTAGATTCTATCGTTTTTTCCGGCGTAATAGAATTACAGGCATTTAATAAAAAAATGATTAATACAACAAAAGCCCACTTTTTCTTTAACATTTATCTTCCCTCCTTGTGCACTTAACAATCGTCCTTGCAAAACATTCAACAGAACGTAATCATAGACTATCATCCACTCTCATATTTCACTACTAACAAAATTATGCGGTGGTATTTCACTCAGCCTCTGCATCCAGTTCAGCAGCGGTTTCATTCAATTCTCCTAGAATCATAGGAATATCTTCTGTGCTACCCTGGAGCATGTATTTAAAAGCATCATGAACAAAGCGGCGAACCGGTTGCCATGAAACCCTGAAGGGTTCTCCCCTGCCATACATAAGTAAGTCAAGCCCGCTTCCCCAATGCGGTTTCTCAATCTTATACTCCTCAAGTATATCCTTAGCTCGTTTACGAACCGGGTAAAAAGCATTAAGAGAACTCCTTTCAGCTTGTACTTCAGGAGTAGATAGATACTTCAAAAAAAGCCATGTCGCAAGTTTCCTCTCTGGCGTTGTATCAACAATTCCGAAATATTGTCCATCAGCGTTAACAGCCTTTGTACCATCCGGGCCAACAAAGGGGATCATAGTCCACTCATCTTCTGTAGCACCTTCTATATCGAAGGCTCTATCCAGGTAAGGTATTTCAACATTCGAACTCATGATGAAGAGGGCTTGCCGGGTAGCGAATTCGGGGTTGGGGTAAGTGTCAGTGGCGAAAGCACACCCTTCATCCCACATCTCTTTCCAGATGGTAGCCACAGCTTCGGTAGATTCAGAGGTAAAATCGTAGGCTGCGCCATCATCGGTGAGACCATCATCACCATATGCAAATAACCAGGACATGATATTAGTAGCGCTCGGATAGAGAACCAAGCCACCGGTGCCGTCATTGGAAGGATCATCATCTGAGTTATTATATGCCGCAGCAGCACATGCCTGTTGTCTCAATTCAAAAGAGGTTTGGGGTGGGTTTTCAAAGCCCAACTCTTGTGCCCAAGTCTCGTTATAGAATAGAACGTTGATTGTTTGGTTAAGAGGAAAACCAACCCGAAACTTATCAGCAGCCATCGCGCCATCAAAAATATATTGGTAAAAATCGGCCTGTTCCTCATCGATCAAACCGACAACGGAATCATTAATATACGGGGTAATATCCACCAGCTGATCGTCTGCGTACCATTCAACCAAAACCACGGAATTGGACAGAATGGCATCAGGAAAGTCATCTGATTCGCCAACATCCAAAATATCAATTTCCGTATCCTTATAGGTTCTCAATTCTACAAAAATCTCCCATTCGTTTTCTGTGTTAAAATTATCCACAATAGCAATCATCCCTTCGGAATGATCCCTATAATTCAAAACTTGCCAAACTTCTATTGAAATCCCTCTAAGGTCAGAAATTTCAATTTCTCCAAATTCGGATATAGGAGTACGTGTCGATCGTGGCTCTTCTTCAAATGATTCAACAGATCCTTCGGCTGTAGTTTTTTTTTCTATTTCTTGAATAGGTTCAACATCTTTTTCCAAAGAAACCGAACTGCAACCGAGTAAGATAATGGACATAGAGAAGATAACTACAAAAGGTGAAATATATCTATTTTCTACTATGAATTTTCTTTGAAAGTCGCGCCCCTTAAAATCCCCCCGCTTAATGCGCCACTTATGTAAACTCACAAAAAGGGCAAATCCAACTGGAAAGATACCAAAAAGAAAAACCAAAATCGTCGCCGGGGCTATCATCAAATAAGCGGTAAAATACTCCCTCATTTGCCTTATTTGACGGCCGGAAAAGAAGCGTCTCAACAAAATCAACCTCCATTGTCTCTCTTATCTAATCCAGATCAGCATCCTTAATCATACCACAAGGAGCATGCTATGGTAAACAGAACTTCAACTTATCCACCTCAATTCCAGACCTTCTCCCTACCAAATCTTAGTCTGGATTCAAACTTGATAGCCCCGCAATACGAGGAAAAATCACTCGCCAACCTACCCGACAGCGTCTGCAAACTTTTGGATATTCCTAGCCTGGGGATTGGCCCGGTGGGGGAGGAATACCTTTCCCCGCTGGGGGAGGATGTGGAGCGCGTGGTCCTCGTCCTGGTGGACGCCCTCTCCCTGGAGCATTTCCACCGCTGGGGGGAGGGGACATCTCCCGCCTGGCGGAAGCTGGTCACCAAGGGCGGGGGCGTGTTATCCCCCCTCACCTCCATCGCCCCCAGCACCACCAACGCCGCCCTCACTTCCCTCTGGACGGGGCAAACACCCGCCACGCACGGCATCCTGGGCTTCGAGGTGTGGCTCAAGCAATATAATATGGTGGCCAATTTGCTTTTTCACAGGCCCTCATTTTTTAAAGGCCCGCATGGCAGCTTGGAAGAAACCGGCTTTGACCCGGAAGACTTTCTATCCATCCCCACCTTAGGGTCGCACCTCAAGTCCCATGGCGTGGAATCTTACGTCTTTCAAAACCGGGGCATCCTAAAATCTGGCCTCTCCCGCACCTTTTTGGCTGACACAAACTTAGAGGGCATCAGCAGCCCCGCCGAATTATGGATCAACTTGCGTGAGCTTTTGGAAGATAAGCCTGACCAACGCCTCTACGCCTACGCGTATTGGGGACTGGTGGATAGCTTTTTCCACTGGTATGGCACGGATGATGAACGCCCCGCCGCAGAATTTGCCAGTTTTAGCGCGGACTTCGAGCGCCTCTTTCTTAACAAACTCAGCCCTCGAGCCAGGAAAAACACGGTTCTCATCCTCACCGCTGACCATGGCCAAGTTCATACCCCACATGACCCAGACCGGGAGCTTAAAAATCACCCCCTTCTGGTAGACATGCTCACCATGCTGCCATCCGGTGAAAATCGCTGCGCCTACTTTTATGTAAAACCAGGCCAAAAAGAAAATGTTCGCGCTTATATTGAGGAACAGTGGCCGGGCGACTTCCAGGTCGTCGATTCAGCGCAAGCCCTCCAAGCGGGACTTTTCGGCCCCCCACCCCACCATCCCGACGCGCACAACCGCGTGGGCGATCTCCTGGTCATGGCCAAAAATGATGCCTACTTCTGGTGGGCGGACAAGGACAACCACCTCCTCGGCCGGCACGGCGGCCTGACGGCTCAAGAAATGATTGTGCCCTTCTTGGCAGTAAGGTTAGGCTGAACGAATTTTACTCAATGTACTGCTGGCGCTGAGACCTCCGAGGTTTCAGCGCCGAAGATTAACCAACAACAATCTCGCACCCAAGTGCTCCCGCATAACTTGACCCTCTACCCAATTTTGGTATACTACTACGCAATGCATGATTGCCGCATTGCCCATTGCCGAAGTGGCGGAACAGGCAGACGCGCGCGACTCAAACTCGCGTTCCCTTGAGGATTGTGGGTTCGACTCCCACCTTCGGCACTCGCTCTTTCCATCCAAAACTATCCCCCATGAAAAAGAAAAATACTTCCTTATCCTATACCCTCCCCCGCCCGGGAGGGCTTTTTTTAACCTACTCACATACCTAAAAATGAGGGGCAAGACCCGGTCTCAGCCCCGCCTTCTACGAAAGGAGAACATCCATGCCCTCAACCAATGACATCTTAGGCGTCATCATGGGCGGGGGACGCGGAACTCGTCTCTACCCCCTGACCAACGTGCGTGCCAAACCCGCCGTCCCCATCGCGGGGAAATACCGCCTCATCGATATCCCCCTCAGCAACTGCATCAACTCCGACATCAACCGCATTGCGGTGCTGACCCAGTTTAACTCCGTCTCCCTTCACCGGCACATTACCCAAACCTATAACTTCGATCCTTTCCACCGGGGCTGGGTGCAAATATGGGCTGCGGAACAAACCTTTGCCAACCAAACCTGGTACCAGGGCACAGCCGACGCGGTTCGCAAACAAATTCTCGAGATCCGCGCCACAGAGGCAGAGTACGTCCTCATCCTGGCCGGTGACCATCTCTATCGAATGAACTATGAGAACATGGCCGAGTACCTCTGGAAGAAAGACGCTGACATTTGCATCGCCGTGCAGCCAGTCTCCGCCGCGCATGCCTCCCGTTTTGGTATTCTAAAAAGAGACCCAAACGGTTATCTCACAAACTTTGTCGAAAAACCTAAAGACCCGGATGTTCTAAAGAATTTCGTCAGCAGAGATGACCCGGAGCGCCCGTATCTAGGTTCGATGGGAATCTACTTCTTCAAAACGGATGTCCTAATCGACGTTCTCGAAAACTCCACCGCAGACGATTTTGGCGGAGAAGTCATCCCGAACGCTATCAATACCAAAGAAGTGATCGGCTTTGATTTTGAGGGCTATTGGGAAGACATTGGCACCATTCGCTCGTTCTACGAAGCCAATCTCAACCTAACCCTAAAAGATCCTCCCTTCAAAATTTATAACCCCCAGACCCCCATGTACACACACCCCCGCTTTTTGCCGGGAGCCATCGTCAACGACGCCCGCCTAGACCGGGTTTTCCTTTCCGAGGGAAGCTACATCAGCCACGCGGAAATCATCCACTCAGTGATTGGCTTGCGAAGTCAAATCAGTAACAACGCCTTCCTAAAAGATACCGTTTTGATGGGAGCGGACTACTATGAGAAAAACCGCCTTCAAAAAAATGAAGTTCCCATCGGCATCGGGCCGAATAGTCACGTCGAGGGCGCCCTGATCGACAAAAATGTCCGTATTGGCGCCAATGTGATCATCAAACCTTTCCCACGCGGCACCGAAGAACAATTCGAACACTGGGCCATCCGCGATGGAATCGTGGTTATCCCCAAAGGTACCACCATCCCCGATGGAACCATCATAGCCCCAAAAGGGTAGCCTTTTCCTAAAAACTACCACCACAGGTGGGGGGTGATCTTTGCTCCCAACACAAAAAATTGTTGATAACTCGCCAAAAACTGTGGATAAGTGCTCACTTTTGGGGATAAATCCCCCTTTTTTATCCACAGCCTACCTGCTCCTTCTGGCACATATAGTGGTCATGAATTCCCCACCCCCATATACGGAAAAGTATTGAAAAGTAGCCCGCTCACAAAAAAGTTATTCCAACTTTCTCCACGCCAAACCTGTAGATAATTTTTCATGAGTTTTCACAATTCTATCCCCACATCTATCCTGTCACTAAAGAATACCCCCCGCATATCTAGGGAACACCGTCCTCAGCTTAGTTATCAACGCCCTTATCCACATATCAACACCCCCTACTAAGACTACTAAATATAAATACTTAATAACATGTGAGAAAAAAATAACGAGTAACAAGTAATAAGTAAAACGTGAAACGTAACCTCACTCATTACTCATTACTCATCACATACCACCCAAGTCATCATCCCCCAAACCTAAATCGGGCAAATCCTTTTCAATATCCTCCGGGCTTTGACCTTTTTCTAAGCGGTCGATAACCTCATCGAATTCGGGGCCTAAATCTTCGCCCAACTCGTTGCTCATCTTACGCATCATGTTACCCAGGGCTTTTGGGTCATCTTCTATTCCCGCCAGCATTGAGGGATCGGCCAAATCTTCCAGTCGGCTCTCTTCAGACCGCGCTACCCGAATAGGTCGGATAATCCGTTGCACTTCGAGACCATCACACTGAGGACATTGGGCCTCTTTTTCCCCATATTCTGTGTAGGACATAAACACTTCAAAAGGTTTCTTACAATCTAAACACACAAACTCGTACTGAGGCATAAAACTTGAATCTCCTTTATTTTTTATTAACGAATTTCCGCGTACGCCGCAATTTAGTCAATGTAAGGCGGGTTTTCGCGTAGCCACACGGTGTGCCTGAAGAGGTACGAAGCCCGCCACTTTTGGCGGCAGATATGTCTCCCTTCGGAGATGTTAGGTGATAATCTGCCCTGCACCAATTATACATGATAGGTGAACTTATGACAAAAAAAAATGCTTTCAACCCCGTTGACCCAGAACCCCTATTAATCGTAATTTCTGGCCCTTCTGGGGTAGGAAAAGACTCCGTAATCGACGAGATGAAAGAACGCGGCCTGAACATTCACTTTGTGGTAACCGCCACAACCCGTCCCCCCCGCCCAGAGGAGAAAAATGGCGTAGATTATTACTTCGTGACCAATGACGAATTCGCAGAAATGATCGAGAAAGACGAATTGCTCGAATACGCCATTGTCTATAACGACTACAAAGGCATCCCCAAATCGCAGGTCCGGGAGGCCCTCGCCAGCGGAAAAGACGTCGTCATGCGCATTGACGTCCAAGGCGCCGAGACCGTGCAAGGATTAGAAGAAGATGCCCTTTCAATATTCCTAACCACAGAAACCGAAGAAGAACTGGTAAGGCGTCTCAAATCCCGCCATACCGAAACAGACAAAAGCCTCAATTTGCGCATCGCCACCGCCCGAAAAGAGCTTGAGGACATTGAAAACTTTGACTACGTGGTTACCAACAAAGAAAACCAGCTAGAAAAAACGGTAGATATCATTGAAGCCATCATCCATGCCGAGCATCACCGGGTGGAGCAGCGTCAGGTGACCCTATGAATCAGGAAAACCCTCCCGCCACCCTCCCCCAACCGGAAACCTCCCAAACGGAGACCCCGCCACCGGCGACGCGCGTCCACTTCCCCCAACTGCAGCCTACCGTAACCTATACCATCCTAGGCCTTTCCATCTTCGTCTACCTCCTGCAAATGGGAAGCCAATTTCTCCTCGGCCACGACTACCCGGCCAACTACGGAGTCAAGTACAACCCCTTCATTGAAGCTGGCCAATACTGGCGACTGCTAACCCCCATGCTCCTCCACGGCTCGCTCATCCACCTGGGTTTCAACATGTACGCCCTCCACGTCATGGGCCGCCGGCTGGAGCGTTTTTTCGGCCATTACCGCTTTCTGGCCCTCTATCTTTTGGGCGGATTTGCGGGCAACATCTTCTCCATGCTCCTCACCGCTGAGGCCTCACTGGGATCCTCCACGGCCATCTTTGGATTGTTAAGCGCGGAAGGAATTTTCATATACCAAAATCGTAAACTTCTGGGGGATCGAGCCAAGCGCGCCCTGCGCCAGATCATTCAAGTAGCCCTAATAAATTTGGTGATAGGACTTTCCCCAGGGATTGACAACTGGGGCCACGTGGGGGGACTCCTGGGGGGAGCGGCCTTCACCTGGCTGGCAGGGCCGATCCTGCGGGTGGGGGGAGAGTACCCAACCCTGAAGATGGTCGACGAGCGGGAGCCTGCCACCGTGCGCCGCGCCTTCCTGACCCTGGCCATTCTCTTTACCCTCCTGGCGGGGGGGATTATTTACTGGCGCATTCACTGATTCTTAACGCAAAGTCGTGGAGACGCAAAAGACGCAGAGAAAGTTAAAATTCCTCTGCGTCTCTACCTCGCGATATAGACTTCAAAAGTCTTAAAAGCAGCGTTTTTTACGCTTGATGGTTCGGAAGCGACCGTAAAGTTTCTCCAAAATCATCCTCTGAGACTTTTGAAGTTTGCCCTGGGAGGAGGGGGAACGGTTACCCTCGTTCTATTTGCGTTCCATCAATTCTGTTTCACGCCAATGGTCACCTCTTCCCCCTCCACGTCGTGGGTTTCCACGTAGGCCTCTGCGGGTGGGTCGCCGGCGATCAATTCCGTGGAGAGTGTTTCTTCACTGATATAGTCGCCCCAGTCCGCGAAGACCTCGGCCAGTTCATCGTCAGCCGCGTACCAAGTAGTGATGCGGTCTTCGATGTTGAAGTCGGCGTTTTTGCGCTGCTCCTGCACGCGGCGGACGATCTCACGCGCCAGCCCCTCGGAGCGCAGTTCGGGGGTGATTCCTGTGTCAACCGCCACGGTGAGGAGTTTCCCGTCTACGGTGGAGAGGCCTTCGGCGGCCTCGGTTTGGACTAAGACTTCCTCCGGGGCCAGTTCCACGCTTGCGCCTTCCACGTCCAGGGTTACGTTTTCCCCGGCCTCGACCTGGGCGGCCACCTCGTCGGCGTCCAATTCGGCCAACGCGGCCCGCACCTTGGGGAAATCGGCCCCAAACTTGGGTCCCAGTAGCTTGTTGACCGGGAGGACGTTGTAGCTAATGAGGTCATCGGCATCCTCGACGAAGGCGAATTCTTTGATGTTCAACTCGTCGGTGACAATATCGACCAGCTCATCATCCAACTCGGCCCAGCCGGCCTTGACGTTCACCAGCACTTTGGAGAGCGGCTGGCGGACTTTGATGCCCGCGTTCCCCCGCGCGCTCAGGCCCTGGCTGGCCGTCTCCCGGGCCACTTCCATTTGCTCGATGAGTTTCTCGTCGATGACGTCGGCGTCCACTTCCGGCCAGGAGGTGTGATGCACGCTCTCGTAGGCACTTGCACTAAGCTCCGTCGAAGTGTCGTCGAAGACGCCCCGCACCAGGTTTTGGTACATCTTTTCGGTGATGAAGGGGATGATGGGGGCCAGGGCGCGGCTCATCTTGACCAGCACGTGCCACAGGGTGGCGTAAGCGGTGTCTTTGTCGGCATCCCGCTCCGATTTCCAATACCGGCGGCGGGAGCGGCGCACGTACCAATTGCTGAGGTCGTCGAGGAGTTTCTCGAAGGACTGCGTGGCCGTGTAAGCGTCGGAGTTTTCCAGGCTGTCAGTGATGCGGGCCAGCGATTGGTTGAGGCGGGCCAAAATCCACCGGTCGAGGGGATTCTGGCTGGGGGGTGTCGCTCCCTCCGGGTGGGCGGGATCAAAATCCCCCACCAGTGATGAAGGTAGCCAGCCGTCGATTTCGGCGTAGGTGGTGAAGAAGGAATACACGTTCCAGAAGGGGATGATGAAGCGGCGGCGGGTTTCCTCCGCCCGGTGGTAGCCAAAGAGAAGGTTGTGCTCCGGTTTGTGGGCGCAGTAGAGCCAGCGCATGACGTCCACGCCCATTTTGTCAGCCGCCTCATTGAACTCGATGGCGTTGCCCCAGGATTTGTGCATCTCGCGTCCATCTTCGGCGTGGAGGCTGGCGTAGCTGAAGTTCTCTAAGAAGGGAGGCGAGTTGTCGAGCACAGTGGCCATGGCCAGGAGGCTGTAGAACCAATTGCGAAACTGGCCGGGGAAGGATTCGCTGATCCAGTGGGCCGGGTACCATTTCTCCCAATACTCACGGTCGGTGCGGTATTGGAGGGTGGAGAAGGAGACAATGCCCGCGTCCAGCCAGGGATTGCCTACCTCTGGGATGCGGCTCATGGTTCCGCCGCACTGGTCACACTCCAGCTTGACGGCGTCAATGTAGGGGCGGTGGGGAGTGTGCCCCTCGAGAATGTCGTAACCCTCCACAGCCCGCTCCCGCAGCTCGGCATCGTCCCCCACGACGTGGTAATGGTCGCAATCTGCACAGACCCAAATGGGCAAGGCCAATCCCCAATAACGCTTCTTGGAGATCATCCAATCGTGCATGTTGCGCAGCCAATCCAGCTCGCGTTTGTACCCAAATTCGGGAATCCAGCGGATATCGTCAACGACATCCATGATTTGGTAGCGGAGGCTTTTGGCTTTTTCCTCTTCGGTGACTTGGTGGCGGGGTTTGTCGTAGCTTTCGCCCATGCTGATAAACCACTCATCTACCAGGCGGAAGACCAGCTCGGTGCCGCAGCGCCAACAGGTGGGGTAGCGATGCGTGTAGGGCCTGACGTGGTAGAGCGTTCCCTTCTCTTCGAGGCTTTCGAAGATGGGGTCAGAAATGACGGAGACGTTTTTTCCGGTCACCCAACCAAACTCTTCAATGAAATAGCCTTCTTCGTCGAGGGGAGCGATGATGGGCAAGTTTAGCTCTTGGCCTAGTTCGAAGTCCTCCGCGCCACAACCGGGAGCGATATGGACAATGCCCGTGCCCTCTTCTTCGCCAACTTCATCCCAGAGGATGATTTGGTGGGCCTGGGCGGCGTTTTGCTCAACGCCCTCAACCAGGTCGTGGAGATGGGTCACCCCGCCGGGTTTTTGGGCTGAGGGAAGGTCATCGAAGGGACCGTCATACGTCCAGCCTTCCATTTCCTCTCCTTTGAGTTCAGCGAGGACTTCGTAGTCACCACTTAGTATGGGGAGGGCGCCTTTGGAGAGGTAGAGGATGTGCCCTTCGACAGTCCCCCCTTCGACAAGCTCAGGGCGCAGCTCAGGGCGAGTGCGGACTTTGACGTAGGTGAGGTCTGGCCCCACGGCGGCGGCCACGTTGGAGGTCAATGTCCAGGGGGTGGTTGTCCAGACGAGGAGTGATTCGGGGAGGCCGGTTTCGGGATCGGTGCGGGGACTGGCCGGACCGGTCGCCTGTCCTCCGTCTTCGGTCATTTCTCGCAGCGGGAAGCGCACGGTCACACTACGGTGGGTCAATTCTTTATAGCCATCGGTGACGATCTCATGCTGGCTGATGCCGGTGGCGCAGCGTGGACACCAGGGCATGACATCCGCGCCCCGGTAGAGCCAATCGTTCTCCCAACATTTTTTGATCATGGCCCAAATCATGTAGTTGTTTTCGTTGGCAAAGGTGAAGTAGCTGCCGCCTAATTCGGGCATGCCCAAACGTCCCACGATTTGCTCGACGCTGTCCGTGACGGGGCCTTCGGGGCCGTCCACGGTGATTTCTTGGGAGGGGTCTTTGAGAAGTTTTTCAGCCAGTTCCCGCAAGAGGTCGGTGTCGTTCCAGTCCATCCAGTATCCCAGACGTTGGGATTGTTCGGTTTGGACAGCGGAATAGCGCAGGACGCGGGCTTTGCATTCCCGAACAAATTCGGCTAGGCCTTGCTCTTCAATATCCTTTTTGGAGGTGTAGCCTTTTTCTTTCTCGACTTCTACCTCGACCCACAAGCCCTGGCAATCGAAGCCGTTTTGGTAACGCAATTCACGGCCCTTCATGGTCCAGAAGCGGTTGTAGAGGTCTTTGTAGGTGCGCCCCCATCCGTGGTGGACGCCCATGGGATTGTTGGCCGTGATGGGGCCATCAATGAACGACCAGGGCGGTTTTCCCTTATGGATGGCGCGTAAGCTCTCGAAGGATTTATTTTCTTTCCAAAATTCTAGGATTTCGTGTTCTTGGTCGATGAAGTTTACGTCGCTCGGTACTTGTTTGAATGTCATACTGGTCTCCGTGTTGGTCTGATTGGTTTTATTGGTCTGAGTAGTCTAATTGGTCTTAATGGTCTGAATGGTCGGAAGGTGCATTGCACTTGTAGTCCAAAGTGCGTTGCACCTGAGTGTGGCCTGAGTGGTCGGTTAAACACAAGGCGTTTGGCTTAGTGGTTGGGTTCAGGTGCAACGCACTTCAAAAAACGTGAAGTGCAATGCACCTTCATATCACTCATTACTCATTACTCTTCACTCTCCACTATCGCCTCAATGTCTTCGATATGTCTTTGCTCATGTTCGGCGGTGAGTCCTCTCACCAGGTTTTCCACACTTCCTTTCTGTCCCCAGGGGTAGACGATTTCTTCTTCCATTTTCTCCGTGGGGAGGTCACGGATGGTGATTTTGAGTTGCTCGTGGGTATGCTGCCACTCTTTGTAGATATGTTCGAAATCCAAAGTTTCCCGTTCGGAGACAGTGGCTGCGTTATAGGCATCTACACCGCGTTCGGCGACTGTTTCCGGAATACCTCCGGATGCATGTGATTTGAGCGAGGCGATCACGGCGTCGTCCCAGCCGGTGAAATGGGCCAGGACTTCGCGTATTGTCCAATCGGTATAAATTTTCCGGTCTTTATCTATTTGCGAAACCAGGAGCTCAATTTTCTGGTGTGATTCTGTGAGCCATTGAAGTAATTCTTCTTTTGTAGCCATTTCATTTTCCTTTGGTCTGATTGGTCTTATTGGTCGGAATAGTCAGACTAATCCGACCACTTCGACTATTTCGACCATTTAGATCACTCCGACGTAACTTCTCAATATTCCGGGGAAATGTAGGTCGAAATGGTAATTTCGGTGCAAAGTTGCACTTTGCCTAGGCGATTTACCAAATCGCCCTACATCAGCCCCCTATTTTTTGAGATGATACCAGCGGAGGATTATATCATGCTGAAAGGTAACTACTCACCCATGTCATTTCGACGAGGTTTCGGCGTGGTTTTCGCCGAATAACGAGGAGAAATCTTTGTTTCGACCAGCGTTTCACCTCTATGAGCGAAAGATTTCTCACTCCGTTAGAAATGACACCTGAGTAGTTACGCTGAAAGTTTCTAGCGCTTTGGATAAATTAGATCATGGTACAATGTTCATATACTTATCAACTATTTTAGAGGAGTAGGTATGGTTACTACGGCCACAGTCAATATTCAGCTTGATGCCGAAGCAGCCCGTATTTATCAACGAGCTTCTTCGGAAGAAAAGCAAAAAATGCAAGTGCTCTTGAGCCTCTGGTTACGAGAATTTGGTAAACCAACAAAGTCGCTGCATTCACTGATGGATGAGATAAGCGATAAGGCTCAATTAAGGGGTATGACTCCTGAAGTCTTGGGATATTTGCTCAACGATGAGTGCCCCCGCATAACTTGACCCTCTACCCAATTTTGGTATACTACTACGCAATTCATGATTGCCGCAATTCATGATTGCCGCAATGCATGATTGCCGCAATGCCCATTGCCGAAGTGGCGGAACAGGCAGACGCGCGCGACTCAAACTCGCGTTCCCTTGAGGATTGTGGGTTCGACTCCCACCTTCGGCACTCGCTC
>JAANWX010000087.1 GCA_018263575.1 Chloroflexota bacterium | reverse complement strand
GTATACGATTCAGGATTTGTGGTAGGTGTTGGTGTGGGAACGAACAGAGGTTCGGTGATGGGGACAATCGTCTGAATCGGGGAGCTGAGTCTGGGCGGGCGGGGGGGAATCCGGCTCCGGCGCGGGGGTTCGGGAGGGGGGAAGAGTCTCCGTCGGGCCGGGCGGGGACGGTCCCACATCCCCCACCACAGCCTCGGATTGACAAGCACTCACGAGTAGTAATAGAATGAGTAGGGTAAACCACTTGCTGAACATACCAGGTAGTATAACATGACTAGTGATATTGGCAATTGCCTCCAAGTCTCGGTGCTGATCCCCTGTTATAACCAAGCGCAGCACATTGGAGGCGTGATTCAAGGTGTTCTGGCGCAAACCCATTCCCCCCAAGAGATCATTGTCGTAGATGACGCCTCCACCGACCAGAGCGCGCGGGTGATTGGCGGATTTCCGGTCACGCGCCTGCATCACGAAGAGAATCGCGGCCCGGCGGCGGCCCGGAACACGGCCCTCCACGCCGCCCGGGGGGAGATCGTCCTCTACCTGGACGCGGACGCCTTTCCTCGCCCCGACCTGATTGAGACCTTGCTCCGAGCCTACCAGGCCCTGGATGGGGAGATTTTTCCTTCTTTGGCCGGGATTGGGGGACGGGGAATCGAAGTTCACCAAAAAAACCTCGCCGACCGTTGGCGTGGTCGCCATGCCCGGCAAGATTTTGGCGATGAATACCGCGCCAAGGTGCCCTTTTTATTTGGTTTGTGCGCCTCTTACCGGCGGAGCGTGTTAGAAGATGTGGATGGCTTCGACGAATCCTTTCCCCGCAACGCCGGGGAAGATTTTGAGCTAGGCTGCCGTTTACGACGAGCGGGATACCAACTCCACTATGAACCTCAGGCCATTGTCGACCATTATCACGCGGATACGGTAAAGTCCTTGAAAAATAATCAGTCCAACTGGTATTATTGGAGCTATATCGCCAAAAGCAAAAACCACGCCCACCCATGGACGCTGTGGATGGGCACCTTCCGCCGCTTGTTCACCGACCCTCTGGGCGACTTGTTCCTCCACGGCGATTGGCAGTTGGCTCGCCTGAGCCTGCAAATATTCGGAGCGAAGATAGCGGCGCTCTTCGAGGCAGCCAGCAACCCAAGAGCAACCCTATGAACACAGACATCACCACCCAAAAAGTAGCCGCGTCGGCCGAAGACTTAAAAGCATCTTATGATGCCCTCTACCGGGGATGGCTGGGGGAGCATCACAACCTAGGCCAGGTGAAAAAGATGCTTTCCTGGCTGGAGGTACAACCCGGCGGAAAACTCCTCGACGTGGCCTGTGGGTTAGGCTACTCCCTGGATATGGCCCAAGCACGGGGACTCACAGCTCATGGGATAGACATCTCCCAAGTCGCTCTCCGCAAGTCCAAGGCTGAGAACGCGGCCCGCCGCCTCGTACACGGGAATGGCGAACACCTCCCCTGGGCGGAGGATAGCTTCGATTATGTGCTCTGCTTAGGCAGTTTGGAGCATTTCATCCACCCCGAAGTGGGAACGCGGGAAATTGCCCGCGTGCTGAAGCCTGACGGAAAAGCGGCCATCATGCTTCCCAACTCGCACCACATTCAGGCCATTTACAACGTTTATAAAACGGGCAGCATTCTTCCCGAACTCCAAGACTACGAACGCTTTGCCACCCGTGTGGAATGGCAGCACTTCTTAGAAGAAAATGGCTTTAAAGTCATCTCTGTGCATAAGTACAACGTCGGTTTCGCGCGCGTTTTCAAAAAAGGCCGGGGGCTATTCTGGTATTTATTCAATATCCTCTTTAAGTTATTCGGTGATACCTGGATACCGCTCAACTTGAGTTTTGCGTTGACGTTTGTGTGTCGGGCTAGGGAGCAGGTGACCAGGGATTAGGTTATCAGGAAACAGGAACTAGGTTCTAAGAAATCAGGGCGCAGGAATCAGGGACAATTAACGACGGCAAGAAACGCTTGGAGTATAATAAAGATAAGCAGTTCAATACTTTTAGTTACCCAGGAGAGGAATCGGTATGAGCGCACTCAATACTTTCGAAATATCCCAGGAAATACTGGATACCACTCGCCTGACAATTGATGATCTAAAGGTTGAAATGGCCGTATATCTCTATGCCCAAGGCCGCCTATCAATTGGTAAGGCCCGTGAGTTAGCTGATATGTCCTTATGGGAATTTCGCCATTTACTAGCCTCACGTAAAATCTCGCCGCACTACACAATAAATGACTTAGATGAAGACCTAGCTACACTTCGTGAGATAAATAGGGCATGATTGTCGTTAGCAACACTTCACCAATTATAAGTCTCGCAGCCATTGGTCAGTTTAATCTCCTGCACCACCTCTATAAACACGTTCATATTCCACAAAGTGTTTTGAAAGAATTAAACGCCAAAGGAAGTCCATGGCCTGGTAGTAACGAAGTTGCAAACGCAGATTGGATTGAAGTCCATACAGTACAAAATCAAGCTCTAGTCACGGCTTTGCAACGCGATTTGGATTCCGGCGAATCTGAGAGCATTGCTCTTGCTCTTGAACTACACGCTGATTTAGTATTATTGGATGAAAAAGAGGGTCGTCGTGCAGCGCAACGATTAGATCTTCGTATCAGCGGTGTTGTAGGGGTTCTATTAAACGCAAAAACAAGCGGTAGTATAGAAACAATACAACCTCACCTTGATCAATTGAGACATATTGCTGGGTTTTATTTAAGCGAGGACCTTTACCAGCATGTACTGGTACTAGCGGGGGAGTCTGAGGGCTAAAATCGCCACATGCTCTCTTTTTTCCAATTCCTTAAATTTGGCCGCGAGCAATGGCGGGTGCAACCGAACTGGGCCCGGCGGGTCTTCGTGCGCCTGTTTGGGCCACTGGGGGTGCACGCCAAAATCCGCAACGGAAGGGTGGTTAACGCCATTGTAGCTCTTGATTTACCAGCCAAAGCTCGCGCCTTAGATGCTGGGTGCGGGCACGCTTATGCCTCGTTCTGGCTGGCGCGGCGCTTCCCAGGGTGGCGCATCGACGCGGTGGAAAACGATCATGGTCTGGTGGCCGAGAATCGGGAAATTGCTGAAGACCTTCACTTCCGGAATCTGGCCTTCGCTGGGGGGGAGATGTCCCGATTCCGGGCCACCGCTCCCTATAACCTCATCTTCAGCATTGACCTTTTGGAACACGTCCCGGACGATACCGGCCTTTTGGAAAACTTCCACCGCATGCTCTCCCCCAACGGGAAACTCCTCCTTCACCTTCCCCGCCGCCACCAGGAACACAGGCGGATTTTTCCCGGTTTCCGCCGCCATACAACACCGGAGCATGTCCGGGACGAGTATACGGCCCCGGAAATTAGCCAAAAACTGCGGCGGTCGGGATTCGAGGTGGAGTACCTGCGCTATGGTTTCAGTTGGCGGGGCGAGCTGGCTTTCGAACTCAACAACCTGTTTTGGGAACGTCCCTGGCTTCGGGTGACCCTGGCCCTGCTTTTTCACCCCCTCTCGATTTGGCTGGGGTATCTGGACACACGCGAGAATTACGAGGACGGCAACTCACTTCTCATTTTAGCGCGTAAGGCCACATAATGAGCATATGGGGAGAATGCTTGGCGTGGCGATTGAATAAACTTTTTCCAAGGCTTAAAATGCAGGCCGAGTTAGAAGACGCCAAGGGCAATTTAGCCGCCAACCAGCTTTGGGCCTACCGCGAAGCCGAGCGGGTGACACCTTTTTTTGGCTCAGCCTGGGATTTGACTGGGCAACGAGTCTTGGACGTGGGAACCGGCTTAGGCGGAAAGCTTCCTTTTCTGGTCAATGAGGGGGAAGCAAAAAGCGTGGTCAGCATCGACATAGACGGTAGTAAATTAGCCACATTCCAAAAGAATCGCGTAAAGCAAAAACCCCAGCCTAAGAACCCAGAAATCATCCACGTTGCCGTTTCCGATGGGGCTGCGCTGCCTTTCCCGAAAGATCATTTTGACGCTCTCATCTCCATCAACACCTTCGAGCACATTCAAAACCTGGAAGGCGCTTTGGCGGAGAGTTACCGCGTCCTGGAGCCGGGTGGGCGGGCCTTTTTGCACCTCCCCCCCTATTTCAGCCCATGGGGGGCACACGTGGAAAATTGGATCCGCTTCCCATGGCCGCACCTCTTCTTCTCGGAAGAGACTTTGCTCAACGTACTCCGCCGCGTGGAGCAGGAACAAGGCCTCAGCGCGAATTTTCTCCCCTCGGCACGCATGGACTGGGCCGCGTCACGCACCCGCCTTCCTAACCTGAATCGGGTCACGCTGCGCCGCTTTCGGAAGTTGATTCAGGAAACGGGATTTTTAATCCGGACGCTCAACTTGCTCCCAGTTGGGTACGAGGCATTGAGAAAAATCCCCTTTCTGCGCTCCTTCTATTGGCTGCTCAAGGGCGGGTCGTATGTTCCTATTTTACAAGAGGTTTTAGTCACCAAGATGGTTTTTGTGTTAGAAAAAAAACGGGAGATCAATGAGTAAGAGAAAATGACTATACGAAAGTTTTTCAACCAATTCTTCAATGACTTCCGGCTGTGGGGCCTGGTCATCACCCTCCCCGTGGCGGGGGTGTTTGGGATCACCCTCGTCCGGGAATGGGATACCCTCACGGCTTTTAACTGGCACATCCGGTGGAGGTATCTTCCCCTCAGCGTGGTTATGCACTCCCTGGCCTTAGGAACCATGTTCGCCGCTTGGCAGGGGATGATGGGGAGATTCACAAATAAGATGAATTGGCAGGGTAACTTTCAGATTTACACCCTCTCTCTCCTGGCCCGCAGAATCCCCCTCCCTATCTGGTACATGGGCAGCCGCCTCTACCTTTACAAACGAGAACAAATCTCGCTGGCGAAGACGGCAAGCGCAACCACCTTAGAAGTCACCTTAATCGCCTTCAGTGGTTTGGTAGCTTATCTCCTCTTCCCCGAACCCAGCACGAGAACTTGGCTTTGGATTCCCATTTTGATCCTTGCGGGGAGCGTTTTCATCGCTTCGTCCATCCAACCGAACCTGATCGTTGATCTCATAAACTTCGGCCTGAAGATTCTCAAGAAAGATCCCCTTGGATTCACCCTCACCCGCGCCAAACTTTTTTCGTGGAGTACCTTCTACCTGGGAACTTGGCTCTTGGACGGCATAGGGCTGTATTTCACCATCCTCACCCTAACGACCGTTCCAGTAGATCTCCCTTCAGTGATAGGGATTTCCACCCTCACTGCCCTGGTAGCGATATTTTCCCTCCTCCTCCCCGGCGGGATGGGGCTAAAAGAACTCACCATGAGCGTTTTATTAAGCACTGTCATCCCTTTCTCAGCAGGGATTGTGATTGCTATTGCTTACCGCCTCCTGAACACAATCATCGAACTTGCCTGGGTTGGGGTGGGAGGGGTAATGGATGGAAAAATTCCCCCTCATGCGATAGAATGTTAAGGGACGGGAGACGGGGGACGGGGGACGGGAGACCAGACAGGAAAAGGACCAATACGATGCAATTAAAGAAAGCACACTTTGTTAATCTACTCCTCACCATCGCCCTCTTGAGCGGCCTAGCCCCCGCCGCACCAGCCCGGGCCGGGGACGGGACGCCCCCTCCTCCCCACCCCAACGCTCTGGCGAACCTGACTGACCAAGAAATCACCGTCGTCGTAGAGCTAGAAAATCCATCCGTAGCTGAGTTATTTTCTAGCGCCAAAGGAGAGATAACGCCAAAGTCCCAACAGAGCCACGCCCAAAAATTGGCCAGCCTTCAAAGCGCGGTAGCCAGCCATGTCACGTCCCACGCGGGAGCGGTTATCTCCCAATACACCAAAGCCTACAACGGGTTGTTGGTTAACGTACCCTTTGGGCAACTGGCCGAGTTACGAAATCTCCCCAACGTGAAAGCCATCCACCGCGCGCCGGTCCATTACCCCATTCTAGAGAACAGCGTCCCCACCATCCGCGCCGATGAGGTGATCGACAGCTTAGGCTTGGATGGCACGGGGATATCGATTGGCATCATCGACACCGGAGTCGATTACACACACGCCGCTCTGGGGGGTAGCGGAGACCCTAATGACTACACGAACAACGACCCAGACACCATCGCCGATGGCGGATTCCCCAACGCCAAAGTTGTGGGGGGATACGATTTTGCCGGGACAGCCTACTCTGCAGGCGAGGTTCCTGTTCCCGATGAAGACCCCCTTGACGAATATTCTTCCGGACACGGCACCCATGTGGCTTCCATCGCGGCGGGGCTGGAAGTCCCCGGTTCAGTACATGCAGGGGTAGCTCCCGGGGCCGAGATTTATGCCCTCAAAGTCTTCGGGACAAGTGGCGGGACAAATTTAACAGCGGACGCCATCGAATGGGCCATGGACCCCAACGACGACGGAGACCTCTCCGATCACCTGGACGTGGTTAATATCTCCCTGGGGACGACGTTCGGCCCGGCTGACGAGAACGATCCGGCTATCGCCGCCGTGGCTAACGCCGTTGCCGCCGGGGTCGTGGTAGTGGGCGCGGCCGGAAACGACGGGGACGTGAAATACATCACCGGCAGCCCGGCCTCCGCCAGCGGGGCCATTTCGGTGGCGGGCAGCAACTCCGGCTACGACACTGGGCCTACGGTGACCACGGCCACACAAGAGTTCCTTTATCAACCCTCCTCCTTTGATAGCGGCGGCCACTACACCACAGAAATGACCGCCCCCCTTTTCTACGCCGGAACAATCACAGACGACCTGCTGTGCGATATTAGCGGGCTGGACCCCAACGCAATGGCTAACCAGATTGCCCTTATCCAACGTGGAACTTGTCTCTTCACCGAAAAGGTCAATAACGCCCACAGTTTAGGAGCCGTTGGGGCCATCATCTTCAATAACGAAAATGGGCGGACGACCATGTCGGGCGATCCCGTCAACATCCCGGCCGGTATGGTGGCCGATGTCGACGGACAGGCCCTGCAAGCTTTCCACGGGCAAGATGTGACCGTCTCTGCGGAAGGGGTTACGAGCACGGCCCAAACCCCGGAATACATTTGGGATAGCTCCTCACGCGGGCCGCGTGGTTTTGACTCTCATCTCAAGCCAGAGATCGCCGCCCCGGCGACGCCCATCTATGCCGCCGAGTGGAAAACGGGAACCGGGGCACAGGGCATGCAAGGCACCTCCATGGCCTCCCCGCACGTGGCCGGGACGGCCGCCCTCATTCTCCAAGCACATGCCGATGACGATTGGACGCCTGAACAGGTAAAAGCGGCCCTCATGAATCGGGCCGTGGACCTGGACGACGCCTCCCCCGTCCCCCGCGCGGGGGGTGGACGGGTGGACGCTTACCAGAGCGTGAACCGGGACGTAGTCGCGGTGGGGGACCCGGAACTGGNCAGCCTGAGTTGGGGCGTGGTCCTGATGGGGGCATCCCCCTACACGGACACCAAAACGGTCACCTTCACTAACGATACCGCCGCTGAGATCACGTATACTATCGCCTGGCTTTTTGACAGCGCCTCGGAAACGGCTGGCGTAGATTTTACACATCCCGCCAGCGTGGCCGTCCCCGCCGGGGATACGGCCCAGGTGGACATCCAACTCGACGCCGACCCAACCCAAATCGCCAGTGATTTCAACGCCCTGGAAGAATACAGCGGCTATTTTGTTTTCACCAACGCGGGAGATGCCTCCGATGTCCTCCGCCTCCCTTTTTATCTTTTACCACGACCCTACAGCCAGCTTACGGAGTTGTCGTCTGACACTATCCTCAGCTACGAAGGTGATAAGGCCAGCGTAGAGCTTCAACATACTGGCCCTATCGCCTCTGACCTGTGGGGGTGCCCGGTCTTCGCATCGGACCCAAACGAGGCCGGTATAGATGATGAGGGCGACCTGAGATTATTGGGCCTAGACTACGGGGGCGTGAAAGATACCGATGGGGACGGCACCCCGGACACGGACATCATCATCCCGGCCTTCAACGTCTATGGCAGTTGGCACACACCGCAGACCACTTTTGCTGAGTTTGAACTCTACCTGGATGTCGATCAAGACGGCACCGATGACTATATGCTTTTTAATTATAATCTCGCAGATCTACCTGGTGAATCTGGTGGTAAAGATGACTGGATGGTCGTCAAAAAAGACCTTGTCACAAATGATCTTAGCTTAGCCAGCCCATTCACAATCTACACAGACTATAATGCCGGTTATATGGAGTGGTATATCCCCACCCATGATGCCACCTACGGCTTCGGCCTTGATCCAGCCGGGGGAGGGGGTGATACGACCTTCGATTTCCACGTTTCAACATACGACTATGATGGGAATGAAGACAGCACGGGAACTTTCCAATTCGATGTCGCCCATCCTCCGCTGACGTTCGAAGTGGCTGACGGCAGTCCAGAAAATCCTGGGCCTGGGAACACAGAGGCCACCTATGAAATTTCTATCAACGACGCAACTGGCTATGACTACAGCCAACCCAGCGGTTTTATGCTGGTTGATTACAATGGCCAGCCGGGAACTGGCCAGGCATATTATTGGCCACTTACGACAATTTCCCAGCGGATTTACATTCCATTCATTAGCAAATGATTACTTGCTCAATATTTCTGGGAAATGTAGGTCGAAATGGTATTTCGAACAGAAAAGTGCCCACCAAAACAAAAAAAGGCCAGAAAAACTATCTTCTGGCCTTTTCTATTTAACTGTTCCTTGAAGGAATTTTAGTCAACTGTGATCAGTTCTTTAAGATCTTCTAAAGCCTTAGCGCCAATTCCTTTCACATCCGTTAATTCTTCGATGGCTCCGTAAGGGCGGTTTTCAATGATACGTTCAGCTAAGGCGGGGCCAATGCCGGGCAATTCCGTCAGCGAGGAAGTTTCTGCTGTATTGATGTTCAAAAGACCATCTTCAACATCTTCAATTTCTTCAGCTTCGGCAGAAGGTTCTTCTACTTCTTCAACCTCTTCTTCAGGCTCCTCACTTTCCTCAACCTCTTCGGTTTCTGGCGCAGGTTCCTCAACCGCTTCAGGCTCGGCGGAAGGTTCTTCTACGTCTTCAGCCTCGTCTTCGGGTTCCTCGCTTTCCTCAACCTCTTCGGCTTCTGGCGCTGGTTCATCAACCGGTTCAGCCTCGGCAGAAGGTTCTTCCACCTCTTCAGCTTCTTCTTCAGATTCCTCGCTTTCTTCAACGTCATCGGCTTCTGGTGCAGGTTCCTCATCCGCTTCAGCCTCAGCAGAAGGTTCTTCTATCTCTTCAACCTCTTCTTCGGTTTCCTCGCTTTCCTCAACGTCATCGGCTTCAGTTGCAGATTCCTCAACCACTTCAGCCTTCTCGGTTTCCTCGACCTCTCCGGCCTCGGGCGCAGATTCCTCAACCGCTTCAGCCTCAGGAGAAGGTTCTTCTACTTCCTCAGCCTCTTCGTCTCCGATTTCCTCTTTCATCATCCAGCTAAGCTGTTCAGAAACAGGCACACGGCGCATACTAAGGGAAATACGTTCACGGCCAGGGTCAATGCTCATAACTCTGACCAAAACATTGTCTCCTTCGCGAACGATGCTCTTGGGGTCACTCATATTAGCATAGCCAAGCTCGCTCACATGGACTAAGCCTTGTAATCCTTCGGGTAATTCTACAAAAGCGCCAAAGTCCAAGACCGAGACAACTTTACCTTCAATCAGATCACCATCGTCATACTTTTCTCGGAGTGCATCCCAAGGATTGGAGAGGAGAGCTTTTCGGCTCAAACTCACACGTTCTTTCTCCACATCTACATCAACAACTTTGACTTCAATTGCATCGCCAACACTAAAATATTTGGAAGGATTATAAACACGGTCCCAAGCAATTTCGGATTTATGAACTAAGCCATCAACACCCTGCAGATCCACGAAAAGGCCAAAGTCTACCACATTTACGACGCGGCTCTTGATAATATCGCCAGCTTCTAATTCCTCCAATCGGCGACGACGCTGCTCCTTTTGAGCTACACGAGCTGAGAATACCAGGCGGCGTTGTTTGCGATTGACTTCAATGGCCTTCAAGGGAAGGACTTCTCCTATCATTTCAGCTTTGATTTCTTCCATTTTCTTATGGCTTGCACCACGCCGTAAAGCAGGAATATGGGAGTTAGGAACAAAACCGCGTAAGTTTTCAAAAGTGACCAATAGGCCGCCTTTGTTCTGTTCAATAATTTCTAAGTTCAGAAGTTCTCCATCTTCTAAATATTCCTCTGCCTTCAGCCAGTTTTTATAGGCAATTCCACGATTTAGGGAAACCAAAAGGTCATCGTCACCTACAGGCGTTCTTAATACGCTGACATGAACCTTGTCACCTACCTCTAGTTCTTCTAAAATCTCCTCATTGACCTTGTCAAGATCTTGACTAGTTACAATAGCATCCCGTTTGAGACCTACATCTAGGAGTATTGAATTCGTTCCAATATCTAGGATTTCTCCTTCTAAAATATCGCCACTTTTGGGGCTTTCAAAATCATGATGGTCAATAAAATCCTGGAACCAAGCTGGATTTTCATCATTTTCATCATTCTCTTGATCCTCAACAACTTGATCTTCCAATTCTTTTTCAATAACTTCGGTTTCCATAAACTTTCGTTAAACTCCTATACAACTAATCACCTTGACATAAACCCCAGTCTCAGATCATCAATTTTCATCATGAACTAAAAACAAATGATTACATCAAGCTATACACCCGCCTTAAAGCAGGTTCAATAAAACAAGTCATTAACAAAAATCTAGCTGCCTCCCCTCATAATGCTGGCAGCTAATAAACAACTACACTATAGATGTAGGTCGCTAAGCATTCCGGGAGGGATTATCCCAAACTTCTCCCTATTTGTCAAATAGAATTGATGCCTATTATATCGTTAGCGGTTGGGCATAAAAATATACCCCACTCCCCACCGCGTGCAGAGGAATTCTGGTTCTTCGGGATCGGATTCAATCTTTTTTCGCAAGCGGCTAACATGAGCAAATAAACCCCGCCTGGATCCACCGCCCGGGGAATCCCATATTTCTCCGATCAAGCGGTCATAAGACACCACCAAACGAGGATGCCGTGCCATATAAGCCAACAAGCGATATTCGATCGGCGTTAACTCTATATATTCTCCCCTAACCCAAACTTCATGCGTATCAAAGTTGATCCGCAAGCCCGCTTTGTTAAAGACATCATCATCACTAGGCGCCTGTTCACCCGGATGGCGGCGCAATAGAGCCTCTACGCGAGCAAGGAGTTCATCCGACAAAAAAGGTCTTTTAAGGTAGTCATCTACGCCCGCACGAAAAGCAGATACTAGGTCATCAGGTGAAGTTCGGGAAGTTACCATCATGATCGGTGTCTCAGCCCAGCGGCGAATACTCCTGCACACACTCAAACCACCCATATCAGGTAAATACCAATCCATTAAAACCAAATCAGGAGGAGAGGTTTGGATAATGTCCAAGGCACTTCCTCCATCAGGAGCCAATTCAACAGTGTATCCCTCTTTTCGAAGAATAGATCGCAACAAAATTTGCGTATCAGAGCTGTTGTCAACGACCAAGATCCGCTTCTCAGCCTTCGGAGAAACACCAATGCGTTTGCTAGACATCCGAGCAACAGATTGTTGAGGCGCAAATGGCAAAGTAAAGGAAAACTTGGTACCTTCCCCTAAGGTAGGCAAAGGACTTTCAAGCCACATTCTCCCACCATGTGCTTCGATAATCTTTCTGCTGGCATACAGATTTAGGGAAGTATGGGTGACATCGGATGAAAAGAAAGTGCTCTCCTTAACAAAAATCTCTTGTTCTCCCTCACCCAAAACAAGACCAGGCGATTGTACGGAGACCTGCGCCCAATTTCCCTCCCCACGAATAGAAATCTCGACCATCCCCTTCTTGGGGTTTTCCTGAATTATGCCTTGAAGGAGGAATCCCAAAACTTCTTTAACGCGCGTACTATCTATACGCACAGGTGGAATTTCAATAGAGAGGTTGAATTCAATGGGCGTATGTGGCTCGCTCTGGCCAATTTTCTCCACAACCCCCTGGATCAAATCCGAAATATCAACTGATTCAGGCCTGAGATTCAATGTCCCTCGTTCCAAGCGAAGGAGCGCTAAACTCTGATCTACTCGGTTGACCAATGCATTTACTTCCCTGTCAATGATTCCCAAAAATTCAGCTACCAATTCGTTTTCCCATTGGTGATGATTGACTACTAAAGCCGCTGAATGACCTCTAAGGGATGCGAGGGGGGATCGTATGTTTTGGGCCAACGTCTGCACAATGGCCATTTGTGAACTTGTTTGTTTTTGTGTATCAGTACGATCTTGAAGAAAACCACCCCACATTTCAGATCTGCTTTCTGTTCCCGGAGCAGAAAAAAAAGTGAGTCTCCATTGCTTTATTTGCCCTCGCTCCACAGAAAAATCAAGGCAAGGTCCCTTATGCACTTCTGATGCTGCTGAGAGCAACTCACGCCACGTGGGCTCTGGCGTCGTGGAAAGCTCAACAAAACCACCAAAAAGTTTCCGATAGGATTTAAATAGAAATTCTTCTTGCGAGGTGCGAAAAAAATTTTCTAAGGCCTGATTCACAAGAACAATATGTTCATCCTCTCCTACTAGGAACACGCCAAGCGGTAGATTTTCAAGAAGGGTTATCTGGCGAGTAAGTAGATCCCCCATGGATTGTGAAGAATATTTCTCTTGTTTCTGGGTGTTCTTAGCCATAAAACTATTCTAGCACGCCCAAAACCCCTGGTCAACGCAAACATTTTGTAATATACTGCTCTCTCATGAAGTCGTATCGTAAGATGTTTTCGGTATACTAGTGGGGATTAAAGAAAATGCAACCGCGAGTTAGTTGCAGGGTCATTTAATAACGGTATGTTAAGTAGGGTGAGTTATAAATAGCCTCACCCTATATCTTTGAGTTATAGAAAAAGAAAGGATGTGAGAAAACTTGGCAGTCAGAGTCGAACTACGCCCAAACGAGTCGCAGAAGCAATTGATGCGACGCTTTCGTAAAAAGGTATCGCAAAGTGGTGTTTTAAGCACCGTACGTCGTAAACGTTGGTTCATTTCAAAAAGCGAATTACGGCGTATACAACGAAAAAAAGCCATTCGGCGGCGAAAGCACCGCGCTTCGAAGAAACGAAAGCGCAAAAAACAGCGTAGGCATTACTAGTAAGCACATGTTACGAGAAGGTCTATAAAAGCCACCGTAGAATTATAGAGGTATAGATGGCTAAAAAAGAAGAAAAAGTGCGCATGGAGGGCACGGTAGTTAAAGCCCTGCCTGGCACGCAATTCAAAGTAAAATTAGAAAACGGCCACGAGATACTTGCCTATCTATCAGGCAAAATGAGAAAGTATTATATTCGAGTTTTGCTTGGTGACCAGGTCACCGTGGAAATGTCCCCCTACGATCTAACACGAGGGAGGATTGTGTACCGTCACAAAAAAAATCAACGCAGAAGCCAAGATCAAAATGACTAAGAGCCTAATGCGTTGAATGAATGGGGGAATAAGCAAGAACTTATCCTGGGGCAGTTTTACATATACTGCCCCAGAAGAAGCCTAAGAAACTATTCTTCATCAGTTCCTAAGTTCCTATCAAGTACTTATGAAAAAACAATTCGTAAAGCATATTATGCCTGATGAAAAAGAAAAAAATAATACTATTCAAAAAATTATAGACCTGGGCCATACACAAGGCTTTGTAACTTTTGATGATATTATCGAATACTTTCCGGATGCTAAAAAGGATGTGGAAAGCTTAGAGGAAGCCTTTGCAATCCTCCTCGAGGAGGATATTCCCTACATGGAAGAAGAAGGGGATGACGAGATAAGGCTTAGAAACTTCTTCTCAGATAATGGGGGGGAAGACTCCTCAGAAGACGATGATGAGTCTGATAACGGCAACCCCAAAAAACTACGCAACATAGATACTAGCGATCTAATTGAGCTGTATTTCAAAGAAGCTGCCAGCATTCCTCTCCTCACCGCAGAAGAAGAGGAAGAGCTTGCTAAACACATTGAAAGAGGCCGCCTAGCACGCAAGGAATTAGCACGCGGTAACGTTAGCGATCACCGGCGATTAGAACTCAACAAAATAATCGAGAATGAATGGAAAGCCCTGGATCAACTCATCACAGCCAACTCACGCCTAGTAATTAGCATAGCCAAAAAGTATATGAGACGCGGAGTACCTTTCCTGGACTTGATCCAAGAAGGAAACATTGGGCTAATGCGGGCCGCGAAAAAGTTTGACTACCTAAGAGGTTTCAAGTTCAGCACCTATGCCACCTGGTGGATCCGCCAAGCGATTACCCGTTCGATCGCTGACCAGGGTCGCACCATCCGCGTGCCAGTGCACATGGGAGACAAAATCTCCAGAATGTTTCAAGCCCAAAATACGCTCAAGCAATCCCTCGAACGCGACCCCACCATTGAAGAGCTAGCTGATCTTCTTGACGAGGATCCAGAAAAAGTACAATACATGCTTCGTGTCGCTCGTCGTCCGCTTTCCTTGGAGATGCCCGCCACGGACGATGGAGATGCTATGCTTGGAGATTTCATCGAAGATCATGAGACTCCGCTTCCCGACGAGACAGCCACGCAACACCTCCTCCAGGAACATCTGGCTGAAGTCATGGAAACCCTCCCTCACAGAGAGGTACGCATACTATGTCTAAGATACGGTATGCCAGGCGGAGAGAGGCACACCCTTCAAGAAGTTGGCAAAAAAGTAGGTGTCTCGCGTGAACGTGTTCGCCAAATTGAAGCCCAAGCCCTCCGCCGGTTGCGCCAACCTCATATTCAACGTATCTTAAGAGATTACCTTGAAAAGCAGAAACGCGGTTGATTTTCTATCCTTGTGTGATATAATAGGAAATTTGTGAATATACCAACAACAAACGCCATCTAGGAGGCATAGATGACAGAACAAGAACAATTGTTTTCCGAGGGAGACTGGGTATTCCATCTCCATCACGGCGTAGGCCAGATAACGGGCATCGAAGAAAAAACACTTGGCGACAAGACCCAAAAATATTATGAAGTAGAGGCTCGCAAAGGAACATTTTGGATTTCTATAAACAAAGCTGAAAGTGATCGCATTCGACCAGTTGTGAACCAAGAGGAATTAGAAGAAGCCCTAAGAATTATAAAAGCGCCCCCGCAAACGATGGCGGACAAGCACACCTCAAGAAAGAGCCGCATTTCTCAGGTGACAAACGAGGGAGAATTAAGTGATTTTTGCGCCCTTCTCCGCGACTTACAGGCTCGCCGGGTAGCAGACAAGCTCAATACGACCGAACAAAGAGCGCACCGCCGCCTTAAAAAGCGCATTGCGTCTGAATGGTCTGCTAGTTCCGGGAAAAGTTTAAGTGAAATAAATAAAGAACTTAACAAGATTATTCTAAGCATAACAAGCCCAGAAAAAAGCATACAAGTTTTAGATGAAGAACAAGGAGATTAATAACAATGGGAAAAATCAAGACACATCAAGGTACAGCAAAACGATTTCGAAAAACAGGCAGCGGCAAAATCCTGCGCATGAAAGGACACAGAGGACACCTGCGGCGCCGAAAATCAAAGAACTCCAAACGCGAAATGGATAAAATGCACGAAGTTGAATCCTCCAGCTTTAAGAAACGCATCAAACGTTTGGCGCCCAATCTGGGAAGATAGGGTTTCCTTCAACCACGAAAGCCGTACCGTGAAATATCGGTGCGGTTTTTTGTTTAAACAAAGTTGATTCTTAAGTTATAATAAACCCTGACAATTTTCACAAATCGCTGCCCGCAAGAGCCACCCCATAAAAGGAAGGAAATATGTCTGATAAAATCACCCCCCAAAATCTCAACACCGCAAGCGCTTCTTCTCTGGAGAACTTGCCTGGGATTGGGCCGTCACTGGCAGAACGGATCATCGCCAATCGCCCCTACGCTGCAGTAGAGGATTTGCGCAAGGTGCAAGGGATTGGCGGCCAATCGCTGGAAAAGCTCCGGGGTTTAATCATGGTCGAAGAAACCGGAGATGGCAGCCATCTCCCCCCAGAAGAAACCCCAACCGACGAGGTGGCCCCGGCTGAAGAGTCTCCCGCTCCAGAAGAGGAAGCCTCTCCCCAGGAAGAAATCGCTCCCTTTGATGTCTTCGAGGAGGAAACACAGGAAGCAGAGGAAATTGAGGAGGCCGAAGAAGTAGAAGCGCCGGAAATTGAGACGGTGACAAAACAAGAAGAGGAAACCATGAACCTGGTAACGCAATCCAGGGCCTTGTGGATGGCTTTCAGCAGCGGTCTCCTGGCCCTTATTCTGGCTTTGGGGTTAATCTTTGGCATACTTACCAGTCTCAATGGCGGATTGCACTACGCACCACAAAGCCAAGCTGTGGCACTCGACCGCTAAATCCGCGCCCTAAGCACTGATATTGACACCCTTTCGCAGGATACAGAGGGGCTTAGAAAACGCATTGATAACTTAGATCACCTAGGCAGCCGCATAGATGAATTGGATGCCCGCTTAACGGGCACCGAAGGTGAATTAGAGGACCTTTCCCAACAACTAATCGAGCTTCAAGAAAGTTCTAGCCGTTTCCAAACCTTTTTTAAAGACCTCCAAAAACTCTTAAATAACCTATTCCAAAGTGAGGAAGACAATGACCTCTGAAAACAACACCCAAAAATCTTTTGGCAAACAAGTCGGTAGTTTTTTCCGCGTGGTCTTGCGCGTGCTCTTTACCATTTTATTGGCCATAGGTGTAGGCGTTGGGGTTTATTATGGGGTAGCATACGGGATCCCCGCTCTCCGGAGCAAATATATCCAACCCGTCAAGGACAACACCCAACGCTTGAACGACCTCGAAGCCCAACAAAAACAAGGGCAAGAGCAGCTTTCAGACAACCTGGAGGACCTCCGAGGCCGCCTGGAAAATCTCGAAATGCAAAACGACATCGACAAAGAGACTCTGGCCAATTTACAAAGCCAATTGGCCGCCTTACGTGAAGAAGGGAGCGCCCTGCAAACGACGGTACAGGAGAACCAAGAACACGGGAAGGAGGGCGACGCAGAACTACGGGAAGCCCTCGCCACCCTGGCGGAACAACAACAGCAGCTCCAAGCCGACATCGGCCTGCTCTTCGAAAGCCAGGTGCCCGTCACCGACCTCCAAAACGAGTTGGCCACGGTCAAGGTCATGGAGTTGTTGACCCGCGCTCAACAATCCCTCCTCCACAACAACTACGGCCTCGCCGAAGATGACTTGCTTGCCGCCCAAGAGCAGTTGACCCAGCTCCTAAGTAAAGCCTCAGACGCGCAGATAGAGCACCTCTCGACCATCATCCAGCACCTGGAGGCAGCTTCAGCGCAATTGCCGGAGAACGCCAACCTTGCGTCCAAAGAAATTGAAATTGTTTGGCAGCTCCTGGTAGCTGGGCCGGAAGAGGCAGAGGGGGGAGAGCTTGTTATTAGAGTGTCAAGGGATAATGCTCATTTGTAAATAAGGCGCACAATACCCAAGTAACCAAATAGTATTTTTTTGATACTAACAAAGATCTATGAGCACCCAAATAAACCAT
>JAANWX010000086.1 GCA_018263575.1 Chloroflexota bacterium | reverse complement strand
GCGGGCGGGTTTGATAGCAGGCATAGTTTGTGTTGGTGGGTTGGTGTATTGGGGACTGGTATATTGGGGACTGGTATATTGGTGTGCTGGGGATTGGTGAAGACCAGTTTCCTAGTCTCCCAGTTTCCCAGTCTCCCAGTCTCCCAGTCTCCCAGTCTCCCAGTCTCCCAGTCTCCTAGTCTCCCAGTCTCCCAGTTTCCCAGTCTCCCAGTCTCCCAGTCTCTTAGTCTCCCAATCTCCCAAGTTGAGCAACAGCGTCATCTATATCGGGGGCAAATTGCAGCCATCGCCGGTCTGGATCAGCCACATATTCTCCCAAATTCTCATAAAAAGTGGCAAAGATGTTTTCCCAACCTTCGCCGATGAGGATCAAAGGGCGTGGTTCAGAGGCATGGGTCTGGAGTTGTGACCAAGCTACCGCGACCTCAGCCAGGGTCCCAATTCCGCCGGGGAGGGCCATGGCCGCGTCACAAGAGTCAATGAGGGCGTAGAGACGCTCCCGAAGAGTGGGGTAACGCATTTCTTCGTCCACCCAGCGATTGGGCTTGACTGGCCGCCACGCTTCAATTTCGTCGCAGGTGACGCCAATCACGTGACCGCCAGCTTCGGCCGCCCCCCGCGAGACGGCTTCCATAGTTCCAATGTAGCCTCCTGTTAGGACGGTGTAACCTGACGAGGCCAATAAGCGGCCTAATTTTTGGGCTTGCTCATAAGCTGGTTCCCCAGCCTGGGGTTTTGATCCCCCAAAAACGGTCACTTGTAAAGATTCCTTTTTCATTCCCTACGCTCCTTTGCGATATACATAAGCATTCACTACCCCAAAGATATAGACTTCAAAAGTCTTAGAAACAACGTTTTTTGCGCTTGGTAATTAAAAAACGCTCGTGAAATTTCTCCAAAAGCGCCCTCTGAGACTTTTGAGTAATCAATCCTCAAAATACTCAAAAGCGTCGATGATGTCCAAATAAACCCCATCAAATCCTGCTTTTATGATCTTGTCAAGGTATGAGCTGTCGTCACCATAGATAATCCTTTGCCAGGCGGGATTCCAATACTCGACACGATAATTTCCAGGCCAATGGGGGTTTTCTTCGACAAGCCACGCGGGGGAGCCGACCCGCCAGTCCTCTTGCCAATAATAGCGGTAATCTTCGGCCTCACCAATGCTCAGATAGGCTATCATCAAACGTTTGCCGCCATTCTCCTTTTCTCTGATTTGCGCGAGTTGGTCTGGGGTATAGGTCTCGCCATCGAAAAAGAAATCCATGATCAAGAGGTCATAATTGGTGGCACTGACGGCCTCAACAAACGCTTGGCGGGACGAAAAGGCCTGGGGGTTGATCAGGTAAAGGAAGTTTTCAACCTGGGACAACTTTGTAATAACGGCATCATTTTCTCCCCCAGGGGAGGTCGGGTACGCGGGGATGTTATCCAATTCTCTATGATCGGCGGCAAAGGAAACATACCCGCTAGAATCGTTTTGCGTGTACGAAGAATCCACGTGAGACCGGGTTGAGCAATAATCTGTGACCAGCACAACCACATTGCCATGCTCTTTCGCCAGGTCTAAGAATGTCCTCGTCCACGCGCGTTCTTCGGGCGGGGTTTCCTGATCATCGTCATAGTAGCCGTAATAAAGAGACTCTTGCCCTATCCCATCAATCGCGCCGAGGTAATTCACATCGGGCGGGCCGTTATCTTCTCCTGTCGCGCTAATAAGCTCGGCCCCGTTTTGGGGGATGATGATGAAATCAGCCCGGGAACTTTTAGCATACTGGCTAATGTCTCGAACGAATGCCCGCATCTCTTGTTGATAATCAGGAGAGGATTCAGAAGAGGCAGGAAGCGTGGCAGGCTCCTCTACGATGCAGCCTGTGAGGAGAAAAATCAACCCGAAAAGAATAAGGGTGAAGATTTGAAGACGAGGTGGGCTATTCATCAGCTTGAAAACTGCCCGCTTGCGCTACGAATTTAGCAGCCGGGGCATCTAAATTCCAGGTGAGTTGCCCAGGCGTGGGGCGGATTCGCTGGGCCGGGAGGTGGGACTGAGGGTCTTCCAACACAGTTTGCACCACGCCGGCCTTGGCCTCTCCACTGACCATAAATCGGTTGCTTCTAATCCGCGCAGGCGGATTTTGCCGACCAGCAGCGAATTGATTCACATGCTGCTCGATGACCATGTCTACGGGTTTGCCGGCCTTGACCATGATCATTACCCGGCGCGGTCGTTTGAGGTGGCTGACCAGTTCTTCTACGGAATACGTGCCAATGATTTCCGTCTCCTTGGCTTCCCCATCCATAAATCCTTCCGTCGTGGAGGCGGTGCGGTTATAGACCGCGACAAGAAAGTTATGGTCGTTCATGTTAAGAACTAGGTTTTGGCCCATGACACCGAGTCCAATGAGGCCAATATCTGCTTTGGGTTGCATAGTATTACTCCTTAATTAATTTCATACATATCAAGCCGGTTGAAGTTTTTTGATTTTTCTGTCCACGACATCTAACAGCGTATCTGGGTCATCCACAATCCAACTTTCATCTAATAATTGTTCAGCGTGGAGTTTTTGTTTGGTAAACGGCGTGGATACAGCGATGCACCACATTCCTGCCGCGAGAGCTGCTTCCACCCCAGAGGGAGAGTCTTCGATGACCAGACATTCGGTTGGCAACACATCTAACTCTTGGGAGACGAGTTGGTATATCTCTGGGTCGGGTTTGCCGCGCTCCACATCGTCCCGGGTGGCGATGAAATCAAAAGCATCGACTAAATCCAGTACCTTCAGCACACGTTGCGCTTGTTGGCCGCGAGACATTGTGGCCAAACCCGTTTGGCAGCCAATCTGCTGCGCCTTGACGAGAAGAGCCGAGGTGTGTGCCCAGCGGTTGGAACGCAACACTTTTGGGTTGGAAAGCATATCGGAGTAGTAACCTAAACGAACTTGGACAAAGGATTGCCAGGGTGTCGATTCCCTCCCGGGCTGTGTAAAAAGCAGCCGTCAACCCGGCCGGGCCTCCCCCAATGATAATAACGTCGTAATGGCTGCGTTTGGCCGTGGTCTTCAACCCCAATTTGGCCGCCAGTTCAGCGTTGCTCGGTTTGCCCAAAATGTCACCATCATCAAAAACGACGGTAGGCGTAACCCAGTTCCCATCGTTTACCTGAAGGACATAATTCTCTCCCCGTTTATCTTCTTCGATGTCCACCCAGTGATAGCGAATCTGGTGTTCGCGAAGGAATTGCCGACAGCGGCGGCAATCGGGGCACCCAAAAGTGCCGTAGATGGTGATATTCGGGGTTGTATTGTGCATGAGTTTTCCTTCTTTTTCTTTTTGTCACACTCAATTATAATAGATTTACGGCATCATCACGGTTCATTATAATAAGAAGTATATAAACTTAAGAGATACCATGCCAAAACGTACTAATCAAGAATGGCTCGCTGAACTAAAAAGCCCGGAACACAACCAGGCCGGGCTTTCTGCCCACAATCAGGCCTTGGTGGACTTGCGCGCGCTCCTGGTACGTGGTCTTGGCTACGCTGTAGCCAATCGTTATCATGTCCCCGAAGCAGATTTAGAAGATTTTGCCCAGGAAGCGCTGTTGAAAATCTTGGACGGCTTGGACACCTTCCGCGGGGAAAGCCTCTTTACAACCTGGGCAAATAAAATAGCCATCAACGTTGCCTTTAGTGAGTTACGCCGTCTGCGGTGGAAAGATGTCTCCCTTCAAGATCTGGTCGCTCCTTATGAGGATTCGGGAGACTTTACGCCCGAGGTGCTGACAGATTCATCCCCTTCCCCTGAACAGCGCATGAATCAGCGAATGATGATAGAAAAGGTGCAGGAGATCATAAACGAAGAGCTGACGGATCGCCAGCGCACGGCCATGATAGCCGTTATGATGGAAGGCATGCCCATAAGGGAGGTGGCCCGGCGAATGGGAAGCAACCGCAACGCGCTCTATAAACTTTTGCACGATGCCCGCAGTCATCTCAAGGCTCGCATGCAACTAGAAGGTATATCTCCTCAAAAGGTGTTGGCCGCTTTTGAATAGTTCCCTGATTATGAAGTAAGAAGAAGCTGACACACCTCATCAAAAGAATAGAACGACGGATAGAATTATGATGAAACTAGAACCCGCTATGTTGAAAAAAATGGTGCATGCAGTAATAACCACACGGCCTGATGAGCTCACTTGTGATGAGTGCTTTGGGGAAATAGACCGCTTTGTGGAGATGGAATTAGCCGGCAAAAACGCTGCCGAGGCTATGCCCTTGGTAGAAGACCACCTCCAGCGCTGCCACGACTGCCACGAAGAGTTCGAGGCTTTACTGGCTGTATTGAAAGCACTGCACGCAGAAGAATAGATAAGTATTGGGGTAATAATATCACTTAAGGCAAGCGAATCAATTCACGGTGGCACCACACATTAGCGTGGCCAACGTAGGGCGGGTTTCGATACCCGCCGCATATGGCGTCAGATGTAAATCTGCCCTACTGATTGCAATCGATTTATAATATGATAAGGTAAGAAAGCAGGCACCTGCCCTGTCTAAGTAGCACAGACGAATCAAACGCTACTACTAGACAGGAGGTGTCTTATGCGTTTCCCAAGTTCCTTAATTTGGATTATTTTATTGACCATAACCGTGAGTGCCTGTGCGACAACAAATTCAACGTCTACGCCACTCCCCCCCGCTGATCCGGCAACGGAAGAAGTCTCCCCACCTGAGGATACCACAGCGCCTACGGAGGCCGCCGCTCCTGATGATGCCCCCGCACCCGCAGAAGCGACACCCACCCTCCTCCCGGCAGAAGCTCCACCCCCAGGGGCCGAGAGTCAATTTTCCACCGATTTTAGCAAACACAGCGTGCCCTACGACGAAATACTTTCCGGAGGGCCTCCCAAGGATGGCATCCCCGCCCTTGACGATCCTCAATTTATCACCGTGGAAGAAGCCAACGAGTGGCTGGAATCCCAAGAACCCATAATTCTGGTCAAGATAGGAGATGATGCCCAAGCCTATCCTCTTCAAATTCTAATGTGGCACGAAATAGCCAATGCCACCGTGGGAGATGTCCCAGTCACGGTGACCTTTTGTCCCTTATGCAACACCGGAATCTCTTTCGAGCGCACCTTTGATGGTCAAGTGCTAGATTTTGGTACCACTGGGCGTTTGCGTAACAGCAATCTCATCATGTACGACCGCCAAACAGAAACCTGGTGGCAACAAGCCACGGGCGAAGCTATGGCAGGAGAATACACCGGACGTCGGCTGACACCTGTTCCCTCTTTCATGATTTCCTGGGAGGATTTTAAAACGGCCTATCCGGGCGGAAAGGTGCTTTCCAAAGAAACAGGCTATAACCGCTCCTATGGCCGCAACCCTTATGGCGGCTATGACAATATCAACTCATCCCCCTTCCTCTTTAGTGGAGAATTACCTGAGGGAGATCTGCCCCCCATGGCGCGCGTCCTGACGGTTGAGATCGACGACGAAGCCGTAGGTTATCCTTATCAAGTCTTGGAAGAAGTGCACGTTGTCAACGATACCGTTGGCGGAACTGACCTGGTTGTGATATGGGATGCGGGGACGGCCTCCGCTCTGGATGCGGGGAGCGTGGCCGGGGGGCGTGACGTTGGTGCAGCGGTCACCTTTTCCCGTGAGGTGGACGGCCAAACACTGACCTTCACCTTCGATGGCGAGAATATCCTTGATGAGCAAACCGAGAGTGTGTGGAACGTGCTGGGCCAGGCCGTTAGCGGCCCCTTGGCGGGAAGCCAATTGACTCCCATCACCAGCATCAACCATTTTTGGTTCTCCTGGGCCGCTTTCCGCCCTGAAACGCGCATCTATGAGGGTGAATAAGATGCCCTATTCGCGAGGTGACAGTCACTTCCCAAGTGACTGTCACCTCGCCATCACCTGCACATTTGTTATAGATGAGCCAATCTCGCTTCAACGGGATCGCTGTGCGTTCTTGTGGCGGGGAAATCCCGGCTACAAAATTTTTCCCACAAAATATTGAGAAGATAAAGAAATACGATATAAAGAAAAATCCGTGTATAATATAAGGCAACCACTCAGATCCCAGAAGCCACCGCCATTTCCTACGAGCTGCCGAAGACTTCCGGGACAAGGAAAGCCTGCAGGAAAGGAATTAACCCATGCCCCTTGAAACAATCAACGAATATCGAAATTTCTTGAAAGACACCTTACGCAAAGAGATCGATTTTTCCACCACTGACCAACGGAAAGGTGTTAGTCCCCCGCCAATTCAAAAACCATACCCCCCAGACAAAGAAATCCTAGAATTGCCGTCCAAAGAAGATTGGAAAACCATCAACGAATATGACCTGGTATCTGCCATAGTGGTGAGAAGTAGCGTGCGCAGATACGCCGTTGCTCCCTTGGGTCTAGAAGAACTCTCTTTTCTCTTATGGGCTACACAGGGCATAAAAAAACGTATCAACAAGGCAACCGTGAAAAGGACGGTTCCTTCAGCCGGTTGCAGGCATTCTTTCGAAACCTATTTGCGGATCGCAAACGTAGAATCCTTACCTGCGGGGGTCTATCGGTATCTCCCCCTAGAACACGCTTTAATACTTGAACATAGGCCTGAGAATATTGCTAAGAAGCTTGACCAAGCTACGCTCAATCAAAAATTTATCTCCTCAGCCCCAGTGACATTCATTTGGACAACCATACCCTATAGGATGGAATGGCGTTATAGCTTGGCCGCTCATCGGGTGATCCTAATGGATGCTGGTCACGTTTGCCAAAACCTTTATTTGGCGTGCCAGGCAATCCAGGCCGGGACGTGCGCGGTAGCAGCCTTTGACCAAGAAAAAATGGATGCCCTCGTGAATGTTGACGGGGAAGAAGAATTTGTGCTCTATCTTGCTCCTGTGGGAAAAGTGTAACCATGTTCTTAGCTGGTGATGTTGGTGGTACCAAAACAAATTTATCTATTTTTAGACCTCAAGATGGGCCTTACGCACCTGTGGCGGAGGCGACTTTCCTCACCGGGGAGTACCCCAGCCTCGAGGCCTTGGTGGGTAAGTTTTTAGAAGAAACCAACTTGTCCGTGGAATGCGCCAGCTTTGGCGTGGCTGGGCCAGTGGTGGGGAAACGGGCCTCTATCACAAATATCCCCTGGGGAATGGATGAAGAGCAACTCGAAAAAGAATTGGGATTATCATCCGTTCGTCTCCTAAACGACCTGGAGGCAATAGCCCATGCGGTTCCTTATTTGAAAGCAAAGGATACCCATACATTGAATGCCGGGAAACCGGTCACCAACGGGAATATGGCCATCATTGCTCCCGGCACTGGTCTGGGAGAGGCCTTCCTGGTTTGGGGCGGTTCACGCTACCAGGCCCATCCCTCCGAGGGCGGACATGTTGATTTCGCCCCAACCACACCCCTCCAACTAGACTTGCTTCCCTTTTTACAAGAGAAATTTGGCCGTGTGAGTTATGAACGGGTTTGCTCTGGGATAGGTATCCCAAATATATATCAATTCTTAAAAGAGAGCGGCCGTGCTGAAGAGCCAGCTTGGTTGTCCGAAGCTTTGGCCAACGCCAAAGACCCCACGCCCATCATTGCCAACGCCGCCTTAGAAGAGAACCCGCCTGAGATTTGCGCCATCACCCTCAAGACCTTTGTCTCCGTCCTGGGAGCTGAAGCGGGGAATCTTGCCCTCAAGGTGATGGCCACCGGGGGCGTTTACCTGGGAGGCGGCATCCCCCCGCGCATCCTGTCGGCGTTGGAAGAACCATTTTTTCTGCAATCTTTCAAAAACAAGGGGCGTTTTTCAGACTTAATGACCAATATCCCCGTCCACGTAATACTCAATCCCAAAGTCGCCCTGCTGGGCGCGGCTTACCATGGCTTGGAGAGAACTGAGCACTTATGACTTACCACATGGATCCTCAGTCGATGCAACTCCAAAATAATGACTGCGTTGCAATCGTTGGTGGAGGGCCGGCTGGCTCGTTCTTTGCGCGCTATCTCCTTCGCGAGAGTAAGCGTCTCAATCTGCACCTCGATGTTGTCATCATAGAGAAGCGCAAGGTGACCAAAAACAGCAACGGGAATTACCATATCCTGGGGTGCCCCTCTGGCGCGGGCGGCATCTCGCCGAGGTTGAATAAGATACTCCAACAGCAAGGGTACACGGTTCCGGAGGAGATCATTCAGGGGCACATCGACTATATTTGGGTACATGGCCGATGGAAGAATCTCCGGCTTAGAGTTCCTGATGACATGCAAATGTATTCGGTCTTTAGAGGTTCATTACCCGCCGGAAGAGGCACCGAAAGTTGGGGATTGGACGGGTTTTTGCTAGGTGAGGCCGTCAAGGAAGGCGCCCGCATATTAAATGGTGAAGTTCAATCGATAGCTTATTCAGAGAATGGGATGCCAACCCTTACAGTGAGACTGCCATCCAGAGAAAGAAGAAATTTTTCTGCCAGTTTCGTGGTTGTGGCCACTGGAATCAATACCCGGCGAGGTAATGGCTTGCTCGCTTCTATCAGGCAGCTAAATCCCGCTTTTGTTCCAGGCGAGTCTCGAAAGGCTTTTATCTTCGAGCTTGACGTGGGAGAGGACTACTTGAAGCACAACATGGATCGGGAAATACACTTCATAGAGTATGGCTCGAAGCACCTCGCTCTCGAACACGCTGCGCTCCTTCCTAAGGGCAAGTATTTGAGCGTCACCTTGATAGGGAAAAGCATCGATGAGGCGATTTTCCCACAAGATAGTCAACGCATCATCCGCGGGTTTCTCAAATTGTCACACATCAATCATATCCTGCCAGATGTCGAAACAATTTCCGTTGCCTGTATCTGTTTCCCCAGAATGGCCTCCACGCCAGCAAAATATCCATTCGGTGACCGGTTTGCCATGGTAGGTGACGCGCTTGGGGCGCGGTTAAATAAGGATGGCCTGTTCTCGGCACACGTGACAGCAAGCGGACTGGCGCAGACTATCATCCATGAAGGCATTGATAAGCAGTCTCTCGCCAAAGGGTACCGTAAAACAATCAAGTGGCTCAAGGTAGATAATCGGTTTGGGCGCATCGTGTTTAAAGTGATCCGGGTAGCTTTCGGCTCGCCGGCAATTAGCCGAGTCGTCTACCAGTCATTTGCAACAGAATTCAAAATACGAGACGAACACAGTAGGCCCGTAGGCTCTGTTTTATGGAAAATCGCCAGCGGCACCGCTGACTATCACCAAGTGTTGCGAACAATGTTCAGTTTCAGAGTCTTACAATCGATTTTCGTCGGTGCGGTGATCACGCTGAGGAATGTAGCCTTTGAGCTGCTTTTTGGTCTAAAATGGGGAAGGCCTGGCCGCTATCCAACAGTAGTACTCAAAGAACTACGCCAGGCGATCAAACAATTTCTGGAATCGAGGCTGGGAATGGCGCTTGACGAGTCGCCCGATTTTGAACGCATGTACATTATCAAGATCCAAGGCTCTCAAAAAGAGATCATGGAAGAATTGGCCAAGTTCGGTCAACCTAATGCAAGATTTCTCAACCTGCGCTTTGTCACGGTTCGGCAGATCCGCGGGATGCCCAACCAGGTAGGCTCGACAATCCAATACAAGATACCGTTTATCGAGTTGGGAACAGAATTGTGTTTGACCAAGCGGGTTGGCTCTGGGACACTCCTCTATCAGCTCGATGAGCAGCTATCGAAACGGGGGAAATTTGTCTTAGATGTTGCCCCAACCAAAGACGGGAACAACAAGTTGACCATCTATGCGGCTTTTGATTACAAACAAGGTAAGACTTTTGTGGGCCGAATACTATGGGGATTTTTCAGTATGTTGTTCCCAGAATTTGTGCATGATGTTGTATGGAACCATGCGCTGTGTACCATCAAAGAGGATGTCGAGGCGCGAATGGCGTAAATCACGCTCCTGACCTTTTGTGACTTATCTTTCCCTGGTTCTTGGCATGTCCCACCCCCCCCCGTAATATTGAGATGATACATACTTCCCCTTAAAAGACAAAACCTGGAGCGACAAAATCTCCAGGCAGTCTATCAATATTTACTTCCAGCGGGGACGACCGGATTCGAACCGGCGATCTCGGCCTTGACAGGGCCGCATGTTAACCGCTACACCACGCCCCCGAGCGAGCAATATCTTATCATGTCACCCCCACCCCGTCAAGCACTTTTTTGGGGGAATTTTCAGGACAAACCCATTTGGAAACATATCAAAGCTTACCCTGCTCACTAGCCCCGTCCGCGGGGCGTTTTCGACGGCGCGCACAGCGTATCAACTTGTCCTACTTACTCGACGATGCCCCTGCGCACATATTCGTTCCCTTCCCCATTCGGTGTGGTGTCCCCAGCCTACAGGTGCAACGCACTTCCAAAAACATGAAGTGCAATGCACCTGTTTTCGCGTAGATTGGTGTAGATTAGCGGATCAGAATTCCCCCACATCGGCGACGCGGAAACGCTCAATAGCCAGCATTCCGCCCACGGCAGCCAGCATGAGAATGGTGCTCAGGGCCAGGGCTTGGCCATAATTCATGGCCCCAGGGCGGGAGAGGAAGCGGTAGATGACGACGGGCACAGTCGGATATTCCGGGCGGGAGATGAGTGCGGTGGCCCCAAATTCTCCAATGGAGATGGTGAAGGCAAAGGTGGCTGCTACCAATAAGGCGCGTCCCACCAGGGGGAGATCAACGTGCCGGAAGACTTGCCGGGGGGAAGCGCCCAGCACGGCGGCCGCCTGGCGCAGGTTGGGACGAATGCTCTGCAGGGCGGGTGTGAGGCTGCGGACGACAAAGGGGAAGGCAACCAGGGTATGGGCCAGGGGTACTAGCCACGGCGAGGCTCGCAAATCAAAGGGAGGGCGGTTAAGGGAAACGATGAATCCCAACCCCAGGGTGACGGCCGATGTCCCCAGGGGAAGCATAAGCAGGGGGTCCAAGACTTGATTCAGCGTAGATTTTTTATCGCGGGCCAGTGCCCAGGCGGCTGGAAGTCCCAGGGCCAGGGAGAGGATCACGGTAGCCAGGGCGTACCCTAGCGAGATTCCCAGGGCGGTGGTGGGGGGCGCGTAAAAGAGGGATTCTTGGGGGTTCTGGCTCAAGGCGCGGTAAAAGGCCAAGGTCACTCCCGGAGCGACGCTCCCTTCCCGGGTCCGGCTGGAGGTGAGCTGCGTCACCGATCGGGCGGCTAAGGCAAACAGCGGAGAGATCAGCAAAACCAGCAGGAGAGCGATGATTATGCCCGCGCCCAAACGACTGCGCCAGGTTTTGAGGCGGCGCTGGACGTGCTCTTGTGGGCGCAAGTCCAGGGGGCGGGAGAGGCGGGAGGCCAGGCGAGTGTAGATCACGGTCAGGGCCAGGGTGCAGGCCAATTGGAGGACGGAAAGGGTGGCGGCCATGGGGAGGTTGAAGAGGCTGATGGTCTGGTAGTAGATTTCCACCTCCAGGGTGGCGAACCCGGCCCCGCCCAAGACGAGGATGACGCCGAAAGAGGTGAAATCGAAGAGGAAGACCAACAAGGCCGAAGCCAGGATGGCCGGGGTGAGGAGGGGGACGGTGATCTCCCGAAAGGTATGCCAGCGGTTTCCGCCCAAGACGCGGGCGGCCTGCTCCAGGCGGGGATCGAGATGGCTCCAGAAATCCCCCACCATGCGCAGGACGATGGTGGTGTTGTAGAAAACGTGGGCGATGAGGATGGCGGGCAAGGTGCCCAAAAAGTGGAGGGGTGGTTGTGTGAGATCGAAGGCGGCCATGAGGGCGGTGTTTGCCCATCCCCGAGGGCCAAGGAGGGCGTTGAACCCGGCCGCTACCACCAGGGTGGGCATCACAAAGGGGACGCCGGCCAAGGCCCGAAGGAGGGACTTCCCTCGAAAGCGATAACGAGCGAATAAATACGCCCCGGGCAAGCCAATCATCAAGGTCAGCAGCGTGGAGAGAAAGGCCTGCCAGATGGTGAACCCCAGCACGCGCCGGACGGTGGGGGAAGCGACCGCCTCCCAGAAGACACGGCCCAGATTTCCCTCACCCCGCGCGAAGCTGAGGTGGAGGATGCTCCCCAGGGGATAGAAGTAGAACAAACCCAGGAAGGTGAGGGGGAGGAGCCAGAGGAGGACCCTCTTCACCTCAACACTTCCTCCGTCCAGGCCTGAATCCACTCCTCGCGTTTTTCGGCGATGAGGGACGGGGCCAAGGTAGCCGGCTCGTCGGGGATGGAGAGGTGCTCTACGAAGGTGTCATCAAGTTCGGCGTTCTCGTTGACGGGGAAGACGTACATGTTGAGGGGAATGTCTTCCTGGAAGGCGGGTGAGAGCATGAAGTCGATCCACTTCTCGGCCAGGTCACGGTTGGGGGTGCCTGTGAGGATGCCCACGAACTCAATCTGGCGGAAGCAGCTTCCCGGGCCGGTCACGGCGGCGGTGGGCGGTTCGTCCAGGGGTTCTTCGGCGAAGATGACCTCGAAGGGCGGGCTGGAGCCGTAGGAGACAACGATGGGGTACTCGCCTCCCCACTGGCTGAACTCGGTGTAGTAGGCTGTCTCCCAATCGTTGACGACTTTGACCTCGTTAGCGACCAAGTTTTGCCAGTAGTCGAGATAGCCGTCTTCGCCAAAGTGGCCTATGGTGGCGAAGAGGAAGGCCAACCCCGGGGAAGAGGTGGCGGGGTTCTCAACGGTTACCAATCCCTTATAGTCGGGCTTGAGCAAGTCTTCCAGGTTGGAGGGGGGTTCCAGGTCGTTCTCTTCGAAGTAGGCTTTTTCGTAGTTGAGACACACGTCCCCGAAATCCACCGGCAAAGCCCGGTTTTGGTCATCGAGTTCGAATTTGTCGGGGACCTCCTCCAGGAGCGGGGACGCATAGGGTTCGAAAACCTCCTCGTCCAGGGCACGGCTCAGAAAGGTGTTGTCCACCCCGTAGAGCACGTCCGCCAGGGGAGAGTCCTTGGAGAGAATGGCTTTATTGACCGTTGTCCCGGTGTCACCGGCTTCTAGGAATTGGACGTGGACGTTGTATTCCTCCTCGAAGGCGGCTATGACGTTTTCCGAGGCGGCGAACGAGTCATGGGTCATGACCGTCAGGGTGCGCTCCTCCGGGGGGAGCGTCGCCGGCGCTTCTGTGGGTTTGGCCATTGGCTCTTCTGTGGGAACAGGCGTTGGCGTTGGTGACTCCGCGCAAGATGCGGTCAGGATAGTGAATGTTGTCAGTAGAAAGAAAATTTTGTGTTTCATGAGAATACCTCCGGTAGAAGATGATGCAGAAGATACAGATGATGCAGAGGATACAGAGGAAGCAAAGGGATTCGAGTAACGAGATACGAATGGCGAAGTGCGGATCACGTGAAGCGCTCCCTCCGCCCTAAGATCCTAATTCGCAACTCCTAACTCCTAACTCCCAACTCGCTCCGCCTCTTTTTTCACCACACACAGGAATCCTTCCTCCAGGCTGATATGGGCCGGGCTGGAGCGGAGTACGTTACTAAGCCCGCGCGTGAACCCGAACCGCAAATAACCGTTTTCCAAACCATAGGCCAAGCCCTGTGTGGTCACGCCCACGGCGTCTCCGCAGAGAGGGAGGAGAGAGACGGTGTCCCCGGGCTGCCCGGTGAGGGAGAGGGTTTCGCCTCCCACCAGCAGGCGCATTTCCTGGTCCCCATCCACGAGGCGGATCTTGGCTTTTTGCAATTGGGGATGCGCCAGGAGGAGGATGTTGCCCAGGGTCATGTCCCAACGCGCGCCCAAGGCTCCAAAGACGAGGATGTCGGTCGCGCTCCGCTCCACGGCGTAGAGGAGGGCCAGTTCCAGATCAGTCTCATCCTTGCGGGGGGGATGTTGGATGATCTCCACCTCCTCCGCGCGGAGAGTCCTGAGCTGCTCCGGGGTTACAGAGTCCAAATCGCCAATCACCACGTCTGGGGTCAGGCCTAAAGCGTGCAAATGCTGGAGTCCGCCATCAGCGGCGATCAACAAATCCCCCGACTGCAAACGTATAGCAAGGATCTGTGGTTTCTTCAAAAGGCCATTGGCAACGATGATGGTGCGCAAAATAAAAACCTCCTCTGGGCGGAGGAGGTGGGGTGTTCGATATTCCATGCGATTCCTCCGCCGGCATGATCCGGATCAGGTTCGCGGGTCGAGAGCTTTCACGCTCTCCTCTCAGCCTTGTGGTCAGGCTCCCCGTGCAGGTATGTGATTATGGGCATAGTATAGGAGGTGGGGTAAGGACTGTCAAGCCAAGGATTGGAGATTGGGGCAAGTGGCATGTGGCATGTGGCAAGTTGGGGAATGAACATTGACAGTGTGTATGCATATTGTGTATAATCAATACACATAGGAGGTGTGTTGTGATAACAAAAAACAAATTAAAGCGAGTTCAACTTTTGATACCTAAAGACCAAAAAGAGTTTCTGGATTCTGTCGCCCAAAAAAAGGGTTTGAATTTTTCCGCGCTGGTGAGATCGATTTTCGCGCAATACCAGCAAAATGTACTTGAACAAGACTTAGCAAAAGCTGCCCATTCCCTATACGGCGAATACGAATCGAACCAAGAACTGGTCGCTTTCACGGCCATCGATGGAGATGACTTCGCATGAAAAGAGGAGAAGTTTGGCAAATCAACCTTGATCCCACGATTGGGTCAGAGATTAAAAAGAGCCGTCCCTGTGTGATTGTCAATCGTGATTCAATTGGCATATTGCCACTGAAGATCATTGTCCCCATTACGGGCTGGCAAGAGAAATTTAAAAAAGCAAAATGGCTGGTACCTATTGAGGCCTCTCCCCAAAATGGATTGCACAAGAAATCTGCGGCGGATACTTTTCAGGTGCGGTCAGTTTCTCAAACCAGGTTTATTAAGAAAATAGGGGTTCTATCAAAACACGAAATGCGACAAATAGAATTTGGCTTGCTAATTTCTTTAGATTTAGAAAAGTAAAATTGTAGTTAGCTTATACCACCATCTCCTGCTTCAGCCCCAATAACTTCCCTCACCAGGCTCGGCGGTTCCAATTCTTCTCGAAGACCTCCTAAATCATTTTAATAAGCGCTTATATTCATCGTGGCTACCAACCCAGTACCAGATAACTGTATTGCCTTCAAAAAGGCCCAGAGCTCGATAATCCTCGCTGACTCGAGCTGAGTAGATAGGTGCTTCGTCATCCACGCGTTTAAATTGCACTCCCGGATGGCGTGGATTCCTTTTCCACATCTGATAAGCTTTTTGTGCTTGCCGTTGCACTATAGCAGGGAGGCGTTCGTACTGCTTCCAAAACTTCGAAGTTGCTTTCGACTTCATTCAGGCTTCAACCGCCCATTTTCTGTACTCCCAATGTCAGTTGTTTTCCCCGCTTGATATTCCTCGCGTGCTTCCATGGCCATTTTCCTCATGATATGTTTTGCTTCAGGTTTCGTCAACAACTTTTCCCATTTTTCATCTCCGGATTGAAAATTGTTTTCATCTAGCAATTCTTGATAATCTTGCGTAGTTTGAAGTTCAAGGAAGTGTGCGAAATTAACAAGCTGCACATTATATTCTATCGGTAACCGACGCATGATAGAAATTACCTTTTGTTCGTAAGGTGTAGTTTGAGTATCCGCCTGTTTTGCCATATTACCAACTCCTCAAATAGTCCAGAAGTAAGTCATTTGTCTCATTATTAGTATATCATATGCTCTCTTCAAATTCTCNCCATTTTTTTACTATACTAGCATAGTGAAAGCTTCCCCTTTGTAGTGAGAAATGGTACTTCGCCAGAAAAAGGATGAACAAGCCCACCATGACCCAAATACCAGCAGAAAGCGATTTTTACAGAGACCTCATCGATATAACCTCCGCGACAATATCCTCAACAGGGGCGAATAGAATGAGAAGGTGGTAAAATACGCCCTATGTTAGAACTTTTTATCGTGCTACAGATTATTGAGATGATACCTATCGTCAATGACGAGTAGGAGGCTCACCTTGTTCAACTACCCCAGCATCAAAAAGAACGTCCCCTTGCGAGATTTGACCACCTTTGGCATCGGCGGCCCGGCCCGGTATTACTTGCGTGCCGAAACCGAGGAGGACATCATCCACGCCTGGGGTGCGGCCCAGCGAGAGGGGATTCCGGTCTTTATCCTTGGGGGCGGGAGCAACCTTCTCGTCAGCGATCGGGGCTTTGGGGGATTGGTCATCCACGTCGCCACCCGGGGGGTCACCGTCCTGGCCGAGGGAGAGACTTCCGTGACCCTGCGAGTCGCCGCCGGGGAAAACTGGGACCGTTTTGTGGCCCGGACCGTGGAGGCCGGCTGGTGGGGAGTCGAAAACCTTTCCGCCATCCCCGGCAGTGTGGGAGCCTTCCCCATCCAGAACGTGGGCGCTTACGGGCAGGAGGCCCGGGACGTGGTCCAATCCGTGCGGGTCTGGGATACCCAAACCGGGACCATCAAGACGCTCACAAACGCCGATTGCCACTTCGGCTACCGGACCAGCATCTTCAACACCGACCAAAAGGGGCGTTACCTTAAGAACCCACTGCAGGGAAGGTGAAGTTGGGTATGACGTGTTGATGAAAGGAACGACAGGAGAATACATTGAGATCACAAACTGTCTCACTAAAACTTTGTCAACTGAGTGAACAAGCGAAGGAACACCCTGACAGGGTGTTTACAACGCTACACCATTTGATTGACGTGGACTTTCTAAGGGAAGCTTACCGCAGTACCAATAAAAAGGCATCAGCGGGAGTTGATGAGGTTACATCAGCAGAATATGCTGCTAACCTAGAAACAAACTTAGAAGATCTCTGTCGCCGTTACAAAGAAGGAAACTATATAGCTCCCCCGATGAAGCGGATATGGATAGAGAAGGAAGATAAAAGTCAACGTCCAATTGGAATTCCAGCCTTTGAAGATAAGATATTGCAAAGAGCAGTAACAATGCTTCTGGGAGCTATCTATGAGATTGATTTTTATGATTTTTCGTATGGCTTCCGGGAGGAACGTAGTGCTCACGATGCTGTAAAGGCGATAAGGAATGCCTGTTATGAAGAGAAAGTGCGAGTAATTATTGATGCGGATGTAACAAAATTCTTTGACAACATGTCGCATGGACGTATTCGGGAAATACTACGGATGCGAATAAATGATGGCAAGATCATCCGCCTGATTGGTAAGTGGCTGAATGCTGGTGTAATTGAGAAAGATAACATTCATTATCCTACATGCGGCTCGCCTCAAGGCGGCGTGATAAGCCCAATGATTGCTAATATTTTCCTTCACCATGTACTGGATGAGTGGTATGTTAACAAGGTGAAGCCAAGACTCAAAGGCTGCAGCTTTCTTCTCAGGTTTGCAGATGACTTTGTGTTGGGCTGCGAATTTGAAGGTGATAGTCACCGACTAATGGAGGTGCTGCCTAAACGGTTCGAGAAGTATGGATTAACAATCCATCCAGAGAAAAGCAAAGTGATTAGCTTCAAATGGCCAAGTAAGTTTAAGGCCAAAAGTGGTAATGGCACATTCGATTTTCTCGGATTTACTCACTACTGGGGCAAATCAAGAAATGGTACCTGGGTTATCAAACGAAAAACAATGAAAAAGCGACA
>JAANWX010000085.1 GCA_018263575.1 Chloroflexota bacterium | reverse complement strand
AAGCTCTCCGGGGAGAATTTTCGAGAACGTTCACCTTACCCCCTTGCTCCCTTACCGTGGACAAAGAGCGGTTTCCTGCTTGGCGATTTACCAAATCGCCCTACATTGAGGAGTGAACGGTTCCCCGAAACGCCCGGCAAGCACCCTTACCACGCCGCCGGGCTGTACTATCTCCAGGAACCTTCGACCATGGCCGTGGCGGAGATCCTTGACCCGCAACCTGGGGAACGGATCCTAGACCTGGCCGCCGCCCCCGGAGGAAAGGCTACTCACATTGCTTCCCTGATGGAGAACCAGGGCCTTTTTGTTGCCAATGACCCTCACAAGGGACGCGCCCAGGCCTTGGCACGAAACTTGGAACGCTGGGGAACGCGCAACTCCGCCATCACCACTGAGATTCCCGAACGCCTCGTGGAGCGGTTTGGCCCCTTTTTCGACCGCGTTCTGGTGGACGCTCCCTGCTCGGGGGAGGGCATGTTCCGCAAATCTCACCGTGAACGCGAGCAGTGGACGCCCAACCTCGTCGAGCGCAGCGCCGCCCAGCAGGACGATATTCTCTGGCAAGCGGCTCAACTCGTCCGGCCCGGGGGATGTCTGGTATACGCCACGTGCACCTTTGCCCCGCTGGAGAACGAGGGCACCATTGCCCGTTTTTTGAAGGCCAGGCCCGATTTCGAGATTCACCCTATTCCTGCGGGGGAGGGGCTTGCGCCCGGCCGCCCGGGGTGGGGGGATGGGAATCCCGACCTGGCCGGGACGGCCCGCATTTGGCCGCATCTCGCGCCGGGGGAGGGGCATTTCGTGGCTCGCCTCCACCGCTCTGGGGAGGGGTCAAACGCCCGGCCTGCTCCCGCCTGGAAACCCCGTCCCCTCCAGGGAGAGAGCCTTAGGTATTATCGACAATTCTTCGCCCAATCCTTGCGGGGTGAGAATGTTCCCCCCGCCATCCGCCCCAAAAGCGAGAGTCTGACCCAGCTTGGCGATCGTCTCTATGCCATCCCTACCGATGATTATGAAGATGTCCTCACCGTTGATAGTGAAGGTGTCCCCACCGAACAATACCGCTCGGTTACAAACCGTCGCTATCCCCCAAAGGATGGTGAAGGTGTCCTCACCGAATACTTACATGGCCTGAGCGTTATCCACTGGGGTTGGTGGCTGGGAACTTTCAAGACCAAGCGCTTCGAGCCTTCGCACGCTTTGGCTATGGGGCTGGATATGGAGGCCGCCCGTATGAGTATTTCCCTCTCCCTAGAGAATCGGGAGACGATTGGCTACATCCGGGGTCTGCCTTTCCGCACCGAAGGGCCTAAGGGGTGGGTGCTGGTGGGGGTTGAGGGCTATCCCCTGGGTTGGGGGAAGCGGGTGAACAATCGGGTCAAGAGCCATTCGCCGAGGTGGTTGAGGGGGTGGTAGGGGTTGGAGGCTTGCCTTGAGCTTATTGGAGGCTTGCCTTGAGCTTAGTCGAAAGGTTGGATATTGGATATTAGATATTGGATATTGGATATTGGGTCGTTATCAAATGTGTAAAGTTAATCGTGAACCATCCGTATCTTCTCAAAAAATAGGGGAATGCGTAGCCGAGATTTCCGAATCTCGCATTTGCGGGGTCACGGTGTGCGCCCTTGGCGTAGAAACCCCGGCTACGGAATCGTTCCCCAGAATATTGAGAAGATACAACCACCCCTATAAAAAGCTGTTATCTTAGCTTGTAGAAACCATTGGTTGTGGTAGAATATATGTTCTAAGGAACGTTTGTGTTTAGCGAAGGAGGAAAAAATGAAACCTAGAAAATGGGTATTCCAAGTAATCGGATTATTGATTGTCGTTGTTATTGGCGTTGTGGTTGTTAATGCGGTCCAAAACTCCATTTCAAATGCCTTGAGGCCAGTGACCAATCTTACAAATTCGGTGGCAACGCAGGTCTCGGAGGCGATGAATCCCACCCCGACCGTTATCCCTGATCCGGTGACGATAATCCATGAAGTTCGCAGCTTAGCGCGCTTGGAAACGATCCAATATAGCGTAGAAAAAGTGATCACGGCTGAAACCCGCCAAGGGAAATTCGAATTCTTTGTGGGCGATAAATTGCTCCTCGTCGCCCATGGTGAAGTGATTGCCGGAATTGACCTTGGAAAATTAGACCCTGAGGACATTGAACTCGAAGGTCAAGTCCTTTACGTGACCTTGCCAGGAGAGGAGATTTTTATAGCCACCCTGGATAACGAAAAATCTTATGTTTACGACCGGGAGACGGGCATCTTCACCCACGGTGACGTCAACCTGGAAACATTGGCCCGCCAAGCAGCGGAGGAGGAGATCGAGAAAGCCGCCCTCGAAGATGGCATCCTGGACATTGCTCGCCAGAACGCCGAGAGCTATTTAAGCCTGCTCTTTCGGGAGTTGGGATACGAAGAGGTTATATTTAACGAGGGGGAGGAGTGAGGCGTGATGAGTAATGAGTAATGAGTAATGAGTAGAACGTAGCTATTTGGTCTTGTCCCGCAACTCCTAACTCGCCACCCCACCCGCGAGTAAACTGCGGGCTTGCCGCAGGCACACCAGAGGTGCCAAACAAAGTCGACTCGCCACATGCCACCTGCCACTTGCCACATGCCACCTGCCACATGTAACTTGCAACTCGCAACTCCTAACTCCCCTACCTGCGCTCAGTCCACCCGGGCTGGGCGTATTTTTCTTCCACCAACTCTTGGGCGCGATGCACTTCCTCTGCTGTTAATTCTTTTTGTAGCAATCTCAAATTCAATGTTTCCTGAAAAGCTGTGGCAAAAGCCTGGGCGGCATCTTCCCAATTGATACGGTATCCCAAAATTGTTTCTACATTGGTAGCTTTCGCCAGCAACCGTTTCGCTGCTTGAGAACGTTCTCCTTCGCTGGGGAAGTGGAGCGCGTTCGTGATGCGGGTCAGGTCGCCATACAGGGGGAGTGTGCCATGTTGGAGAACACCTTCTTTTTTTCGAGCCTGCGCGCTGCCAATAAGTTTTTTCCCTTCTACGGTGATCTCGTAGTGAGAGGGATGCTCGAAGCACACTGCATTCTCACGGTCAATGTCCGGCTTGTTTTTGGACGTCGCCTGGACACGTAAGCCAAGCGTTCGCAGCCCTTCCACCAAGGCCAAAGAGAGGCGTTGGTAGCTGGCGAGGACGCCCCCAATGAGGCGGGGTTCCTGTTCGGGGCCGGTCACGGAATAGGTAAGCTCGTCCGTGTGAAGGATGGCCCGCCCGCCGGTGGGTCGCCGGACAATGTCCCACCCCAGGGAGTCTAGCCTGTCCCGATCCACGTCGCGGATGGGTTGGGCGTATCCCAGCGAGAGACAGGGTGGGTCCCAGGCGTAGAAGCGTAAAGTCGGCAAGACGCTCCCCCTTCCCACGGCTTCTAGAATGGCGCTATCGAGGGCCATATTCCAAGCGCCAGAGGCAGGGGGCGTGTGTATCAACCGCCATTGGGCAGCAGGAAGGTTGTGCGTGTTAGTGGGCATCTTATGTTATGGGTAGGGGTCTTCGGTGGGGGTGGGTGGGGTTTGGGCTGAGCCAGTGGTGGGTGTTGCGGTGAGTGTTAAAGAAGGGTAGGGGGTCTGGGTAGGTGAAGGTGTGAGTGTAGGGGTGGCTGAGGGGGTGGGTGTGCGTGTGGGCGTTAAGGAAGGGGTAAAGGTGGGGGTGACTATTGTGCCGGGATCTATTTTCAAGCGGGCCATGAGCGCAAATGGAGAGTCGGGGTACTCCTCCCAAATCTCATAGTAGGTATCCCGCGCCCGTTCTTTTTGGCCGGCTAGCTCGTAGGCCAAACCCAGGGCATAAGAAAAATTCCCGCATTCGAATGCGTTTAGGCAGGTTAAATAGAAAGATCTTTGCAAATTCAGCAAATCGTCCCTGACCTTGAGGGGTGAAAAACCGTTAAATAAGGCCAAATAAGCGTCGTGTACGTTTTGGCCGGTGTAATCGGCGTAAAAATAGCTTGGCGCATAAGTCTGGATGAAGAAACCGCCCCAGGGAAGGGATTCCATGCTGAAAGATATTTGTCTGTTCAACCAGATCAGAGGGGAGCCGCTTTGGGTAACATAATGCGTTAGCACTGGCCGGTTGCTTTCGAACGTGTCTACGAATAGGGCATACGGTTTTCCAGATTGGAAGGCAAAAATCCAAAATTCTGGTTTCATGGCTGGGTTATGTTGGATAATACTCCAACCTTCAGGCCGGCCATCATCATTGAAGTCGTGCCTTCCACTCTCCAGGACGGTCACTGGGCTGAGATAAAGTTCAGAAAGCAATTCTGTGAAACTCCAGGCAGATTTGCTTTCAACCCAATTTTGCAGTGAGCGGCGGGGGTCACAAAATGATGTTTGTGTGCAAACCCGATACCGTTCTTCTGGGTTGTCCACAACACGCATAAATTCTTGGGAGGCTTCTATCCACGGGCTGTTGGATACGCTTGGTTCGTTAATGACTTTCGAGAGGTATTCTTCAGCCTTTAAGTGATTCCCCTTTTGGGCGTGATATATTCCCAGGCGGAAGCGCCACGCATCTTTTTCTTCTGGGGGATACGCCTGGCCTGTGCTTGTGGTTTCCGGCGGCCACTCGGGAAGCAGGTCTTCCATGATGCTTATCACAGCGTCCAATCCCCAGGCTTGGACGGCATGATCCACCACTTGTTGGCAATAATACTCCAGGCCAGGGGAGGGATTGACGTCATAAGCGGTTTGAATCTCCTCGATCCATGCTCCGTTCCATTGGTAGCGGTGGGTGATGCGGAGGGGACAAGGCGGATAAACGCTGCTAGATACTTCAAGTACTGGGCGTTCGCCGGGTAATTTTGTTTCCCAACGAGTAGCGTGCCCAAGTCCCATGGTGAGTTCATGATTGGGGGCGAAGTTTAATGCTTGAGGACGATCTCCGGAAATGTCGAAAACGTGCGGCAGGGGAATCGCCTCACTGGGCATAGCATTATTGACGATGATCAATTCTGGTTTTCCATCCTGGGTAAAGTCGCTCCACAAATAACTGATTCTGGGAGGTTGGCTAAAGTCAAAATCACTGCTGAGCGGGGAGACTTGAAAGCCGGTCTCTGTTTCCGTCAACCATAATGTTGCGCTGCCACCCACGCTCTCCAGGCGCAAGATCTGGTTAAAGTCATCGAAGCCTTGTGAGTCATAGACACTAAGGCTGAGACGTGGATCTTGGGACTGGATCCATGTTTCCAGGGAGGCAGGATCTGTTAGTTCTTGTTGGAGAGCTTGAGAGAGCAAGGTTGCATACTCACTCGCTGCCAGGGGAGAACTTAGGCGAGCTAGGTTATAGGCTTTATGCCAGGGCCATAGTTTTTGAGCGGCAAAGTCGGGAAAACGGAGAACGCTTTCCTCTTGTGCCAAGTAAGCGAAATAATAAGCCTCGAAATATTCTTTCCTTGTGGCAGTGGATAGTGTGTCAGGGTACGCCCCCATTAGATAGATCAAATTGTTGGCATGCTGAGGCGACCAGGGATGAAGCTGGTAGTTCGCCTTGGCCTCCGGGGGATAAGCGGGCGTCAGGGTAGGGGGCGGGGGGGTGAGCGTAAAAGTTGAGGTGGGTGACGGGGTGAGCGTTGGAGAGGGGGTTATTGAGGGTAAGGGTGTCCAGGTGGGAGAGCTTGTGGGCGTGGCCGTTGGTGTGATGGTCGGGGTTGGGGAGCGAGGGGTTCTTGTCAGGGTTGGAGTCGGTTCTTTCTCTATGAGGGGGAAGAGAAACTTCCATCCCCAAAAAAGAGTGAGGGCTATAAAGAGCAAAATAAGGCCAATTATCAAGAAACGGGTGGTATTAACTTTCATAGGTTATGAATATATTTTCCCATTATTTCGGTATCCAATTCTTGAGAAGCCACCAATACGCCCTCCAGAACTGGCTTTTAATCAGCTTATGGGACAATTAACAGAAAAGTTAAGCTTGAAAGTGGTTAAAATACTTGCTATTTTCAAGGTTTTCGTATATACTGTGGGCAGAAAGTGGTTCAAAGTGGTTCGGAATGGTTTATTGCGCCGGGTAACCGGCGGTCTGTGCTTAAAGAGGTGCTAGAACAAATGTTCTTGGGACAGTACAAGCATAACTTAGATTCGAAAGGCAGGGTGATTATACCAGCTCGCTTTCGCGCCGTATTAAATGAAGAGGCGTATATCACCCAGGGCTTTGATAATAACTTGCGCCTTTTGCCTGAAACGGCTTTCCAAACCATCTATCAGCGGGTGACCGCGATGAGTTCCACCGACCCTACCGCGCGTCGTCTCCGGCGATTGATCTTTTCAAGCGCGCAAAAGGTTGACCTGGATGGGAATGGTCGCATCCTCATCCCGCAGTATTTGCGAGATGTGGCCGCGTTAGATGACGAGGTTATTATCGTTGGCGTAGGGGAGGCCATTGAAATATGGTCGCTCCAGGCTTGGGAAGAGGAAAACACTTCCCTCCAAGACGCTGAAGCCAATGCCGAGAGTTTTGCTGCCCTTGATGTTTAGGCCCTATGTCCCATGAGCCGGTTCTTTTCGATGAAATTATACACGCTTTGCAGCCTGTTTCCAATGGCTTGTACGTGGATGGCACCCTAGGAGCGGGAGGGCATGCTTTTGGAATTCTGGAGGACAGCGCCCCTGAAGGGCGTTTGCTGGGCCTGGACTTAGATCCCACGGCCTTGGGCTTGGCCAGAGAGCGCTTAGAACCATTTGGTGAACGGGTGACGATTGTTCGAGATTCGTACCTTTATGTTGAAGAGCACCTTAATAAACTAAATTGGGACGCAATTGACGGGTTTTTATTAGACCTTGGCCTTTCTTCAATGCAACTTGATTCTCCTCAAAAAGGATTTTCTTTTCAAGAAGAAGGCCCTTTGGATATGCGCTATGATCCCTCAGCTCCCACTACCGCGGCGGATTTGGTAAATGAACTTCCTGAAAAGGAGTTGGCCGACATCATTTACCGTTATGGCGAGGAGAGGTATTCGCGCAGGATTGCCAGGGCCATTGTTGCCGATAGGCCTTTGAAGACAACCCAAGAACTGGCTTCTCTGATTTCAAGAGTAATCGGGCATCGTAGAACACACATCCATCCGGCCACCCGAACTTTTCAGGCCTTGCGCATAGCCGTTAACCGAGAATTGGAAGCTGTGGAAGCTATTTTGCCCATTGCCTTGGGGGTATTGAAGCCGGGAGGGCGTCTGGCCGTAATTGCTTTTCACTCGCTCGAAGACCGTATTGTCAAGCAATTCGCTAGGCACGAGAGCAAAGATTGTATTTGTCCTCCGGAGTTACCGATTTGTGCATGTGACCATAAAGCGCAGTTGCGCGAGTTATCCCGTCGTCCTATTCGTCCGCAGGCTAGCGAAACTGACCGTAATCCCCGGGCCCGCAGCGCGCGTCTGCGGGTAGTTGAGAAATTATAAACTTGGCATAGGGCTTGCAAGAATAATGAGTAATGAGTAAAGAGTAAACCATGCATTTTACCCATTACCCATTACCCATTACTCATCACTCATCACTATGGAATCCATCATTCAGGCTTACTCAAATACACCCCGGCGGAAGCAACTAACAGTCTTAGGAGGTTTCTTTTTATGCCTTCTTGTTCTCGCTGTATTATTAATATCTTATTTGATCGTTTCTTCTCATGTTGTGTCCGTTGGGCGTGATTTACAAAACAAAAAGAATGAGATCGACAAGCTGGAATATGGGAATGTGAGTTTGCGAGGAAAAATTGCTTCCTTGACGACCCTCGCAGAAATAGAACGTCAAGCTAGTGAGCAAGGTTTTCGGCCAGCTACTCCGGACGAAGTCCTTTTTGTGGTAGTTTCTGGCTACACACGCTCTATCCAAATTCCTACGAATTCTCACGAGGAGCCACAAAACTCGGCCCTTCAAGCGGCCCTTGACGTGAATAGACCTGCTTATCATAAAACCTTATTGGAATGGTTAGGGCAAGAATTAGTTGTGTTTTCAGATATTTTTGAAGGATATGAACCGTGAAGATTAGTTATAACTGGCGCTATACCTTTATAGGTTTCATATTTGCTCTGGTAGGCATCCTGATCATTGGACAGATGATCAGGTTACAAATTGCCTTGGAGCCGGAGGATTATCTCAGTCCAAAAACCATGGGCGAACCCGAGCAAGCGGCTTCTCGGCGTGGGCTTATTGTGGACCGCAACGGGAAATTGCTGGCCGGGAACGTCACCTCCTATCGAGTTACCGTCAGTGTTTTGGATCTAAAGCGGATGGCTGCAAGCTACAAATACGCGGACATCGAAGAGATTAATCAGATATTCGAAGTTGCTATTGATGTCTTTGAAATTGCGGACGAAGAAACCCTTGAACTCCTCAGGTCTTCGCCATATCCTGATAGAGACTCTATCCCCGTGGCGCAGTTTACGACAAAAGAAAAAGTAGAACGTTTTCTAGATCATATAGAAATTATCCGCCAAGATTGGCCCGAGCCGAATGAAGATAATTCCGAAGGAGAAGATGATACCGAACCTCCTCTTGTGGAATTAGTAGATTGCCAGCCTATTGTGGGTATTTATTGTGAACCTCGTTTCACACGCGTTTACCCGGAAAATTTCCTTGCCTCCAATGTCTTGGGCTTTGTTGCCCGTAGTGACAACCGAGGCCATCTGGGCGTCGAAAGTGAGCATGATGCTACCCTTCGTGGAGATGATCGAACTGTCAAAGCTCTCTGGGATCCCTATAAAGCTGACCAAGCCCCTTATCCTAATCATGGATCCTCTTTGGTTCTGACGATTGACAGTGTTCTCCAGGCCGAGGTTGAAGACATTTTGGATTCTTCGCTGGCAGAGAATGGGTCCCAAGCGGGAACGATCATTGTCATGGACCCCCAGACGGGCGACATCTACGCCATGGCTTCCGCCCCCAGGGCTGACGTTAATGAATATTGGCGTGAAGAATATGCTCACATTATCAATAATGTTGATAACGTGTTCAATTACGCCATCAAGGCTTATGAACCTGGCTCAGTTTCTAAGGTGCTCACGATGGCCGCCGCCCTGGATGCTGGCGTGGTTGATCCGGATACTGTATTCTTGGATACGGGATCATTTAGTATAGGCGGCATTACCATTCGCAACTGGGATGGGAGAGCGTGGGGGCCGCAGACCATGATCGAGTGTTTAGAGCATTCTTTGAACGTTTGCTTGGCATGGGTGGGCAGCCAGCTTGGCGCGGAACAACTTTATACTTATTTTCAGGATTTTGGATTTGGTCAATCGACTGGCGTTGGCCTCGCCAATGAATCCCCAGGAATAGTCAAGAATTATCTAAGCAGCGATTGGCACAAATCAGAGCTGGGCACAAACTCATTTGGACAAGGTATAGAAATCACACCTATCCAAATGATGAAGGCTGTTTCGGCTGTGGCCAATGGTGGAGAAATGGTAAATCCCAGGATCGTGCAGGCCGTTATCGACCACGGTGATTACTACAAAGCTCCTATCACCTCCGCCGGGTATCCCATAACCCAGGAAACAGCGCAAACATTAACGAATATGTTGATGCAATCCATCAAAGGTGAGAGCTACAAGGCAGCTTTAGTGCCGGGGTACTCTGTGGCCGGGAAGACGGGCACCGGCGAAATTTTTGTCCCCGGAGAAGGGTATACTAGCAATCTGACAAACGCCTCTTTTATTGGTTGGGGCCCCGTCGATGATCCCCACTTCATGATTTATGTTTGGTTCAATAAGCCAACATCGTCCATTTGGGGCTCTTTGGTGGCAGCCCCAGTTTTTCGTCAGGTCGCAGAACGAGTGATCCTGCGCCTTGATATTCCGCCCGATAATGTGCGACTCGCTTTACAGGAAGACACGTAAATGATCACTTTAGAAATTGTTTTCGAAGCGTTAGCAGGCCATGCCCCGGATTGGCCCACGAGAGTCATCACGGGGGCTGTAGTGGATTCACGCCAAGCCATCCCAGGGTCAATTTTTGTGGCTATCCCCGGCGAAAACGTGGATGGGCATGACTTCATTGGAGATGCTTTCGAAAAAGGGGCCTGCTTTGCCCTGGTACAAAAAAAACCTTCCGGAGAGTGGCCCGTAGTCGACCTCCGTCCTGGCGCTGACCCTCCTCCCCAAGAGGTTATGGAGATGCCCCTTTGCCTGCGCGTAGAAGATACCGTTCAGGCCTTGCAAAAAGTAGCCAGGTATTGGCGTCATCAATTGGATATCCGGGTAATTGGTATTACCGGCAGTGTGGGCAAGACAACCACCAAAGAGCTTGCCGCATCAGTCTTGAAGCAGCGTTATCGCACCTTAAAAAACCCCGGTAACCTGAATAATGAAATTGGTTTACCTCTGACATTATGGCAAGTGAGCCAAGGCCATGACCGCGTAGTCTTGGAGATGGGTTTTTATGTCCCCGGCGAGATTAGCTTTTTATGCGATCTTGCAAAACCAGCCGTGGGCGTTGTTACCAACATTGGTACGGTCCACGCTGAGCGGGCTGGTTCCCAGGAGACGATCGCCCAAGGGAAAGCGGAATTAGTTCAGGCCCTCCCGCCCGCCCCTGATGGAGTTGCTATTCTGAACTACGATGACCCGCTCGTGAGGTCCATGGCTGAAAAAAGCACCGCCCCTTGTTTCTTCTATGGCCTGGACTCAGAGGCTGACCTATGGGCGGATGATATTGAAGGCCTAGGTTTAGAAGGTATCCGCTTTCGGCTTCACTACCGGGGAGAGAAGGTTTATATGCGCATCCCCCTTATTGGGCGGCATTCTGTGCATACTGCTTTGCGGGCTGCCGCGGTGGGGCTTGTGGAAGGGTTGACGTGGCACGAGATCGTCAACGGGCTACGTTCTGGCCATACGCAGTTGCGCCTGGTCGCCGTCAGGGCAAAAAGCGGAGCCCTTCTCCTGGATGACACCTATAACGCCTCTCCTCAATCCATGATGGCGGCTCTCAACCTCCTCGATGAAATGGAGGGGCGCAAGATAGCCGTTTTAGGTGATATGTTAGAACTTGGCCGCTACGAGCGCCAAGGCCACGAGAAAGTGGGTATCCGTGCCGCCGCTGTAGCGGATATATTGATAACCGTTGGTGACTTAGGAAAGATTATGGCCGAAGCTGCAACCTGGGTAGGGATGCCTAACGATAGAATTTTTAGCTTAGAGGATACGGAAAGCGTGATCGACTTCTTGCACGACTATCTTAACAAAGATGATGTTGTCTTGGTAAAGGGATCCCATGGCATGCGCATGGATCGCATTGTGGCCGTCTTGGAGGGTCGCTTATGAGACAGACCTCAATGGCCATGGCCTTATCGGCCTTTAGCTTTTTGCTCACCGTGATCTGGGGACCACCCCTCTTGCGCGTCTTGCGGAGTCTCAAAATCGGCGAAAGTATTCGCGTAGATGGGCCTGACCGACATTTCTCCAAGTTGGGAACCCCTACCATGGGCGGGATATTGATCATTATCCCTGTGGCCTTTCTCACCGTCCTTTTCAACGCTACTTCCTTTCTCGGGTGGGCCATCTTTGGGAATTCGATCCTTGTCCCTCTTTTTGTTCTGGTGCTTTATGCTGCCATTGGCGCTATAGATGATTGGGTCGGCCTCCGTGGAAGGGGGAGAGGCCTCCGGGCGCGAACGAAACTTCTTCTCCAAACCATTGGCGCCTTGGGAACCGTAATTGTTCTCCGTTATTTTTTGGATGTGCCTGAGTTATATTTGCCAACCCTTGATTTTGAAGTAAATTTAGGGATTATTTATATTCCCATTGCCATGTTTTTCATCGTTGGTTTCTCCAATGCCGTTAATATTACCGATGGGCTGGATGGGTTGGCCGGATTGATTTCCGCCACAGCCTTCATCGCCTATGGTGGAATTTCCCTTATGCAGGGCCAGATATTTTTGGCTCGTTTTTGTTTTATCTTGACCGGGGCCATTTTTGGCTTTTTATGGTTTAACGTTCATCCCGCAGAATTATTCATGGGCGATACCGGCTCCTTGGCTTTGGGCGCTACCTTGGCCGTGGTTGCCCTCATGACCGGGCAATGGGCCGTCTTGCCCATTGTGGCCATTATCCCGGTTAGTGAAACCATCAGCGTTATCATTCAAGTCAGCTTTTTCAAATTAACTGGTGGTCGGCGTGTTTTCAAGATGACCCCTTTGCACCATCACTTCGAACTTTCCGGTTGGAGTGAGACTCAGGTTGTGCAGCGTTTTTGGTTGATTAGTCTTGTGGCAGTTATCATGGGAATTGCCTTAGCTTTGGTCTAAAAAAATGAGAGATTGGAAGGATCTTCGCGTGGTGATACTTGGTGCAGGCCGGCAAGGGATAGCCCTGGCCCGGTACCTGGCCGCCCGTGGGGCGCGGGTGACTCTCAATGACCACCGTGGGGCCAGAGACCTCACCGAGGCCCGTGAGGCTTTGAGCGGTGTGCCCGTGGAATGGGTCTTGGGCAGCCATCCCCTCAACCTGCTCGATGAATTGGACATCTTGGCCATTTCCGGTGGCGTGCCGCTCACCCTTCCCCTGGTGCGGGAGGCGCAAAAACGGGCCATCCCCCTCACCAACGACTCGCAAATTTTCATGGACGCTGTCCCTTGCCCCGTGATTGGCATTACCGGCTCGGCGGGGAAGACCACCACCACAACCCTGGTAGGACGCATGGCGCGTGCCGCCTTTGGGGAGGCCAAGGTCTGGGTCGGCGGCAACATTGGCAATCCCCTCATAAGCGACCTGGACGAAATGCGGCCGAATGACTTGGCCGTGATAGAGCTTTCTAGCTTTCAATTGGAGCTAATGACCTCGGCGCCCCCCATTGCCGCTGTCCTTAATATTACCCCCAATCACCTTGACCGCCATGGAACCATGGAAGCTTATACAGCCGCCAAAGCCCGTATTGTCGAATATCAGAAAGAGGGTGATGTGGTCGTTTTAGGGCTGGATGACGATGGGGCTTGGGCGTTGGCCGGCCACGCTCCGGGACGGGTGTTTTCGTTTGGGGTCCGGCAGCCGCCCTCCCTCCGGACCGGCGACCATCCCCAGGCTGGAACCTACCTTAACGGTGAAACGCTCACGCTCTGGGATGGCGAAGCCTATCGGCCGCTCTTTTCTCGTAAAAAAATCCTCCTCAGAGGTGAGCACAACCTTCTCAATGTGCTGGCGGCCTGCGCAATTGCCCACGCGGCTGGGATATCTCCCGAAGCAATGGGGGCCGGCGTGGAAGGCTTTACGGGTGTAGCCCATCGCCTGGAATTTGTGCGCACGTGGAAAAAAGCCGCCTGGTATAACGACTCGATTGCCACAGCGCCAGAACGGGCCATGGCCGCTATCCAATCTTTCCAAGAGCCGCTCGTCCTGCTGGCGGGCGGACGGGATAAAGACCTCCCTTGGGAAGAATTTGCCGAGTTGGTACAGGAGCGAGCGAGGCACGTCGTCTTGTTTGGGGAGGCGGCCGATTTGGTGGGCCGGGCGTTGGCGGTGGCGGCAGAGAAAGGTCGGGGCCAAACCATCCCCCACACCCGCTGTGATGGCTTGGAGGAGGCGGTTCGGGCCGCGGCGCAGGTTGTGGCGCCGGGTGACGTGGTTTTACTATCCCCTGGCGGAACCAGTTTTGATGAATTTCGTGATTTTGCAGAACGTGGAGAGTGGTTTAGAAAATGGGTACACGAACTAGAATGAAATCAAATAAGAATTCCCAGCTTCGTCTGGCAATTGATGTGCCAATGGTGATCATTGTGGCTGTCCTGGTTGTCTTCGGTATGCTAATGGTTTATTCGGCCAGTTGGGATGCCTCTTGGCTGGAATTTACCGATGTCAACCGCTACTTTTTGCGGCAGGTGCTATTCCTTGTTTTGGGGTTGGTTGCAGCCGGGACTTTGTTTTTCATCGATTATCATCGCTGGGATCATAGTAATTTTGGCTTATATGCCCTGCTTGGCGCCGTACTCCTTCTGGGTATTGGATTATTTGTCGGAGAAGACCCCCGATCTCTGCTGAAAAGGAGATCGATCTCACCTTCTGAGTTAGCGAAACTAGCCACTGTGCTTTATTTAGGTGTTTGGATGTATGCTAAAGGAGAAAAACTAAAACAAGTCGGCTTCGGTATTATTCCCTTGGCCGTTATTCTGGGCCTGGTGGGTGGGTTGATAGGCGCTCAACCCGATATTAGCGCGGCAGCTACCGTCTTCATTCTAGGCCTACTGATGTTTTTCATGGCTGGTGGGTCTTTTGCGCAAATTATTATCTTCGTCATTGTGGCCGGCGGCTTGGGTGGCGGCGTGGTAAGCGTTGTAAAACCTGATGCCCTCCAACGCATTCAAGATTATCTGCCTGGGCTTTTGGACCCGGGTAAAGCCCCCTCGCAGGTAGGAGCAGCCTATAGTGCCTTTCAAGAAGGCGGCTGGTTTGGCGTTGGCCTGGGGCGGGGAATCGCCAAGTTAGTTCTCATCCCTATCCCTCACACAGATAGCATTTTTGCCGTGGTTGGCGAAGAATTAGGCGTTTTGGGCGCGTCAGTTTTGGTTATTTTATATGGCCTTTTCTTATGGAGAGGTTTGGTCATCGCCCGCAAAGCTTCTGATGGTCTAGGATCATTATTAGCGGCGGGTCTTACCCTGTGGATTACCTTCGAGGCCTATGTGAACATGGCCGTGATCATTGGACTTTTGCCCGTGGCCGGGAACCCTCTCCCCTTTATGAGTCTGGGAGGGTCTAACCTGTTGGTCACATTGGCCGCGGTGGGCATTATTTTGAACGTGGGACGTTCCTCGCACGAGGAGCGCGAATTATTGGAAAGGAGAGCTTTTGGCAATGCGTCTTCTGGTTTGCGCGGGCGGAACGGGCGGCGGAGTATACCCCGCTCTGAGCGTTCTGCAAGCAATAGAAAATAACCCAGACTTCTCTTTGGACGACCTGCTGTGGGTGGGGGGGGAAGGCGGGATGGAAAAAGAGCTGGTGGAGCGTGCCGGGGTAGCGTATGCAGATATCCCAGCGGCGGGCGTGCACGGCGTGGGTCTCCGTTCTTTGCCGGGCAACATTGCCCAAATCTTCAAGGGTGTGGGCCGCGCCAGGGCCCTGTTGCGCGACTTCCGCCCCGACGTGATGTTTTTCACCGGCGGATATGTGGCCGTGCCCGTCGCCCTAGCCGGACTCACCATCCCCAGCGTCCTCTTTGTGCCCGATATTGAGCCGGGGCTGGCCCTGAAAACCCTGGCCTTTTTTGCCAATGAGATTGCTGTCATCACCGAGACTTCACACGCTTTCTTTTCCTCGCGGAAGCGGGTTACACTTACCGGTTACCCTGTCCGCGCAGAACTAGGCAGTTGGACGCGGGAAGACGCTCTACAAGCCCTTGATCTGCGAGACGATTTGCCCGTTTTGCTTGTCTTTGGGGGCAGCAAAGGCGCTCGTTCTTTGAATAGAGCTTTGCTGGCACGCTTACCAGATTTATTAGCAGAGATGCAAATTGTTCACATTTCAGGTCATTTAGATTGGCCCCAAGTGCAGGCCGCCCAGGATGTATTACTCACTGAGCAGAAAGAACGCTATCGTCCTTTTCCCTATTTACACAGAGAGATGGGCGCGGCCTTGCGGGTTGCCGATTTGGCGCTCTCTCGAGCCGGAGCTTCCGTATTGGGTGAGTTTCCCCTCTTCGAGCTTTCGGCCATTTTAGTTCCCTATCCCTATGCCTGGCGCTACCAGCGGGTTAACGCTCAGTACCTCGCTGAGCGTGGGGCGGCCGTTGTTGTCCGGGACGAAGAATTACCAGAGCGCATCTTTCCTTTTGTGCGTGATTTGATGGGTGATCCTGCTCGTCGACAGAGAATGAGCGAGGCCATGCAAGGGCTGGCTTCTCCTCGGGCAGCGCAAAAAATTGCCCGCATCCTGGTGCGGATTAAACAAACAGGAGCGTGATTCTATGATATCAATATTGGTCGTATTTTGGATTTTCGTTTTCTTCTTCAGTGTCATCGGCGCCTTTCGGGGCTGGGTTAAGGAGTTATTAGTCGTTTTTAGCGTAATTTTGGCGTTATTTCTTCTGCTGGTCTTAGAAGAATATCTTGAACTGATTGACTCCTTTGCTGTCACTTTAGAAGGCGTTGACGCAGCCCTGGCATTTAGCGCTCTTGATGCATCAACTCAAGATGCGTTAAGAATCCAGTTCCGGGTGCGTTCGTTGATCATTATTGCCTTGGCGGTTTTTGGCTACCAAACCCCTAATATTTCATTTATTAGCGGTAAAGCACGCCGTGAAAAAGTCCAAGATATTCTCTTTGGTTCTATTCTTGGGGCTGTAAATGGTTATTTAGTTGTTGGCTCTGTGTGGTCTTTCATGGCTTCTTCTCATTATTTATTTGAAGAATATATTTCAGGCCCTGAGGCTGGGACGGCGTTGGGAGATCAGGCTATAAAATTGGTACAGAATTTGCCACCCCAGCTTTTCGAAAACGAGATTGGTCTTTTCATTGCGGTTGGCGTTTCTTTTCTATTTGTTTTGGTTGTCTTTATATGATGGAACACGTGCACTTTATTGGCATTGGCGGAACCGGCCTTTCTGCGATAGCCCAGGTTTTGTTGGCGAGAGGGTATCACGTGAGCGGCTCTGACCAAAAATATTCTCCCCTCGCGCAGGCAGTAGAGGAAGCAGGCGCGCGGGTGATGGTTGGCCACCGCCCTGAAAACGTGGAAGGCGCCACCATCGTCGTCCGCTCCTCGGCCGTTCCCGATGACAACGTAGAGGTTCTGGCCGCCCTGCAAGCCGAGATCCCCGTCCTCAAGCGGGCGGATTTCCTCGGACAGTTGATGGAAGGCCACGTCGGGATTGCTGTGGCCGGAACACACGGGAAGACGACCACCACCTCGATGATCGCCTGGATGTTGAGCGCTTTGTCCCAGGATCCATCTTTCATTGTGGGCAGCGTCGTCCAAAATCTGGGTACGAACGCCGCGGCTGGAGAGGGACGCATATTTGTCATCGAAGCCGATGAATATGACCATATGTTTTTAGGCCTCCACCCCTCTTTTGCCATTGTCACCAATGTGGAGCACGACCACCCAGATATTTTTCCCACCCCCGAGGCCTTTCACCAGGCTTTCCGTGATTTTGCGGAGCGGATAAAGCCGGGAGGGACGCTGATTTTCTGCGCCGATGATCAGGGAGCTGCTCGATTAGCTTCTGAAGTAGGCCAAGAGTACAATGTTGTCTCCTATGGAATCGCCAATCCGAATTTGGCCTATTATGCCCAGAATCTGCGCCTTAACGAGCGAGGCGGATTTACGTTTGACCTTTACAAAGCTGAGTCCGAAAAGCCACAAGTGGCCGATATTGCTCTCCAAATTCCAGGCCGGCACAACATCCACAACGCGCTGGGGGCCTTAGCCATCGCTGATCGATTGGGATTAAGTCTGTCGGGGGCGGCTCGAGCTTTAGCCGATTTCCAGGGCAGTAACCGGCGTTTCGATGTGCGTGGAAAGTTCGCTGGCGTGACCCTGATTGATGACTACGCCCATCATCCCACAGAGATTCGAGTCACGTTGAAGGCAGCTCGGGAAAAATATCCCCACCAAACCATCTGGGCCGTGTGGCAGCCGCATACATTTTCGCGCACGCGGACTCTGTTCGATCGTTTCACTGAGGCCTTTGGCGATGCGGACATGGTCGTAGTCACCAAGGTTTTTCCGTCCCGGGAACCCATCCCCCCTGACTTTTCGGCCCGGGAAATCGTCGATGCCATGGAAGATCCCGCAGCTCGTTTTATTCCGGAAATAGAGGATGTGGCTGATTTTCTGGTCGAGAGCCTTTCCCCCGGTGATGTTTTATTAGTCCTCACCGCTGGAGACGCTATTCAAATAAACGCACAACTTGCTGAACGACTTGGGCAACCTGTTGGCTTGTCAACGCAGATTTGAATCTTCCCTGGATCTTTCCTCGCTTGGCCGTTCTCCCCGAAGCTGAGCATTTGGCAAACATCTTGCATTCAGTAGCTAGCAACTTTTGGAGATTGACTTCCTATATAACTTTCAGACTACGTCACTTTATCTCGATGTGCGCAGAGTCTTCGCGAAGCATGCCCTTGGGGTACCCGACCGCGCACCTGAAGTGACCGAAGGTCTCCCCTCTTGGGAAAAAATGTGGCTCAATTACCTGGAGACCTGCGGTCAGGACTAGATGGCTGGTCAGGAGACACAGCCATA
>JAANWX010000084.1 GCA_018263575.1 Chloroflexota bacterium | reverse complement strand
CCCGGGCGCAAGCTTGGTCAGCGAATACGATGTCTCGCCTACAGCCTGGTTCTACCGCCAAAACGCCTATCCCACCATCCCCTATGCCGTATACCTGGAAATGGCCCTTCAACCATGTGGTTTTCTATCGGCTTACCAGGGGACGATTTTGCCCTATCCGGAGGAAGATTTCTATTTTCGCAATTTGGACGGTTGGGCTAAGCTGCACGCCATCCCCGATTTGCGAGGCGGTACGGTTCGGAATCAGGTCAGGCTGCTCTCCTCTTCGGTGGTGAAGGGCATCATCTTACAAAATTTTGCTTTTCAATTAAGCCACAAGGGCGAAGTGTTTTATGAGGGAGAGTCCTCCTTTGGTTATTTCAAGGAGCAGGTCATGCGGAACCAAAAGGGCTTGGATGGGGGCCAGAGTACACAGCCCTGGAGCGTTCAAACTTAAAATGAGCCACCCACAGCAGTCATGGATCTCAGGCATGAGAGGAGCTACTACGAACCTCGTCCCAATTCGCCCCACTACCGCCTCTCGCAAGATAAATTAGATTTTCTCGATGAGGTGCAGATCATCGAAGAGGGCGGGCGTTATGGGCGGGGCTACCTGCACGCGGTCGGATCCATCTCCCCCAATGCCTGGTTCTTCTCCCGGCACTTTTACCAGGATCCCGTGATGCCCGGCTCCCTGGGCGTGGAGGCTGTTTTACAGGCTCTTCAAGCCTACGCCTTACACAACGACCTGGGCCGCCACCTGGAGTCGCCGCACTTTACCCCCCTCAGCAACCAGCAGACCACGTGGAAATATCGCGGCCAACTTACCCCTGAAAACGACTCTTTCCACCTCGAAGTCCACCTTTCGGATGTCGATGTCGTCAGCAATTCTGTCAGGCTGGTCGGTGACGCCAGCGTCTGGAAAGATGATATACGAATTTACGAGGTGAAAGGGATTGGGGTCCAGGTAGTCGGGTAGTCGTTAGTCGGGTAGTCGTTAGTCTGATAGTCGTTAGTCGGATAGTCGTTAGTCGGATAGTCGTTAGTCAGATAGTCGTTAGTTTGGTAGTCGTTGGTCTGGTAAAGGAAAAAATGACAATAGAATCTAACTCAAATCTTAAATGGCAAGGCCCTAAAGAAAGCATCTCCTACGAGGAAAACGAGATCTTTGCTAAGTTATGGAAATTGAACGAGACTTGTTACCTGATCAGCGATGGCGGGCGGGTGGGCGCCGTCATGCAGGGTGAGGTTGTCTCCCCCCAGGAAGAGGGTCTTCCTCTCCTCGCTATGGCGCATCCCTACCCCGGTCAGCAGTTGGGGGAGGCCAGTTTCCGGGCCGCCTACGGTGTGGACTACGCTTACATGACCGGAGCCATGGCCAACGCCATCGCCGGGGAAGAAATGGTCATCGCCCTGGGGAAAGCGGGGTTGCTAAGCTCTTTCGGGGCGGGAGGCCTTCCCCCAGGACGCTTGGAATCGGCCATCCAGCGCATTCAATCGGCTCTGCCACAGGGGCCGTATGCCTTTAACCTCATCCACAGTCCCAACGAGCCAGCCCTGGAAGAGGCGGCTGTGGACTTGTTTCTCGAACATCAGGTGCGCGTCATCGAGGCCTCCGCTTACCTGCGCCTGACCCCCCACATCGTCCGCTATCGGGCGGCCGGTCTGAGCCAGGACGGTGGGGGAGGGGCGGTCAAGGTCAAAAACCGGATCATCGCCAAACTCTCCCGCCGGGAGGTGGCGGAACGATTCCTGCGCCCCGCCCCGGACAAGCTCCTCCGCCGGCTGGTTGAGGCCGGTCACATCACCTCCCAACAGGCCCAGTTGGCGTCTCAAGTCCCCATGGCGGATGACATCACCGTGGAGGCTGATTCCGGGGGGCACACGGATAACCGTCCTCTGGTCAACTTGCTCCCTTCTATCATTGCCCTGCGGGACCAGATTCAGAATGAGCTCAGATACCCGGCCGGTCCGGGTGGGCGCAGCGGGAGGGATCAGCACGCCTATTGCGGCCTTGGGCGCTTTTATGATGGGCGCGGCCTATGTGGTCACCGGCTCGGTCAACCAGGCCTGCCGGGAAGCGGGCACGTCGGGGCACGTCAAAGAACTGCTTGCCCAGGCGGCGATGACGGACGTGATGATGGCCCCGGCGGCGGATATGTTTGAGATGGGCGTGAAGCTCCAGGTGCTGAAGCGGGGCTCGCTCTTCCCCATGCGGGCCCAGAAGCTCTATGATCTTTACCAAACCTATGAGAGCATCGAAGCCATCCCCCCCAAAGAACGCCAAAAATTAGAGCAGCGCGTTTTCCAAAAAAACCTCGATGAGGTGTGGGGGGAGTGCAAGGCATTTTTCAGTGAGCGAGATCCGAGACAGATCACCCGCGCCCAGGAGAACCCGAAGCGGAAGATGGCCCTGATCTTCCGGTGGTACCTGGGACTGGCCACGCACTGGGGGGTTCAAGGCGTGGAGGAGCGGAAGATGGATTACCAGATCTGGTGCGGCCCGTCCATGGGGGCTTTCAACGACTGGGTTCGGGGGACGTATCTGGAAGAACCAGAGAAGCGAGGCGTGGTGGATGTGGCCCAACAGATCATGCAGGGGGCGGCCTTCTTGTACCGCCTGCAATCCTTGCGGGCGAAGGGCGTGGAACTGCCGGCGGCGTGGGTTATGACTCCGCCGCAACGGCGTGGAGAATTGTGATATGGCGAATGTGGATGGGTATTGTTTATTCTATGATCGAGTTGGAACCGTGTTCCGACGGGGCTTTACCCCTAAAATCCGGCCGAACACGGTTCAGTCTCGATCTATCTACTGAGAATTTTTTCCAAATGTAATCACCCTTAGGGATGCGTGAATAGAATGAGTGATCAGTCAGAAATTTATCTTTGGACCATGTCCCTCCGCGTCACGGAGCGCCGTTTCCGAGAGCTGCGGGATACCTTGTCACCCGAGGAACTTGCCAGAGCGGCACGCTACCGTTTCCCGGCCCCGGCCCGGCGTTTCACGGTGGCCCGGGGGAGGCTGCGGGAGCTGCTGGGGCGTTATTTGGAAATCCCACCCGCTGAGGTGAAATTGGAGACTAATCAATGGGGGAAACCGCGCCTGGCCGGATCGGGAAACCTGCACTTCAACCTGGCCCACAGCGAGGATCTGGCAATCTACGCCTTTGCCCAGAAGCGGCCCCTCGGCGTGGATATAGAGAAAGTGCGTCCCCTGGAAAATTTTGATGGCATGGTCGCCCGGTCATTTTCCCCTGCCGAACAAGAGGCTTTACGCGCCCTCCCCCCGGAGAAGCGTTTGACCGCCTTCTTCGCCACCTGGACGCGCAAAGAGGCCTATATGAAAGCTCGCGGCCTCGGCTTTCACCTCTCCCCCCAAGCCTTCGATGTCACCGTCTCCCCCACCGCGCCGCCCCAGATTTTGAACGATCTGCAATCCCCCGTTACGCCCGTTGATTGGACCTGCCATGATTTGGAGGTCGGGGAAGGGTTCGTGGGGGCAGTGGTGGTGGGAATTTGAAGGAAAATAGCTCCTTGAAGCTATCTCTTATAACATCCCCCCGGGGACTTGAACACGCCTTCGTAATTAATCCCCGTGGGGTCATGTTACGAATGCCCTCTTTTTGGCGGCGTTTTTGCGTTTAAGAGAAGTGCAGGGGAGAATTTAATCTTGAAACTATGCAAAAGGGAGGTAGCGTAAAATAGTTCGATAAGGCAAAGTTTTTTTGAAAGTCCGATTGCCCAGTAAAGAAAATGACCCTTTACATTCTTTATTTTTATTGGTAATGTTTGAGGAAACTATACAAGTACATCAAGGAGCTAACAAATGTTCTCTCGCTTGTTTATCATTAGTTGTCTTTTATTATTCCTTCTTGTTGCTTGTGTACCTTCCAACTCTTCCCAATCGTTGGTTTATATCGATCTCAACAACCTGGAATCGCTTCCCACACCACAAAAAAAAGAAGTTCGCCCCTTACGAGTGGCCATTGCCGCGGTCATCTCACCTCAAGGGTCAGCGGAAAGCTATGCGCCTCTGCTTGATTACATCAGCCAAGAATTAAACCGACCTGTGGAGAGGGTACAACGCCGGACCTATACCGAAGTGAACGAATTGATCCGCACAGGAGAAGTCGACCTGGCATTCGTCTGTACCAGTTCGTATCTGGTTGGTAAAAAACAATTCGGCATGCAGTTGCTAGCTGCACCGCAGGTGAACGGAGAAGTCGTTTATAATGCCGAAATCATTGTCCCCGCGGACAGTTCTGCAAAAAGCCTGGAAGATCTGCGGGGGAAAGTATTTGCTTATACGGACCCAATCTCGTTTACAGGTCGTATGTATCCTACCTATTTGCTACAAAAAGCGGGGGAAGACCCTGAAGAATATTTCGCCCGAACTTTCTTCACTTACAGCCACGACGATGCCATCAACGCTGTCGCTGCCGGGTTGGCCGATGGAGCCTCTGTAGACAAATTGGTCTTGGATTACGCCATAAAACGCGATCCTGCCTTAGCGGAGAAGATACAAGTCATTCACACCTCACCGCCCTTTGGTATGCCCCCTGTGGTCGTGAACCCTGATATTCGCCCACAATTAAAGGCACAATTGACTGACATCCTGCTCAACACACACCTGGATCCTGATGGAAAATATGCTCTTCAAGATCTGGATTATGATCGCTTTGTGGTAGTGTCCGCTGAAGATTACCAATCGGCGGAAGCGATTGAATCTGCGGTTCAATGCTGCCAACCGGAGGGGAAATGAGCAGGAACCATTGGCGGAAATTTACGGCACGTTTTTGGAAACTGGTAGGGGGTGTCAGTGTTCGCACCAAGATTTTTGGAATTGTGCTGGGGAGCACCCTCATGCTCAGTTTAGGCTTTACCCTGCAAGTTCATCACGCATTGAGAAGTGTATTGGAGCAGAAAGCCCAGGAGCAAGGCATCTCCATCACGCGGGACATCGCAGCGCGTTCCACAGACTTGATCCTGATCAACGACCTCTATTCCATACACCAACTGCTGGTTGAAACCCAAGCCAATTTCTCTGATGTTCGTTATGCCTTTATCGTCGATCCACAAGGACAAGTTCTTGCCCACACCTTTAGCGCTGGTTTTCCCACAGACCTGATCGAAGCGAACACCGCCGCTGGCATGGACTACCAAAATACTACCTTGGTCCAAACGGATGAAGGGCAAGTGTGGGATGTAGCTGTCCCCATTTTTGGTGGTAAAGCTGGCACCGCGCGAGTCGGCATCTCCGACCAAAGCATGCGGCAAACCCTCACGACCCTCACAACACAGTTGGGCCTGACCATCCTGGTGGTGCTCGCTGGAAGTTTGTTGGCGGCTTCGTTGCTCACCTGGGTACTTACCCGCCCGATTCTAGAATTGGTTGAGGTCACGCGCTCCGTTGCCCGAGGGGATTTTTCTGCCCGCGTGCAGCGCTGGGCTGATGACGAAATTGGCGATTTGGCTGAAGCTTTCAACCAGATGATCATTGAATTAGGGCGTTTGGATGTCGTGCGCCAGGAACGAGAAGCGTTGCGAAAACAATTACTTGAGGGGATGATTACGGTTCAGGAAGAAGAGCGTCGGCGAATTTCTCGTGAATTACATGATAGTACTTCTCAATCCCTGACTTCTCTGATGATTGGGCTCCGCAATGTATCAGATGTGTGTTCTAAACCAGCAGTGGATGAGCAAATAAAATTGTTAAGGAAGGAAGTGAGCACTACTTTAGATGAGGTGCATACATTAGCAGTACAATTAAGGCCCGTTATTTTGGATGACTTGGGATTGAAAGCGGCTTTGGAGCGTTCAGTAGCTGAATGGGGAAAACGGCATAAAATAGCTGTCGATGTGTTTGTTCACCTTGGGTCTACTCGACTGCCAGATTATATGAAAACGGCGCTGTATCGAATAATACAGGAAGCTTTGACAAATATTGCTAAACATGCCCATGCAGAATCAGTAAGTGTACTGGTTGAAAGACAAAAAGGCGGCCTGGTAGCTGTCATCGAGGACGACGGACAGGGATTTGAAGTAGACAACGAGTTTGATAGCATGCATTTGGGGTTACTGAGCATGAAAGAGAGAGCGGAGCTACTTGATGGCACACTAGTAGTAGAAAGTTCCTCAGGGTATGGTACAAGTATATATGTTTCCATACCAATAGCCTCTAAGAATGGAGTTGATAATGGAAGATAAAATACGAGTTTTACTAGCCGATGATCATGCTGTCTTGCGCTCTGGGCTGAATCTATTACTGAAAGGCCAGGATGATTTTGTTATTGTTGGTGAAGCTCCTACTGGTTTGGCCGCCATAACATTAGCTGAAGAATTACAACCTGATCTAATTCTGCTCGATCTGAGCATGCCCGGCATGGGTGGGCTCGAAGCCTTAGAAATTATCCAACAAAAATCGCCCAACTCTAAGATACTAATTCTTACGATGCACAGTGAACCAGAGTATTTGCGCCAAGCAATAGAAAATGGGGCCTCAGGTTACATTGTGAAAAAAGCCGCTGACGTAGAACTAATTACTGCCATGAGAGCCGTTATGCGTTCAGAGATCTATGTGCACTCTTCTATGACCAAAAGTTTATTGGGTGACGTTTTATCGGATGACGATGATGAAAATGAACCAGATATTTGGGAAGTGCTTAGTTCACGAGAACAACAAGTTCTGAAATTAGTGGCTCTCGGCCACACCAGTGCTAAAATAGCTGAAAAACTAAACCTCAGTCCTAAGACTGTGGAGACCTATAGAGCGCGCGGAATGAAAAAAACAAAATTTAAAACCAGGGCTGCTTTGGTTCGCTTTGCTTTACGGCGTGGCCTTTTGGATGAATTCTCAAAATTTTCCTGACATTTTTTTTCGGGATGTGGGGGGATACCTTACACTTTGTGGGGGAGACTATGATTGATTGTGAAATAGGACACTAACTTTTCCTGCTACAAGAAAACCATATCATTTCATATACTTTATGTAGCTCTCCTGAAAAAAGCTCTAGCACCCGTCTCCGGGTGCAGAAATCGGCCCAAGGATCGCGAAGCATGCCCTACGGGGTACAGGCCTTGGAGCACCTTTTTTCAGTGGACTTTTCTACGGATAGAAAATAAGGCCGAAATGATAATTGCGCGGTCGTTTTCTATTTCTTTTTAATGGTGGTTTTGTTTCCTCATAACCTTTAAGCGTAGTAGTGAAGGAGGAGTATATGGAATATTTTCTCAATTTCGGTAACCAACTTAAGATAAAAGGAGATAAAAAATGATGAAAAAACCGGAAAACCGAAATGAAGCGGCCGCTAGCGAGCTAAAATCTGGTGTCTCGCGACGCTCATTTCTCAAGCTGGCTGGGGTTGGAACGGGAGCAACCATAGGGGCAATGAGCGCGTTTAAATTGCGATCCCTCGCCTTGGCTGAAAATCCCAAATCAGCAGCTATGGGAGAGTGGCTTCCCACAACTTGTCAGGGATGCACTTCTTGGTGCTCAAAGCAAGCTTATGTAGTAAATGGGCGTGCAATCAAAGTGCGTGGAAATCCAAATTCCAAAGTCAATGGTGTAGCATCCTGTGTTCGCGCACACTTGGGTGTTCCACAAATGTACGACCCTGACCGTGTCAAAACGCCGATGAAACGCACCAATCCTAATAAAGGCCGGAACGAGGATCCGCAATTTGTGCCCATTTCTTGGGATGAAGCCCTGGAAACCATTGCCGATAAAATCATGGAACTCAGGGATAATGGTGAGACGCATAAATATATGCTCATGCGGGGTCGTTATACCTACATGCGCGATATTATCTATGACCGCATGACAAAGATCATTGGCTCCCCTAACAACATTTCTCATAGTGCTATTTGTGCTGAAGCCGAGAAGTTTGGTCCCTACTATACGGAAGGTGAGTGGACATACCGGCAATATGATGTTGTCAACGCTAATTATGTGCTTATGTGGGGCGCAGACCCTCTCTCTGCTAACCGTCAGGTTTCTTATTACAACAGCGTGTGGGGCGATGTGCTAGAAAACGCGAAGACCGCGGTCGTTGACCCACGCTTGTCCGCTTCTGCTGCAAAATCTGACGAATGGTTACCCATCAAGCCTGGTCAAGACGGGGCCTTGGCGGTTGCTATGGCTCATGTCATCCTCACTGAAGGCCTGTGGTACAAACCATTTGTTGGCGACTTTGTGGATGGGGTTAATCAATTCGCGCCTGGAAAAACGGTTCGCGAAGAAGATTTTGAAGAAATTCACACTTCTGGACTGGTCAAATGGTGGAATCTGGAACTGAAAGATAAAACTCCTGAATGGGCTGCCGAATTAACCGGTTTGCCCGTTGAGCAGATTAGAAGGGTTGCTATTGATTATGGAAAAGCAGCTCCTCATGCTATTTGTTGGGTCGGTGGTGGGCCAGCTATGCAACCTCGAGGCGCATATGGAAGTATGGCAACTCATGCCCTCAATGGGTTGGTAGGTTCGGTTGATAACGTTGGCGGCACACTAAAAGCCAACAAAGTATATACTCAATCTTTCCCTGGCTATGAAGATTATCTAGATGAAATTGCCAAAGAAGGCAAAAGCCACAAGAAGATTGATCAGCGTGGAACGAAAGCTTTCCCATCCCTCAAAAAAGGGAAATCTGGCAAAGGTGTAGTTACCAACAATGCGGCTGATGGCATCATCAACGAAGACCCTAATGAAATCAAAGTCGCCATTGGTTATATGAACAATTTTGCTTTCTCTGCTCCGCAAACTGAAAGATGGTATCGAGCGCTCTCCAAGATCCCCTTTGTTGTTCATCTAACGACGAATGCGTCAGAGTTCACCTGGTTTGCCGACATCGTCTTGCCTGCTACCCACCACATGTTCGAGAAGTATGGATATGTTAAATCTTTTGCTAATGGATACCGTCAAGTTACCTTGTTGACGCCAGTCGTCGATAGAATTTGGGATACTTACACGGATGAAACCGAAATCCCTTGGATGTTGGCCGAGAAATTGGCCGAGCGCGGTTTCGATAACCTGCTCCGGCATTATCAGAGCTATAAAGACCCTGAAACTGGTCAAGCTCCCGCGAACGCGCAGGAATTTGCTCTCTATGCCCTCAAGCACGCCACCCATAAATTATGGGATCCGGCCGTGCACGAAGGCGGAGATAAATTCAACGGCTGGGAAGAATTCCTGGCAACAGGTGTTTGGAATTCAGACCCCTACCCCTTCAAAAAACGCTGGGGAGCTATGAAAACTGAAACTGGGTTGTTCGAGTTTTATAGCGAAACGCTCAAACACGCACTCGAGGGACATGCCGAAAAGCATGAAACAACAGTAGATGACATTCTCAAGACCTGCAACTATCAGGCCCGTGGTGAAATGGCTTTCATCCCCCACTACGAAGAGCCTGCCTTAGCGGGTGATGAGGGCGAATATCCCCTGGTTCTTGTAGACTACAAGTCGAAGCTCAATCGTGAAGGTAGATCTGCGAACACGTCTTGGTATCAGGAATTACGTGATGTTGATCCAGGCTGTGAGGCTTGGGAAGACGTCGCTCAATTCAATCCCATTGACGGCAAAAAATTCGGTATCCAATCCGGAGATAAAATCAAGCTGGTTTCCGTGACTGGAAAACTAGAGTGCACGGCTAAGCTCTGGGAAGGTGTCCGCCCAGGTACTGTTGCTAAAGCTTATGGACAAGGTCACTGGGCGTACGGAAGAATTGCCGCTGAAAAGTTTGGCAAGAAACCTCGAGGTGGAAATAACAACGACATTATTCCCGCGGACTATGATCGCTTGAGCGGTTCATCTGCGTTCTATGCCAATGCCCGAGTACGAGTCGAGAAAATTTAAGGAGGTTGATAATGAGTAAATATGCGATGGTCATAGACTTAAAACGTTGTACTGGTTGCGGCGGCTGTATTGTTGCTTGCAAAAATGAGAATAATCTTTCAGACGGAATTGTCTGGTCAAGTAAGATTACTGAAACTGTAGGGACGTTTCCCGATGTCCGTTTTGCCTATTACCCTACACTTTGTAACCACTGTGAGAACGCGCCCTGTGTAAGCGGGTGTCCGACTAGGGCGTTGTATAAAGGCGAAGGAGGACTCACATTGCATGATCCGGGCAAGTGTATTGGTTGCCGCTACTGCATGGGTCGATGCCCTTATGGCGTGATCAGTTTCAATTGGGAAAACCCCCATCCTGCCTGGCGTGCTCGAACTGAAACCATAGCCCAGGGAACTACCTCTCCCGCTCAGGTTGCTGAACAAGTTGGTGGAGAGGTTATCCCTTATTACAACCCGGAATCAGCGGAAGGATACGCTGGCATTAGACCCAGAGGAGTTGTGGAAAAATGTCATTTCTGCGCTCACCGGGTTGAGAATGAACAACTCCCTTATTGTGTAGAGGCTTGCCCGGCCGATGCTCGCATCTTTGGCGATCTTGACGATCCCAATAGCGAAGTGAGCAAGCTTGTAAAGAAATTCAAATCGTTCCGCTTGCGGGAAGAGCTAGGCACTGAGCCGAAAGTGTTTTATATCCGAGAATTCAATCAAGGGAAGAATTCGTCAACAAAAGGAGAAGTATAATGAGTGTTAAAAACAACATATCTACAAAATACTTCGTTTGGATCGCTGTCCTTGCAATCGCGATTTTGGCGGGGTTGTTCACTACCTATAAAGTGCTCACTAATGGACTTGGTTTGTACAGTGCAAACGATGTCATCGTCTGGACTCTCCCTCTTGCATCTTATGCTTTCTTTTCCCTGATGAGCGCTGGTCTGGCAATGGTCGCTTCGATACCTATTGTGTTTGGTATTGACCGATACTTACCGTTAGTAAAACGGGCGGTCGTTCTGTCTTTAGCCGCATTGGTAGCAGCATTACTATCCACGTTTTTGGAACTTGGAACGCCCTGGCATATCGTTGCCTACTTCATCTCCCCCAATCCCAGATCGAGTCTTTGGTGGTTGGGCGTTCTATACTTGTTGCAATTTGTGTTTTTGGTAACATTCTTTGTCAAATCGACAAATGGTAAATACAATAAGGTCATCAGTCTGATTGTATTTCTGTTAGCCATCGCCATTGCCTCAACTTTAGGTTCAACTTTTGGGTTTGTCGAGGCGCGCTCCGTCTACTACGGCCCTTTTATCCCCGTCTATTTCTTATTGACGGCTTTCCTCACTGGGTTGGCTGTGTTCATGCTGACGACGCTGATTTTTTACCAAATTACGAAGGCTGACTTTGTTGAGGAAGTAAAAACCCTTTATGATGAATTAGGCAAGGCATTCAGTATCATCCTTGGCCTCTCCTTGATCTTTTTTGTTTGGATGACGGTCACCGGGTTGTATGCCTACTCCCCCGAATACAATAGTATTAAACACGTGTTTGGCTCGCTGCCCTATCAATTTGCACTTTGGTTGGGATTGGTTGTTCCGCTGACGATGATGATCATTCCCGTGATCCGCCAATCTCGTTGGGGTAAGGTCGTGTCGACAGCCTTAGTTGTACTGGGCACATTGACGATAAGTAATATTATTATAGAATTAGGAATGACTGTTCCGCCAGGTCCCAGAATAACGCAGTTCCCAGAACTTGCGGCACCATCTTACACGGTTTGGGAATGGTTGGTCTTTGTGTTCGCCTTAGCGGTGGCTTTACTCATCTACACTTTAGGTGAGCGTTACTTCGAACTTGAAGGAAGCGCAGAATAAACCCCCGGTTAATATTGAGGGGCATGAGTTGTATTCTGTGCCCCTCAATATTAATTTAATCAATACAAACTCCGTTCTTGGAAAAGCTATGAATATCGAACACCTTCTACAATATGAAAATAGTAGACAAGTTGCTTACCAGTTATTAGCAACTTTTTACTCATTACCCGAAAATGGCATAATAAAGAAATTGACAAAACTAGAAAAAGTCTTGGAGAGATTGGCGCCAAGAGGTGTGGAAAACATTGCGCCGATGAAATCAAATCTGCGCATAGAGCCATTGGAAGTCGACTATGCAGCGCTTTTTGTAGGCCCGTTTAAATTACTCGCCCCCCCTTATGGCTCTATTTACCTCGAAAGCAACCAGAGAATTATGGGCGATTCTACAATCGATGCTAGTAACCGATATCGAGAATCCGGATTACAAGTAGCGAGCAATTTTAAAGAAGCCCCTGACCACATTGTGATTGAATTGGAGTTTATGTCTTTTCTTATTTTCAAGGAAATCGAGGCGCTTAAGAAAAATGACATCGAAGAAGCCCTCGCCTGTCTGGGCACCCAGAACAATTTCTTGAGAGACCATCTAGGGGCATGGGTTTCCAAATTCACAAAGAATGTAAAAGAAAACGCGCAAACAAGTTTTTATAGAAATTTGGCTTCGGTCACAAAACTTTTTGTAAAAAATGATTACACCAATATCACCGATGTGTCCGTTGCTACCCTTAGATCCCTAGTTGTGGTTGCCTGATGAAGAATCTCTTTCCTATGCCCACACCGGGCCCAACACCAACTTTGTTGCCTGTAAGAGAGGGTGATGGTTGTTGAGTTTTAGGAAAGCAATTCGGTTCATTAGTTTTACATAGGAGAATTTTTATGGCAGGTCTTGGTACTACAGAACTTATCATTATTTTAGTCATTGTTATGCTTATCTTTGGCGCTGGACGCATTACTAAGATTGCAGGTGAACTTGGCGGCGGTATCCGCGCCTTCAAAGATGGCCTACAAACCGAGAATCAAGAAAAAGAAGCATGAAGTATAATTGAAAATAGAACAAAAACCAAATACGATTTACTGAAAGACTCCGAGCCTGAAGACCTAAACACTGATTATGTATGGATAGCAGGCCGGTCACCTCTATAGTGACCCCGGCTGGTGATGGAAACATCCCAACCCCCCGAAGTTTCCCTCCTGCTCCCCTTCTTCCCCCTGGGACGCTGTGCGTGCCTCGGCAAGGGTAGAGGTGAGGGGACGGAATTGAAAAGGAGACCTTCCTGAGCATGAATCAAGTGATTCGCTGGGAGTTCTCCTGCGAATCACTTTTTTATTTGAGGAGATCACAATATGTCAGAATTACAAACCCTGCTCGAAATTTCTGCCAGCCGTCACTCGCATTTGTGTCCCCGTCAGGTGATTGGTGTCCGCTTGGCCCAAGCGGGCGCGGCCGCCCTGGGCATTGAAGTGCCCCAGAAGAAAAAACGTCTGCTGATCATTGTTGAAACTGATGGCTGTTTTGCAGATGGCGTCGAAGTCGTCACCGGGTGCACGGTTGGCCACCGCACCTTGCGGGTGGAAGATTATGGTAAAATTGGGGCCACTTTTATCGATACGAAGACTGGTCGCGCCTTACGAGTGGCACCTCGCTTGGATGTGCGCCAGAAAGCTTACGACTACGCCCCCCATCAAAAAAAGCGCTACTTTGCTCAATTAGAAGGCTACCAGGCCATGCCCATGGAAGAGTTGCTCTTCATCCAAGAAGTACGGCTCACAACGCCTGTTGATGAGATTGTCAGCCGGGCGGGTGTGCGGGTCAACTGCGATATTTGTGGGGAAGAGGTCATTAATGAGCGTGAGATTTGCCAGGACGATCGCCTTCTGTGCAAAGCTTGTTGCGGTGAGGCATACTACCAGGCCCAGGAACCAGTTCTGGTGGAGTGGCCCTCCCGAACCCCGGCTAAGGTTTCAGCATGAAACTTGGAATCCGTTTCTTCGCCACCCTCAAAGAACGAGTTGGGACCTCATGGCTTGAAATTGAAGTCCCCGAATCGACCACGGTTGAATGCCTGTTAGCCGCCCTGGTACAAACGCGACCGGCCCTGGAGCCAGTCCTAGGAACCAGCATCGTGGCCGTTAACCAGGAATTCGCCCAACCTGATCAGGTTTTGACCCCGAACGATAACATTGTGTTTTTCCCACCTGTGAGTGGAGGTTGAAAATGCAAAAAGCTATTCACAAAGACTCTTTTGTTTTTTCCCTATCGGAGTTTTCAGGCGCTTTGGCTGACTTGGGTGTGATGCTGCCCCTTATTCTGGCGCTTATTTCTCTTAACGGCATGGATGCCACCGCCGTCTTCGTAGGAATTGGTATTGCTTATATTTTGGTAGCGTTAATTTATCGCCTGCCAATTCCTGTCCAGCCGCTCAAATCCGTCTCAGCGCTGTCGCTCGCTTTGGGGCTGTCTCCTGTGATGATTGTCACCGGCGCTATCTGGAATGCGGCAACTTTTCTTGGCATGGGGTTTGCCCGCTTGGATCGCTGGGTTGAAAAAGCTTTTCCTAAACCAGTGGTGCGTGGTATTCAGTTGGGGCTGGCTTGGCTGTTATTTAAATCAGCCTGGAAGCTTGTTTCCCAACCCTCCAGTCCTTGGCAGGGAAGCCTCACCTTTTCCAATCAAACCATTGCTTGGGTCTGGATTCTTATTAGCGGCGCAGCAATCTTCTTATTCGTTTTCCTGGTGTGGAAACGTGATTTTGCTGCTTTGGGTTTGGTTGTCTTTGGCGTGGGGATTTCGACCTTTCACCTGGGGCTTCCGCCTCTTACCTTAAAGCTCACCTTGCCAAAATTTCTACCACTCATTCCCACCTGGGACCAACTCAGGCGCGGATTAATTCTGCTTGCTATCCCCCAAATCCCTTTAAGTTTGGGGAATTCCATTTACGCCACGGCCGATGCAGCCCGCACCTACTTTGGAGAAAAAGCTGACCACGTTACTGAGCGTAAACTTATGCTTACCATGGGGACGATTGACGGCGCCATCGCTTTGATTGGTGGGATGCCTTTATGTCATGGCTGTGGCGGATTGACGGCCCATTATCGATTAGGGGCACGCACAGGTGGCGCGCCACTCATGTTGGGCAGTATGTTTCTGGCACTCGGTTTGCTCGGTGGTGAGGCAAGTATGCAAATTTTCAGCCTGATCCCCTTCCCAGTTCTGGGCGTGTTACTGGCATATGTTGGATTTCAACATATGCTCTTAGCTCGTGATCTCAAGGGTCTAATTGAATGGTTTACGGCCTTACTTGTTTTGATTCTAGCCATCGCGACCAGTAATTTGGGCATTGGCTTCTTATGCGGCGCCGTGGTTTATCATGTGTGGGGATGGTTGAGAACAAAAGCTGATTGATTTCCCCTTCTACTTCTAGGAAGAGATTGGAAGAAATTCTATGAAACCGATAATCCTTGTCCGAGGTAGTAACGATATTGGCTCAGCGGTAGCACATGCTTTGTTTCAAGCCGGGTATTTGGTTGTGATTCATGAGATACAAACGCCCACTGTAACCCGCCGGAAAATGGCTTTCACAGACGCTATTTTTGATGGCTTTTCCACCTTGGAGGGCGTTGAGGCCCAACGCGTGGATAATCTTCCCCTCTCCCGCGAGTTACTTCTACCCCATGACTTCATCCCCCTTTCAACAAGCAAGCTCACATCCCTCCTGGAAACCATCCAGCCCCACATTCTTATCGACGCGCAAATGAAAAAACATCAATCCCCTGAACCACAACTTGGCCTTGCTCCCCTCACTATCGGATTGGGACCTAATTTTGTCGCTGGGACTACAACCGATCTTGCTGTTGAAACCAAATGGGGAGATTCTTTAGGCCAAATTATCTCCCATGGGTCCACAAAAAACTTAAAAGGAGAACCTAAACCAATTGGGGGACATGCTCGTGACCGTTACGTTTACGCGCCAGTATCTGGTATTTTTTATACCCAATTTCAACCTGGGGACCCGGTAGAGCAATGGCAGGAAATCGCCTTTATTGAAAAATTCTCCCTTCAAGCGCCCTTGGATGGTGTCTTGCGTGGCATAACCCACACGAATATTCCGGTTAAGGCCAAGACAAAAATCATTGAAGTTGATCCTCGTGGGAAAGATGCTCAAGTCGCGGGAATTCCAGAGCGCCCATCTCGTATTGCCCAAGGGGTATTGAAAGCCGTACAAAAATGGGAAACAAAACGTTATGTTAACTGACACCTTCGGGCGGGAAATCTCGTAACCGTTCAGACCCTGCCCTCACCTCAATCCTTGCCAAGGCACAGCCTACAACCTGAGGGTTGCCCACCGGGCGGGCTGCACACCGTGAGCAGAGCGAGGGCTAGGGTGAGGGGGGGTGAGTAGTTACTAATTTATAAAGCTATCAGGAGATATTGAATGCAGTTATTAGCCGTTGACATAGGAACTGGAACACAAGACATTCTTCTATTTAATACTGATTTCCAACCTGAAAATTGCTTCAAGTTGGTCATGCCCTCCCCTACCATGCAGGTGGCCCAAAAGGTTAAACAGGCCACTCGCCAGAAGCAACCCATTTTATTGCAAGGCTACACGATGGGCGGCGGGCCATCTCATTGGGCGGTTCGTGATCATGTCCGCGCCGGGAATCCAGTCTTTATTACCCCACAAGCAGCTCGCACCTTTAATGATGATCTTGAACGTGTTCAAGAGATGGGAGTAGTCATTGTCAGTGATGATGAAGTCAAGCAATTGCTCAAATCTCGCACAGACTTAGCATCCATTTCTTGCTGTGATTTTAATTTTAAGACCATCCAGGAGGCGTTTAGGGCCTTTGGGGTTTCTCTGTCATTGGATGGAGTTGCGGTGGCTGTTTTTGATCATGGCGCCGCGCCTCCAAACATCTCAGATCGTAAATTCCGTTTCGATTATCTTGAAGAATGCCTGGAAGACAAGAAAACCTTATCGACTTTTGCGCACAGGGCAGGGCAAATCCCCAAAATAATGACTCGGCTTCAAAATGTAGCTGACAGCGCTTACTCCACCGGACTGTCGGCAGATGTAGACCTGATGGTTATGGATACTTCCCCGGCCGCTATCCTGGGTGCACTTTTGGATCCAAAGGTCAAGAAACAAGAAAATGTTGTCGCAGTCAATATTGGCAATATGCATACGCTAGCATTTCGGATTGAGAATACAGAAATCTGTGGAGTTTTCGAGCACCATACGGGACACGTGAACAAGAAAACCTTGGATCAACTATTACGGCGTTTGATCGAGGGTTCGCTGACTAATGAAGAAGTTTTTGATCATCATGGTCATGGGGCTTTGGTCGAGAATCGCCAACCCCTGGAAGTAGGTTTTATAACCGTCCTCGGCCCACGTCGGGGAATGATGAAAGCATCATCTTTGCCCACCCATTTTGCAGCGCCTTATGGTGATATGATGCTCACCGGGTGTTTTGGTTTGGTACGTGCCTGGGCAGACGTTTTTCCAGATCAACAAGAAATCATCAAGGAAAGTCTTTTTCAAACCAATTTTGTAGCACCGTGGGAGCTACTTTAAGCGCCCTTACTCCATATCATATCAGGTACCTGCTCAATATGCTGGTGGTGTAGCCGGGGTTTCTATACTACTCCCATACGCCATATTGCCTATTCGATTTTACGCCATTTTGCGCATGACGTCCAATTCTTCCTTAGATAAGATGGGGATAAATCACAGGTAAACGTTCACCATCCCGAAGATAGACTTCAAAAGTCTTTAGAATAACGTTTTGTGTTTATAAGGTTGGAAGCCCTTGGGTAACTTTTCTAAAGCACTTTGTGAGACTTTTGAAGTCTGCTCTCAGGGAAGGGTTGAACTCTAAGGAGAGATGTCCGTCATGCACCGACTGAAAATGATCTTGATTGTGGGGGGATTGCTGCTCGTTAGCCTCTTTGTTGCCGGTTGTAGCGGTGACAATACCCAGGCCTACGAATTAGCCCCGGTAGAAGAAATGCCCTCGGAAGTGCTTTCTGCCCCCAAGGTGGTCAGCGTATCCTACCGGTTC